>DMFQ01000301.1:0-15274 GCA_003450555.1 Ktedonobacter sp.
TGCTGGAATTGATCAAATCCGATCTTCTTACAGCCATCTCGCGCCGCCTGGACATAGATGAACAGCATGTCGAGATTCGCATGGCGCGCGAAGATCGCTGGGATAAATTACAGGCGGTAGTACCGCTCAAACGTCAGAAGATGTCGTTTGAGTGGGATCCCCCTGCGCATACCACCGCTGTGACCGGTCTGCGCGGCAAACTTATAGTCGAAGTGGAAGAGGATGATGATGAGAGGTAGCGCAGCTACTTCTTCACCTCATATTTGGACAATCAAGACAAGCCCTGTTTGTCCAGAACACGCGCAAACGCCTGATAAGAGCTTTCCCCAAACAATACCATGGTGACTCGCTTGAGGCTCGTGGGCTGCTTGATATGCTCGATAATGGTGCCTAACGCAATCGGAGCAGCCAGGTGCAATGGATAGCCATAGACGCCTGTGCTGAGCGAGGGAAAAGCAATACTCTCAATTTTGTAGCGCTCCGCCAGGTCGAGACAAGATTGGTAGGCGCTTTTGAGGAGGCGCTCGTCTTCAGGATTACCGCTGTACATTGGTCCAACAGCATGAAAAACGTATGTAGCTGAAAGCTTCCCAGCGGTCGTGGCCACGGCACTTCCCGTCGAACACCCACCTTTTTCGCGACACTCCTGCATAATGCTCGGTCCACCAGCACGGTGAATGGCGCCATCGACACCGCTTCCGCCAGCCAACGCGCTGTTGGCCGCATTGACAATGGCATCCGCCTGCACCTTGACGATATCCCCCTGGAGCAGCGCCAGGGTCACGCCGTTAATTGTATATGTAGACATGAACACGTCCCCCCATTGCATCATAACACCAGCCCGAATGGCTCTTCCAATAAGCGCTTGACCTCCTGCAAGAAACGAGCGGCGGTTGCGCCATCGATGGCGCGGTGGTCAGAAGAGAGCGTTACCTTCATACGGTTGCGCACGACCACCTGACCATCGACGACAGCAGGCGTCGGTGTGATCGAACCAACGGCGAGAATAGCCGACTCTGGCTGGTTGATGACGGCGGTGAAACTATCAACGTCGAACATACCCAGGTTGCTGACGGTAAAAGTGCCGCCGCTGAACTCTTCTGGACGGATTTTCCCCTGGCGCGCCGCCTCCGCCAGCCGTTGTGTCTCACGGGCAATGTCAAGAAGACCGCGTCGATCTGCATTGCGCAGTACAGGTACAATCAAGCCCTGTTCAAGGGCAACAGCGACACCAATATGGATCTGCTTCTTCTGCAGTAACCGGTCTTCCGCGAAAGAAACATTTACCTGTGGCATGAGTACCAATGCTTTTGCCACGGCTTTTACGATCAGGTCATTGAAACTGACCTTGACTGGCGCGGCGTCACTAGCAGTGTAGTCATTAATCTGTTGCCTGAAGGTTGCAAGCTTGCCTGTATCGATAACAGCGGTGACGTAAAAGTGCGGCGCAGTTTGCATACTCTGGCTCAAACGCCTGGCAATGGTTCGGCGCATGGCCGTTAATGGAAGCTCTATCACTTCGTCGCTGCCCGTGGAGGCGGCAAGCTCTGGAACTGGTTCTGGTTCCGGCGCCGGTTGAGTTACAAGAGATGGAATCGGTTCCGCAACTCTTGCAGAAGCCAGGATACCGAGCGCTGCCGGCTGCCGATTTAAAGCGGCTTCGATATCATTTTTAATGATGCGTCCATTTGGCCCTGTTCCCTGCAAAGTAGCGTAATCCAGGTGGTTCTCAGCGGCCACGCGACGAGCAAGAGGCGAGATGAAGATGCGGCCCTGATTGACCGCTGTAGGGGTTCCGCCGATGGACGCATTGTCGAGCGCGGCGGGGACTTGCGCCTGCTGTTCGCTACTTGCCTGAGTTTGTAGAGTTGGGAAGGAGGTCAAGTTGGCTGGTAGGGGTTCATCGGGCGCGCCAATCAATGCTATTTTCGCGCCAATCGGCGCCACAGTACCTTCAGGCACCATAATCTTGCGTAGTACCCCACTAGCAAAGGCTTCTATCTCAATATTGACTTTATCTGTCTCAACTTCTGCTAGCATCTCGCCTTTTTTGACAGGGTCGCCCTCTTTTTTGATCCAGCGAAGAATCTTGCCTTCTTCCATGCTATCGCCCATTTTGGGCATTTCTACTGTTTTCATAGGTGTATCTCCGATTTACCTGTGAGGCTCCACCGAAGAAAAAACCCATCACCATCCAGCCTCCTGCCTATCTTCAGGGCTTCGGTGGATGCGTATAGGGCTCGCCATTAGTGGTGGAACCTAGCTGCGAACGAGAGCTGCAGGAACAATTGCCTTCGCAGCGTCAACTATGTCGCTCTTTTTCGGGAGTGCTGCGCGTTCCAGCACTTTTGAGTAGGGCATGGGTACATCCGCGCCGGTCACGTGCTGGATAGGTGCATCCATATAGTCGAAAGCATGTTCGTAGATCAGCGCCGCCAGCCCCTGGCCCGTCCCATAATATTTCCAACCCTCTTCTGCAATGACTACGCGGTTCGTTTTCTTCACGGAATCAACGAGCAAGTCAATATCGATTGGTCGAATACTCCTGAGGTCGATTACTTCGGCCTCGATACCCTCTTTAGCCAGGTCTTCAGCGGCCTGTAACGAGATATGCAGCATACGCGAAAAGGTGATAATGGTGATATCCTCTCCCGGGCGTTTCACCTCTCCACGGTCGAGTGGCACAGTATATTCAACGCCTTCGTCGGGCACCTCACCTTTGACGTTATACAGCAACTCATGCTCGATGAAGAGAACCGGGTCAGGGTCGCGTACTGCCGCTTTGAGCATCCCTTTGACATCATAGGGCGTAGCGGGCATGACCACTTTCAACCCCGGGATGTGAGCATACCACGTCTCAAACAATTGCGAGTGCTGCGCGGCGCGCTGGGCGCCACCGCCGGAGGGCATACGCACGACAAATGGCACGGATGGTTGGCCACCAAACATGTAGCGCATTTTGGCGGCGCTGTTCACAAGTAAATCAGAGGCGAGTAAGCTGAAATTGATCGTCATCAGTTCGAGAATGGGTCTCAAACCGCCCAGCGCTGCACCAATGGCTACGCCCGTAATCACCTCTTCTGCCAGGGGAGTGTCGCGAACGCGTTTCTCGCCAAATTCTTCGTACAGACCCTTTGTCACAGCATAGGTGCCGCCATAACCGGCGATATCTTCGCCCATAATAAAGACGCGTTCATCGCGCAGCATCTCCTCGCGGATCGCTTCACGGAGCGCATCGCGATAGGTAATCGTACGCATGCTTGCTATTTCCTCTCGTAGCGATAGGTGAGGGCGGTGGAGTTATCAACCATTACGTCGGTATAGAGTTCTTCGAGTGCGGGATCGGGGCTATTGTCGGCGAATTCAGCCGCATCCTCGGATACCTGTGTCGCCATGGCGTCATTTTCATCAAATTCAGCCTGTGTCGCCAGGCCATTCTCCAGCAATTTCTTCTCGAAAATACCGATGGGGTCACGTGTAGTACGCCACTGTTGCTCTTCCTCGCGAGTACGATAATAGGCGGGATCGGTCATGGAGTGTCCACGGAAGCGGTACGTCTTGATCTCGAGTAAGGTGGGGCCATCACCATTCCTGGCATGCTCTACAGCCTGTTTCATCGACTCATAGACAGCGATAATATCCATGCCATCAATCTGGTCACCGGGTATATTGTACGCTGCCGCACGTGGCAGAAGACTGTCGACTGCCCAGGCTTTCCCCACGGCCATACCCATAGAATACTGATTATTCTCGCAGATATATACCACGGGCAACTTCCAGACGGATGCCAGGTTCAGCGATTCGTGGAAGGCTCCCTCGTCAACCGCCCCATCACCAAAATAGCAGGCGATAACGGTATCCTGCCCCTGGTAGTGTGCGGCGAAGGCCACGCCAGCAGCAATCGGCATTTGTGCGGCGACGATGCCATTACCTCCGTAAATACCCAGTTCATTGCTCCACATATGCATGGAGCCGCCTTTGCCCTTGCTACACCCCGTAATTTTGCCAAAAAGTTCGGCCATCACTGCGCCAGGATCCATACCTTTTGCCAGCGCGTGGCCATGCTCTCGATAACTACAGAGAA
Source organism: Ktedonobacter sp. (assembly GCA_003450555.1). GTDB lineage: Bacteria > Chloroflexota > Ktedonobacteria > Ktedonobacterales > Ktedonobacteraceae > UBA11361. The sequence goes on from DMFQ01000301.1 coordinate 4,085, forward strand.
TTTTGTCCTCAGGTCGCAACGCGGTAATGCTACCTACTCCCACAGCCTCCTGGCCTATATACAGGTGCATGAAACCACCAATTTTACCGCGGGTATACTCTTCGGCGCTCTTCTCCTCAAAACGACGGACGAGAGCCATCTTATAATGCATCTCTAGTAGTTCTGTGCGGGTTAAACCCGCCAGCGTTGCGTTGCTGATTGCCATAGGCCTCCCCTGTACTATGAAACTTTTTTGTTTGCGTGACCAACCCGCCCATACAACACTGTATGCGATGAGGCCTTTATCTCACTACACTGTGAGTACACCGTTACTCATTGTACCGCAAGAAAGATGAGAATCATAGGGGTATGCATGGTCATATCAAGATGAAGGTCGTGGTTACTTTGACATAGGCCAGGACGGGGTCTCTGGCAAAGTTAGAGACCCCGTCCTGAGGCATTAGTATTTCCCAGTATGAGATTGTTCGTTGGCGGCAGTGAGAACAACGGGCATCCTAAGGAAGAATGCCATACTTTTACTTTTTGACGACAGCGTCCGCGAGTTCTTTGCCAGGAAAGAAACGCACACGATCTTTCGCGGGTACTTCGATTGGTTTCTGGTCGCGTGGATTAACCCCTCTGCGTGCCGCACTTTGGCGCACTTTGAATGAGCCAAAGCCGACCAAGCGCACCTCGCTACCACTCTCAAGAGCCTCTCGGATGGCCTTCAAAGTGGTTTCTAAGGCAGCTTGAGCTTGCTTCTGAGAAAGCTCCGCATCTTTAGCTATACGCCTTGACAGTTCTTGTCTTCCTACAGTAGTCGATTTCGCTTCAGTCTTCTTCGCTTCAGTTTTTTTCGTGGCCATGGGTTCAAGGTCCTCCTTACAACAGTTAACACACGTCGCTTTCGATCCCAAAATGTATTGTTGGGCCTGTAGAGCGGCATCACAACCTCACTGCCGTTTAGGAGTATAGCACGCGATTCCATGGAAAACAAGGGTGTAGCCTTGCTTTATACCATAGTTGAGCGCCTCGTGCCGCCTGTGAAGCCATTTTATAACAATTGAGCAAAAAGAAAATTGGCCTCCCAGGCGGCTCTTGCGCTATTGTGCAAGCCACACTTGCACGGTCGCATCCCCGGCCGCCGATGCTATTTGCTTCCCATTGGGCGACCATGCCACACTATTGACCGCATTTCCAGAGGTAAAATGGCCGAGATAATAGTCGGCATGTCCGCGATAGATATAGACATGTTTCCCGGTCAAGGCATCCCAGACCTGCACAGTATTATCACCACCCGCGGAGGCGATGCGTCTTCCATCCGGTGACCATGCTACCGAAAATACATCGCCAGTGTGTCCAGAGTAGGTGTACACATTTTTTATGGTGGCAACCTCCCATATCAGCACCGAGACATCGGAAGCGACCGCGATGTATTTCCCATCTGGAGACCACGCTACCTGGTGCACCACTCCACCATGATAGCCGTAGGCGACAATATTTTTCCCGCTAGCAGCATCCCAGATGAGCGCATCACCGTTACCGCCGATGGCGATGCGTTTGCCATCTGGCGACCACGCTACGGTATTCCACGGTAGTGGAAAGCCTTTCGCGACATGCTGGCTCCCGAAAGTGACAAGTGTCTTGCCGGTAGTGGCATCCCACACCTGCACAGTACCGTCGTTGCTCGCTGATGCGATGCGCGTCTGATCAGGAGACCAGGCCACAGCAAATACAGCATCGAGATGACCGTGATAGGTTAAGACCTGTGCACCACTAACGGAGTTCCATACCTGTACGGTAGAATCGACGGCAGCGGAAGCGAGATATCTGCCATCGGGCGACCACGCCACGGTCAGTACATCGGAGGTATGGTGACGATAGGTGAGGACATGACCACCGTTGGCCGCGTCCCATACCTGTACTGTTTTATCACCGCTAGCGGAGGCAATACGTTTCCCATCGGGAGACCAGGCGACGCTGCTCACGTAATCCGAGTGTCCTTGATAGGTAAAGTGTTTGGGCGCAGTAAAGAAGTGCTCTACGAAGACGATGGAGCCAGGAATATCGACATATGAAAGTATTACGGCGAGTGGAATAAGAATGGCGATGGCGATGAAGATCGCGCGGCCTGATGGTCGACGAAAAAGACGCCGTGTTTTTTTAGCCTGCTCACTCATCAATGGAACATTCCTCATGTACGAAATAGGCAAGGGAATTTAGTAGCGAACCTGATTATTCGTCTATTATAATACGTCAGCTCAATTGTGCTTTCACACGGTCAAATAACATAGCATATTGCTCTTGGTAGCCCAGGTACACTATAATGAAACTATTCTGATCGAGGAAAAATAATGTACATCAGCGAACCAGCAGAATATGCCATTCTCGGGCTACTCGAAAGTCAGCCCATGCATGGCTATGAAATGTTCCAGCAGTTCAAAAATGGGGCGTTAGGGCAGATTGTTCACCTTGAAATGAGCCAGATGTACGCATTCCTGAAAAAACTTGAACGCCTGAAGTATATCGAAGCGCAGTTGGAAGCCCAGGGACCACGTCCACCCCGCAAAATCTTTCGCCTCACCGAACAGGGTCGGCGTACCTTTTTCCAGTGGTTGAAAGAACCCGTTGAGCGACCGCGCGAGATTCGCATCCTCTTCCTCATTAAGCTCTACTTTGTCCGCCAGTTTACTCCAGAAGAGACAGGGCCTCTGATCGATAAGCAAATTGTCGCCTGCCGAAACTTCCTCGACCACCTCGAGTCTCAACATACGCTACCTCTAGAGGCTAGCGATGGAGCATTCTTCGACCATGTCGTGCTGCGCGGACGCATCTACCAGACCCGCTCATTGCTCGATTGGCTGCACGAATTACAGCATCAACTCGCAGAAATTCAGCGATGAGCGGAATTTGCGCTTAAATAGCACGTATTATGCACGCAACAAAAGCTTGTACTGTGGATTGTAGGTCTTATCGCACTTGCTACATGAAACGGACTGTGAGTAGCGGCGCGTTCGCGGATATTGATTGCCACAATTTGGGCAGACGTAGAGGTAGCGAATAGGGCGTCGTGTGCGGCGCAGAGCCTCGCGTCGCATACTTTCTTCGTGCAGTAGACGGCGTAGTTCTTCCAGTCCATAGCCGGTGATGGCGGCCTCATCGGCTGCAATTGAGTCGTAACCATGATGGCGATGACGGCGCGGCGTCCCTTTCACGCGGTCGGCAAGGTGGATCAATTCATGGGCTACCGTTACCTCAATCGATTGGGGTTGCATATCCGGCTCAATAAAGATGAGGTGGCGATGACTGGGCAGATGGAGTTGTAACGCGTCTTCAAAGACTGGAAGAGCCTGCAAATGCGAGGAAATGCGAGGACGTTTTTGCGCTCCTACCTGGGAATGATGTGGAGCTGGAAGATAGCAGTAACAGCCTAACACCATACTACTGAGCCGCTTGCCCGTCCAATGCATAAATTCCTGGCGATCCTGCGTGATAGCCAGTTTACCGAGTTCTTGCGTTGGGAGGTTTAATTTTTGCCAGTAGAGTGCCAACCAATCCTCAATCGTATGACTTGCGTGCACAATGGGGCCTACTTGCCGTGGCGGCGGTGTGGGTGTACGAGATGTACGGGCGGCAACCATGTCCGCTTTTTTACTCCTACCTGCTGACTGGACATCCACAGGGGATGCTGGACGATCGCGACGTCAACCTTACACATGTTTTAGAACATGTCCTCAAGTGCTGTGATGCAAGTATATCAGGCATAGCAAGCAAGTGCAAGCTATCGTATTTCTGCTTGCTCTTTGCTATCAAGCTTCCTCGCTTGACACCTATTCTTGTGAGTCGTAAGATGAGATTGGTCTTAACAAGTTCACCTTCTACCTCCCTTAAGGAGTTTTTGGGCATGTCGTTTCAAATATGTATAAGAACAGAAAAGTCATTACAACAACTCACTTCTGAGATACGCACTATCTTCGCGCTCCCACCGTTTCGACAGGATTCTTTCGCTGGTGAACCGTATTGCCAGTTTGAGATGTTAGGAATGCTCATACTGATCCATCGCGCCGACGAGGAAGACCGCGACCCGGAGGTGATGCACTATCCCTACTGCTTTGACCTGCAAATGGCTTTTGCCGATCACGAGCTAGATACGGATCATATGGAGTACACCTTACAACCGTATTATGCTCAATTGCTCAGTTTTCATCTTGGTCTGGATACCGCCTATCATGAGAAACAGAAAGTCGAAAACAGGTGGCACATACGCTATCGCTTCTTTGGCAAAAATCCAAATTGGAATGAAGCTATTTTATATGGTGAAGCGGGATGGCAGCCAGCTATTATCGAAACTCCCCCCACGATATGGCGCACAATGCATCCCGTCTTTTAGTCCCTTGCGTAATAGCTGGTAAAAATGCTACAGTGAAAAGGTCATGCTATATCTCATCCTCCATTACATAAGCGAAACGTTGTAGGGGCGCATAATGACGCTCATCTGGAGACAGGGTCTGGCGCAATACTGGGCGCTGTGATCTTACCCGAACTACATGGAGGCATCCCTTGAGTATTTTGAACACAGCAATCGGTGAAAAGCTTATTCCACTGGTGAAGCCGCCAATTATGCAGGAGCAGCTTCAACGTTACGCTGAAGCATCTGGTGATTACAATCCCATCCATCTTGATGAAGAGGCTGCACATCGTGTAGGTCTGGATGGTGTCATCGCCCAGGGCATGCTCAGCATGGCTTTTCTCGGTCAATTCATCGACCTACACATCTCCGACACGCCTGAAGCATTTCTCACGCAACTGAAGGTCCGCTTTATCAACATGGTTCGCCTGGGAGATACCGTCACCTGTCATGGCGTTGTCAAAGCTCGTACCACCCCGAGGGAGGGATATGAGTCCATGGAAATTGAGTGCTGGGCACAAAACCAGAGAGGTGAGAAGGTCACTGCTGGTGAAGCCATGGTATCTATTCCCTTAAGACTCGGCAGGGCAGAAGAAGAGGTACAAGCATGACGGTTGAGAAACCCACGATGAACGATCAGGACCTGCATGTGCTCTCCGATCTCTCCATCTACAACTGCGTTCGTTTCGGTCCTTACAAAGCGTTGATCTACGAAGATCAGCAAGATATACGCGAATATACCAACCTGGATATAGCCAGGGAAGCGGCACAACTGGCTAGCGGTCTACAGGCATTAGGAATTGAGAAAGGCGACCGCGTCATTGTCATGATGCTGAACTGCCCAGAAGTCATCATTGCGTACCAGGCAATTGCGCGCGCGGGTGCGGTCATCATACCGGTAATGCCACTCCTCAAGGGGCCGGAAGTACGTTATATTGCGGAGAATTCCGCCGCCAGGGCCGTGATTACCAGCGCTGTTCTCCTCCCTTTACTCAGCAGTGCTCCGGCCGATGTCCCTACTATGCAGCACATTATTTCTACAGGGAAAACGGAGGTACAAAGTGCTGTGCCTGTTGGAGACAGCCCGCGCTCCTATACGCTGCACGCTTATAGCGATGTCGTAAAAAAAGGCGAAGCGGGCACTGAACATTTCCTCTCGCCTGAGAAAGGGGTGCTCTTGTCAGAAGATGATACTGCCGTCATCCTCTATACATCTGGTACCACCGGTCGTCCAAAGGGGGTTGTTCTCACCCATCGTAACCTCATCTCCAACGCGCTGAGTGGACGAGGGCCGGAACGTCAGACGCGGGATGAAGAGACCAACCTGGCTGTACTTCCCCTGGCTCACGCCTTTGGCATTATCGCCGCCAATGTCTTCTTCTTGCGTGGACTGACGATTATAGCACATCCTCGTTTTGATACTGCCGCGGTACTCTCCGCTATAGAACGCCACCGTATAGTCTCATTCGCCGGCGTCCCAGCCATGTTCGTCGCGTTGTTGTTCACACCAGATACTGAGAAATACGATACCAGTAGTTTGCAGACGTGTGTCAGCGGTTCTGCTCCTCTGCCAGTAGCGATCTTACAGGGCTTCGAGCAGAAATTTGGCTGTCGCATCCTGGAGGGTTACGGCCTCTCAGAGGCAAGCGCGGCTCTCACCGGCCACGCCATTGATATGGAGAGGAGAGCAGGTTCGGTCGGAAAAGCGTTGCCAAACGTAGAAGTGCTCGTCGTGGACGAAAACGATCAACCTGTACCTGCTGGCGAAGTGGGTGAGGTGATCGCGCGAGGCCCCAATGTCATGAAGGGCTATTACAACATGCCCGACGAGACAGAGGCCGCGATGAAGAACGGCTGGCTGCATACAGGCGATATGGGACGCTTTGACGAAGATGGTTATTTGTATATTGTCGAACGTAAGAAGGACCTGATCATTCGCGGGGGATTTAATATCTATCCGCGTGACGTGGAAGAAGTCCTCAGCAGGCATCCAGCAGTGGCCGAAGCGGCGGTGATTGGCGTTCCATCGGAGCGCATGGGTGAAGAAGTGAAAGCCTTTGTTGTTACGCGGGCCCCCGTTGAGGCGGAGACCCTCCTCGCTTACTGCCGCGAGTCGCTGGCGAACTATAAGACGCCAGGCGAGATTGAGTTTATCAGTGTGTTGCCACGCAATGCAGTGGGAAAGATCGACAAGAAAGAGCTAAGGAGACAACATGTCCATTGAAATGCCCTTAGAAAATGCCTCACTGGCCCAGTTACAGCAGACCCCCATCGATAACGTGATAGACATTATTGATCAGGGGCTGGTCCATTTGCCTTCCTATAGGGAACTTTTCTACCGCTGGGAGCGCCAGCAGTGGCGCGCGGAGGAGATTAATTTCTCTGCTGACCGCGCCCAATGGGAGCAGATGGGAGCAGAGGAACGCCAGGACCGCCTGTATGGACTATCGGCCTTCTTTAAGGGAGAAGCGTGCGTCACAGACACGTTAGGCCCATATATTAGCGCGATGCCCGACGAGGAGATGCGTATCTTCCTGACCACGCAGTTGGCAGACGAGGCCCGGCATACGGTTTTCTTCGCTCGCTTTTTCAAAGAGGTGCTCGGCATAGATAAGACAAGGTTGGAGGACACACTGACCGAGATACAGCAGTATATGAACAAGCAACTCCAGTATATCCTGATTGACTCACTTTCAGACGTCGCCGAACGTATTCGGCAGGAACCCACTAACCTTGCTCACCTGGTCGAAGGTGTAACACTCTACCATGTCATTGTCGAAGGGACAATGGCACTGGCAGGCCAGCGCGCCATCCTCGAATTCTACCGTCAGAATAATCTCTTCCCGGCATTTCGCGGCGGTTTCACCGCTGTCGCGCGCGATGAATCACGCCACGTTGTCTTTGGTGTGAAATTCCTGAGAGAAATGATTCAGCGAGACGCAGTTCATGCCAGGATTGTGAAGGCGGCCATCGATAAATATGCGCCTGTTGCCCTCGCCGCGCTGACGCCGGAGGACGAATACATCCCGAACATCCTGGCGATGCAGGTGGACCCGTGGGTGTCACCGCGTTACGCGCTGGACTCGCTGCGCAAGAAAATCAAGGTGATTGGCCTGAGTTTGGAGTTGCCGGTGGTACCTTCACCGCCAGTGTTTTAAAGACGTTGAAAGGGTCAGGTCGATGTGACCTCATGTGATCGATAAGGAGTATAGTATGGTGTCCGCTGTCGTTCTCATCAATGTACAACGAGGGCAGGTCAATGAAACTGCCCAGAGCCTCTTAGAGATCGAAGGGGTGGCGGAGGTCTACTCAGTCACAGGAGAGTATGACCTTGTAGCGCTTTTACGGCTGCAACGGTATGAAGACCTGTCAGAAGTGGTTACTACGCGCATGGTACAACTGCCAAACATCACCAACACCAACACCCTGATGGCCTTTCAATGCTACTCGCGGGCCGACCTCCAACAGGCCTGGGATATCGGCGTCGAGTAGGGGCGCCATTGATTGGCGCCCGCGGGCCGGATCGACTGGCGACTGGATGTAGGGAGCGACTGGCCACCCGGGCGCCAGTGAATGGCGCCCCTACGTCCATGCGGTCAAGCAATATGCCGCGTGTCATTTTTACTGTTCATCATTGTGTCCAGGGATGGTCTCTCGACCGTCCAGAAGAAGGGAGACACTCAACCATGGCGAATCTCAATCATCCTGCCAACCTCAAATACACCAAATCTGACGAGTGGGTACGCGTAGAGGGAGACCAGGCAACCATTGGTATAACTGACTATGCCCAGGATCAGCTCGGCGACATTGTCTATATTGAATTGCCCTGGGATGGTTCGCACAGTGTTTCACATGAAACAAAGTTTGGCGACATCGAATCAGTCAAAGCGACCTCTGAACTTGTTTCTCCTATCAGCGGCGATGTGGTGAAGGTCAATGGAGCATTAAAGGACACGCCGGAACTGATCAATGATGCCCCATATGAGGATGGGTGGATGCTCGTTGTAAAACTAACCAAACCCGAGGAGCTTACTAGCCTGCTGAGCGCGGAAGAATACCAGAAGCATCTTCAGGGTCGTTAGAGCGTGAGGAAGTCTGCATCACCATGGATCCACATGCATACATATTGGATGCCTGACGCCTGAGCGTGATACAATACACTATATCATTATTGAGCATCTTTGCCTGGTACCCAGAGTGTGACAGGATGGGTTTTCCAAACTGGACCTCAAGGGGCACTCTTCCCTGACGGCATGACGCCCCAGAAACAAACGGGTCAGGCGTCCACGGGAAGAGTGCCCCTTCTAGATACCCTGAACATTGCTCAAAGGAATTATTCATTTCGGTCATGTCTCTTTTAATTCGCTCAATGGAGAGTTAACGCATGAGCTATATACCTAATACCCGCGAAGACCAGGAAACAATGCTGGCGCGCCTGGACCTTCCTTCGCTAGAGGCGTTGCTAGCGCCTGTACCAGAAAATGTACGCCTGCGACGCCCGCTTGAACTTCCGCCTGCCCTCTCTGAGCCAGATCTCAAAAGGGTGCTCTACGCCATGGCGGCGAAAAATAAAAACCTGGACACCGTTATCTCGTTTCTGGGCGCTGGCACCTACGACCACGCTATACCAAGCGTGGTGCCGCACCTGCAGCGCCGCTCCGAATTTCTCACTTCGTACACGCCCTACCAGCCCGAAGTCAGCCAGGGCATGCTACAGGCTATCTACGAGTTCCAAACCATGGTCTGCCAGATTACGGGATTGGATATCGCCAATGCCTCGCTCTACGATGGCGCAACTGCCATGGTTGAAGCTGTGTTACTGGCGGTTGGCCCCGGCGGACGAGGAGAAGTGGTCATTTCACAGGGCGTTGATCCACAGTACCGTCGCGTGCTCCACACCTACGCTCACGCGCGCGGCTTCCAGGTCAAAGAGGTACCCATACGCGATGGCCTCACCTCGATCGAGGATTTGAACGAAGCTGTCAGCGCGACGACTTCGGCTGTCGTCATACAACAGCCTAATTTCTTTGGCTCCATTGAAGATATGAGCGCCATTGAACCAATCGCCCACAAAGGCAAGGCGGTCTTCATCGCTACGATCACCGAGCCTGCTTCACTGGGTATCCTGGCCTCACCGGGTGAATACGGCGCCGATATCGCTGTAGGCGAAATGATGAGCTTCGGCAATACTATGAGTTTCGGCGGCCCGGCGTTAGGCTTCATGGCCTCCAAACAGAAATATATGCGCCTGCTGCCAGGGAGACTGGTTGGGCAGACCATCGAGGAAGGCGGAGAGAAACAAACAGGCTATGTTTTAACATTGCAGACGCGCGAACAGCACATCCGCCGCGAGCGTGCTACCTCCAACATTTGTACCAACCAGTCGTTGCTGGCCGTTGGCGCAACCATCTATATGGCTGCCATTGGCAAACAGGGATTCCGCGAACTTGGCGAACTTTGTCTGCAAAAAGCGCACTACGCGTACCGCCAGATCACCGCGCTACCGGGCTTTGAGCCAGTATTCAGTGCTCCGTTCTTTGATGAGTTTGTGATCAAATCGCCTGTTCCAACACAGAAACTCCAGCAGCATTTCGAGCAGGCCGATATCATTGGTGGATATGACCTGGGACTGGACTATCCGGACATGGAGAATTGCCTGCTCTTCTGTGTGACAGAGACGCGCGCAAAAGAAGAGATAGATCGCCTGGTAGCAGTGTTAAAGGAGGTACAGGCATGAGTATCGAAAAGCTCATTTTTGAAAAAGGCGCCCCCGGTCGCCGTGTGGATACTATGTCGGCCATGGATGTACCCACCGAGTCCCTGGACAGCATGGTTCCGGCACATATGCTGCGCAAAGAGCCTGCGCCTTTACCGGAAGTAAGCGAGATTGAGGTGGTACGCCACTACACCCATCTCTCGCAGCGTAACTTTGGGGTGGATACTGGTTTCTACCCGCTTGGCTCCTGTACCATGAAGTATAATCCCAAGCTCAATGAAGACATGGCTGTCCTGCCAGGGTTCGCCCATATTCATCCCTTGCAGCCTGAAGCTACCGTGCAGGGTGTCATTCAGCTGTTCTACGAAATTGAACAGTACCTGGCCGAGATTTCAGGGATGACGCGTGTCACCCTGCAGCCTTCCGCCGGAGCGCATGGTGAACTCACCGGCCTGATGCTGATTAAGGCTTACCATGAGAGTCAGGGTCAGGGACATCGCAACCTTGTGCTGATCCCCGATAACGCTCACGGTACCAATCCCGCCAGTGCCACGCTTGCCGATTACAAAGCTGTGGAGGTCAAGAGCGATCCCAAAACCGGCGGCATCGACGTAGAGCACCTCAAAACGCTCTTGGAGTCGAATGCAGCCAATATTGCCGCCATCATGATGACTAATCCCAACACGCTGGGTCTTTTTGATGGCAGTATCGCGGAGATCGCGACGATGGTTCATGAAGCCGGGGGACAGCTCTACTACGATGGCGCGAACGCCAATGCCGTGCTGGGTATCACCCGTCCTGGCGACATGGGTTTCGATGTCGTGCACTTCAACCTGCATAAGACATGCAGCACGCCCCATGGCGGCGGTGGTCCGGGAGCAGGCCCTATTGGCGTCAAAGAGCACCTTGTCGCTTTCTTACCAGGGCCATTGCCTGGCAAGGGAGAACAGGGCTATTACTGGCAGGACCCAGGCCCACAGTCCATTGGCAAGATTCGCGCCAACAAGGGAAACTTCGGCGTGCTGGTACGCGCCTACACCTACATTCGCAGCTATGGCCCGGATGGCCTGCTGCATGTAGCGCAGAG
>DMFQ01000301.1:15486-15844 GCA_003450555.1 Ktedonobacter sp.
ACGGCTGAACGTCAGAAAGAAGAGAGCGGAGTTACAGCGCTGGATATCGCCAAACGCCTGCTCGACTTTGGCATGTACGCGCCAACCGTCTACTTTCCACTGATCGTACACGAGGCCATGATGATCGAGCCAACGGAGACGGAGACGCGCGAAACGCTGGACTACTTCGTCAGTGTCATGAAGCAGATTGCCGAGGAGTCTCGCACAAATCCCGAGATCGTCAAGACGGCGCCTCACACTACACCTGTAGGCAGGTTGGACCAGGCGCTGGCTGCCCGCAAAGCCAAATTTGCGCTGGCTGCCGGGGCAAGAGCTGACACATTAGTGTACTATCAGGTGATGCAGCGCGCTGCATCAC
>DMFQ01000375.1:0-1686 GCA_003450555.1 Ktedonobacter sp.
GGTTCTTTACTTGCTGAGAACAAGATTATCCATGCTCTGGCGGTCAGCTTAAACGGTCATTCGCCAGCAACACTAGAGCCAACGCCAGCATCAAACATTGAGCACACACACAAACCAGCACCAAATACATCCGACGAATTGATCTCATCAGCGCTATTTGCCTGGAGTAGCTTAGCAAACTTTGAAAACCCAGATTTGCCCATGGAAGTGCCAACAGTCAACTCCCAACCATTCAACTCAAACCTTGGTCAGTCTCTGCCTCCTATATCTCCTACACCACGTATACCTCATGAGGATACGACACTGTTGCCAGAAGATATGGCCTCTTTCATCGATGAGCACACACTAACCGATCCTCAGATAGAACTGCCATGGTGGTTACGCAATATTGCAGCCGCTGCACGCGCGAGCCAATCCAATGGACCCATTGACCAGGAGAGCGTTCGCACCAATCGACTCGTACAGCGCTGGCTGGAACGCTGGGGACGCCAGCCCTCACAACCAGGCGGTCATGAGGAGCATAAAAATGAGTAATTCGTCGGAACAATATACTCCTGAAACAATCAATCACGTCTTTGCAAATCTTCAACTCGAGGATGTAGAACAGTTCTATACGAGCTATCGCCAATGGTTGCAGCAGCGTCGGCTGGCAAATCTGCACACCCAGATCGCAACACTGCGCCAGCAAATTGTTGAAAATAACCTGCTCTTGCAGCAGACGCATCCTACGCCAATAGCACTCGCCACTCTCGCCCGCCTTCAGTCCAATGGCGTCACTGACCTGGACCTCCTGGATCGCATGTTGGAGCGAGGCGAAGCATGGCTTGACAACACCATGCAGCAACTTGAGTACTGCGAGCAGTTTGACTTCATTCGCGACGACTACTCAACGTGGTGCGAACATGCATTAGAAGGCGCCTACGATTGGATCGACTCGATGCATAAGGTTCAAACCGCCCAAACCGCCCAAACCGCCAACAAAGCGCCGTCATTAGAAGCTGCCGGGCCAACGTCATCCATCACTCCCGCGCACACACAGGCAGATGAGACGATCAACGAAGCTACCGAGGAAGTATTTCTCCAGAAACTTATGAGCGAAGGAGACGTCTCTATCATAGATACAGCGCTTGAAATCGCCGTTGTATCGCCCGCGCCACAAGAGGAAACATCCCTCTCCCTTGTAGACCAGGACACCGCACAAATGCAGGCAACTGGCCCCAACGCAGTTCTCCAGGCCGCCCAACCCTTCGCAAAACACCCGGCAGAGTACCATACGCCCAGCGATCTACCAGCACCAGGAGACGCGCAACAATTTGTCCCAATAGAGGATGACACCACTGACAACCTCTCCTTTGAGGATACTACCCCCACCAAAGCCATCGTGCTGCTAACCGCGCAAGATCAGGCAGCAGCTTCCGCCCAACTCAACGAGACCAACGCCGCGCCATCAGGAACAACAACTGCTCCTGTAGAGCAGGACGAAATGGATACTACCAGCCCCGCTCTTGCCGGTACTACCAACACCAACTCAACCTCTCATATTTCTATCGAGGTGCCTGAGGGGCCAGCGGAGCTACCAGCACCAACGACAGTTGAAAATATCTCCACTGCTCCAATAGCAGAACAAAATTTAACTCCAATTGACGAAGTTGATACCGTCGAGACCTCCGTCACTCCGCACCTTCC
>DMFQ01000375.1:1751-3050 GCA_003450555.1 Ktedonobacter sp.
CGTCACTCCGCACCTTCCGCTTGAGCAAGTTGAGCCTGCTGAACAAATAGAGGTCGCGCACAAATTACCAGTAGCTCCAGCCCCTTCAGAGGAGTCGTATTCCACCTATGTAAGCGCTTCTGACAACACTTCTCTCTCAGAAAACGCAAAAACCACAACTGCACCAGCGGAAACTTCCCCAGACGAAGTCTCCATTCCTTCCAATACTCCCGTCTTAGAAGACACTCCATCCCCATTGACACCTGTCACGGCTCCTACCAAAGAGATCAGCGACTCCCTCGACTCCCCAACAGTTCTCGAAATTCCCCTCGCTGAGCTATCCCCCATCAGGGACGCAGAACCAGCCGCGGGAGTAGCGGAACAATTCTACACAACTAACGATACCTCCTGGCACAGGGACAGACCTTTATTCGCTGAAACCGAGAACACCTCGCTCACAACATCCTCCAACCAGACAGCAGACCAGGAAAACATGCCACCAACTAGCGCGTCACCTACACACACGCCATCCGCGATATCACCCCGCAAACACAATTTCCTCCAGATCCTCTTCCGCATCTTCTTCCGTCGCAAACCAAAAAACACTAATGCAAAGTAGTCATATCCGAAATATCTGGCTTCGGCCCAGGCCCCGGCATCCCCGGCATCGGAACAACAGAAGGCACTCCCGGCGCCACACTTGTAGCAATCCCCTCCCTCGACACCTCCAATACCTTCACCCTCTCACGCAAACTCCTCAATTCACGAGCATCCTGTGCAGCCGACGCAGCAGCAATCAGAAAAAGCATCACAGCTCCCAGCAAATACGCCAACAAAAGGAGCCAACCCACCGGCAGCGGCGTTGAATGCCACACAACCAGCGACAAAGAAACATCATTGAGAATATTCTCAAACGCCAGTACAGCCAATCCTGTAGTCACCAGGACAAAAAGAACGATCGCAATGTACAGCATCGTAATCCCCTCCGAAAATCCAAATCACCTATGCATAATAAAACGCCATGCTCAACCATTTTACTGATCTCACAGAAAGATGTACTTCCATAGTCACTTTGTAGTGCCTTCTTGACAATGTCAAGCCTCCGTCATACGATAGACTGCAACATTTGTTCTTTTTGGTATAGTGTGAATGGAGATCAACATGGCAAATAGTATTCGTGCGGAACGTAACCGCACCATCGTCCTTTCAACACAGGAAAAAGATTTATATAGTTCTCGTCTTCTAAGATTAGACAAGGCAGAATCAGTAGATACGATCAAAAATACCACCATTAACCAGGATATCTTTTATGTATTACCA
>DMFQ01000375.1:3153-5306 GCA_003450555.1 Ktedonobacter sp.
AGATGTGTATAATGTATTACCACTTCTACCTGACCAATGCATAGATTTGCTTTTTATTGATCCACCATACAATATCACAAAATCATTTAATGGCACTGTTTTTAGGAAAAGAGGTTTAGATGAATATGCCTCCTGGTTCGATTCATTCATTGGGCAGATTGTCAGACTCTTAAAACCAACAGCCTCGATCTATGTTTGTGGTGATTGGCGCTCCTCTGCCGCTATCCACTACATCCTCGAACGGTACTTCATTGTCCGAAATCGTATAACCTGGGAACGCGAAAAAGGTCGGGGGGCCATGTCCAACTGGAAAAACTGCTCAGAGGATATCTGGTTTTGTACAGTATCAGATAGTTATACATTTAATGTCGATGCTGTCAAACTTAAACGAAAGGTCATAGCTCCATATAAAGATACAAATGGCAAGCCAAAAGACTGGGATGAAACAGAAGATGGTGACTTTCGTTTAACCCATCCCTCCAATCTATGGACGGATATGACCGTTCCATTCTGGTCAATGTCCGAAAATACTGACCATCCAACGCAGAAACCAGAAAAACTGCTGGCGAAAATTATTCTTGCCAGTTCATTTCCTGGTCAGCTCGTCCTTGACCCGTTTCTTGGCTCGGGCACTACATCCGTCGTAGCGAAAAAATTGGCACGTGCTTACATCGGCATTGAAATCGATGAACTATACTGCTGCCTAACGGAGAAAAGACTTGAATTAGCAAACAAAGATAATTTGATTCAGGGATACTCACAAGGAGTCTTTTGGGAGCGGAACACTCTCATTGAGCAACGAGCTATAGAGCAAACTAGTTCCAAGCAACAGCTACAGCTTTTTGGGGAGAGGTTAAGTTGAAAAGTAGTTTATTTTTTTCGGATCAGTACCTGAAAGTCGAACAACGTATTATAGATTTTCTCAATGCTCGCCAGGATTATCTCTCTGCGACTACAGTGAAGAGTACAAGAGCAGTAGGTGACGCTATCCAAGAGAAATTGACAAAATAGGTAAGAGAATTGAATATTTTAGAAAAGTTAGGGTATTTTGGGACAATCATCCTTCAGAATGAAAAATACTTTCACTCATAAAGATGGGAACAAAAGAAGGTTTACTATGTTTGATGCCGGTCAATCTGACAGAGGTATAAAGTGTTATTCAAAGACTATGAACAAGAACATCCAGTTCACAGCCCGGTACGCACACAATACCTGCGTATAAAAGAACAGAATCCTGACGCCATCCTCTTTTTTCGCATGGGCGATTTCTATGAAATGTTCGATGATGATGCCGAAATTGTGGCCCGCGAACTAGAAATAGCCCTCACCCGCCGCGACTTTGGCCGCGGCGAAAAATCTCCCATGGCAGGCATACCGCATCACGCCGCCGATGGCTATATCGCGCGCCTCGTCAGCAAGGGCTACCGCGTTGCCGTCTGCGAACAAACCAGCGACCCGGCGCTCTCCAAGGGACTGGTTGACCGCGAGGTAATCCGCATCGTCACCCCCGGCACAATCATTGACCCTGCTATGTTGGCCGCCAAACGCAACAACTTCCTCGCGGGCGTCGTCACCGGACGCGATGCCGTCGGTGTCGCTTATGTCGATATCACTACCGGCGAATTCGCCGTGACACAGTTCAATACCCCCGAGCCTGAACTCGCCCTCCAACAGGAGATGGCTCGTGTCGGACCCGCCGAGGTGATTATCGAAGCCCATTATAGCCGCCTCGGCAGCCGCAAGCGCCGCTGGCTGGCAACAGTCATGAATGAAAAACAGGTCTCGAAAGTTGGCAGCAATGGCAACGCCAACGCCGAAATCCCAGACCTCGACGAGGATGACGAGGACGATATCGCCCCCCTCACAAAACTGCTCACAGGCGTTGCGGGTCACGTAACTCCTTATGATGCCCGTTATTTCACAGAGGACGACGCGCGCCACCGCCTGCTTACCCACTTTGAAGTCGCGTCCCTGGAAGGCTTCGGCTGTGCTCATCTTCCTCTCGCCATCCGCGCCGCCGGTGCCGTCCTCGCTTATCTACAAGAGACGCAAAAGGGCCTCCTGCGTCAACTCACCGCCCTGGAGACCTACTATACCAATGGTTTTATGACGCTCGATACCCACACCCGCCGCAACCTTGAACTCTTTGAAAC
>DMFQ01000375.1:5428-6861 GCA_003450555.1 Ktedonobacter sp.
CGCAGTCCCATGGGCGCTCGCCTGATGCGCCGCTGGATCAGTCAGCCGCTGCTCGACATCACCATCCTCCAGCAGCGCCAGCAGGTCATCAGCGAACTGCTCGGCAATACACTCATACAGGCTCGACTGGTGGAAGCCCTCAAAAAGGCTGGTGATATCGAACGCCTCATCAATCGCGTTCGCCAGCGTATCGCTTCACCGCGCGACCTGGTAGCCCTGGCAGTTGGCCTGCGTGCTGCTGACGAGGTCCGCGTATCCTTATCAGAAGACGCGGCTGTACAGATGCCCTCGCTTGTCCAGATTACGCGTCGGCTCTCCAACAATGAAGATATCATTACGCTGATCGATAGGGCTATTGTCGCTGAACCTCCTCTAAGTACTTCTGAGGGAGGCGTCATTCGCTCCGGCTTCAGCGACGAGCTTGACCAGATCAAACACGCGTCCAAGGACGGGCAAAAGTGGATGGCCGAGCTGGAGCAGCGCGAGCGCCGCCGCACCGGCATCAACAACCTCAAGGTCGGCTACAACAGAGGTCCCGGCTACTACATCGAGGTCACCAACGCCAATGCGAACCGTGTCCCCGCTGACTATATTCGCAAGCAGACTCTCACCAATTGCGAGCGCTACATCACGCCCGACCTGAAAGAATATGAAACCCTCATCCTTAACGCTCAGGAGCGTATTGGCAAGCTTGAAACCGAGCTTTTTGCTCAACTGCGCGCCGATCTCGCCATTCATGCAGCAGACCAGGTCCTCGATACCGCACACGCCATCGCCGAGATAGATGTCTATCTCAGCCTCGTCCAGGTCGCTGCCCAGCACAACTACTGCCGCCCACAGCTCAACGAGAGCGACATCATCCATATTGTGGCTGGCCGCCATCCCGTTGTGGAACAGGCGCAGGCCGAGACCCCTTTCATTCCCAACGATACCAATCTCTCCAACTCTGAAGCGCAAATCTGCATCATCACCGGACCCAACATGGCGGGTAAATCGACCTACCTGCGCCAGGTGGCCCTCATTACGCTCATGGCCCAGATCGGCAGCTACGTTCCCGCCGAGACCGCGAGCATTGGCCTCGTCGACCGCATCTTCACACGTATTGGTGCGCAGGACGACCTGGCGACCGGCCAGAGCACCTTTATGGTGGAGATGGTCGAAACAGCCAACATTCTCCACCACGCCACGCCACGCAGCCTCGTCATCCTCGACGAGATCGGGCGCGGCACCAGTACCTACGATGGCCTCTCCATCGCCCGGGCCGTCGTCGAATACCTGCACAATAACAAACGCTGTGGCGCCCGCACCCTCTTCGCCACCCACTACCACGAACTCGTCGAGGTCGCGCAGTTACTGCCCCGCATCAAATGCATGAATGTAGCCGTCACCGAGGAGGGCGGAAAAATCGTCTTCCTGCGTAAAATCGTCCCTGG
>DMFQ01000332.1:0-8339 GCA_003450555.1 Ktedonobacter sp.
GAACGCAACCTGCAATTTCTGCGACCAGAAACAGGAAGACTTGGCTTGATCGTTTCTAAAGGCATTGAGACAGAAGGCTATGCGGAACGCCTGCGACAGTTGCTCAGCAGCCAATATCGCCTGCTGCAAATTGACTTTTTCCCCGCTCTACGTCTCTTCCAGGATGCAGCTATCGAAAACACCATTGTCCTCGTTGAGAATCGTGCGCCTGATGAGGAGCATGAAGTAATTCGACGTAAACATCGCCAGGTAGATTGTTCAAACTACGAACCGCTCCCTCCTGTACCACAATTGGCCTCCAACGGACAGATTTTCAGGTGGCGTTACGACTCCCTTCTCGATAAAAGCCTGGCTCAGGGGAGTATTCCTCTCTGCGCTATTGTATACATGGGTACAGGTATTGAAGCACAAAGCAAAGAGTCATTTGACCCAATCGTTGCCGGAAAAAGGCAGAAGATATTTACCCTCGATGACGTCTTTTTACCCCCTGATAGGGGTGCAAAACGTCCCACTGAGTACACGGATGACGGAGTACTAGGTGATGATGTAGACCGCTACTTTCTGCGCCGCAAGCGATTTGTAGCTTATGAGAAATATAAACCTAAGATGCGCCGTCCCCGATATAAAGCACTTTTCCGTACTGCTGAAAAGCTCCTGCTAGGGGAAACATCGGGCGGCTACTTTGATCGCTCCGGGCTATTTGCCAATCATAGTGTTCAGGTTGTAGTCTCCTGGAAAGCATTAGAGCAGGCGGGCGCGATTGAGGAAAAGGGCATCAAGGCGGTTCTTCGCGAATCGCGGCAGATTGCAGGCGCCATAAATGGTCTTGCCTCTATCGCTGAATTGTTCGACCTGCGTTACCTGCTGGGTATCATAAACAGTCGCTTCATACGCCAATACGTTGCTTCCAATAGGCTTGAAGGTACCAGGGAAGGACGTATCTATCCCGATGTTTGGAAACGCTTACCTATCAAAGTTGCATCTGCTGAAAGGCAACAACAAATAGCTATTCGGGTTGATGCTATTCAGGTACGGTACGAGCAACTGGCCGTAGTCCCAACGCCAGCATCACTGGCCGCAGATCCAAGTATCGCTTACCGCGACCCGCAGGGCTATCTCGCTCTGGGAGTACTGCGCTTCTTTGGCGATACACAAAGCACAATTGCCGAGAGGCCAACACTACAGAATGAACGGTTACTCTTGCGTCGCCAACCCCAGACATATCTAGAGTCATCAGAACCCGAACTCCTCCGTTATCTCGAACTGTACTTCTCGCAAATAAACCCAAAACTTCAGGGTTGGACATGGGTAGAAGCACGCAAGCGTATCCAGGTACCCGCTACCCTGGAAGCTGTACGTGCGTTCATGGCTTCGGTCGATAAAGTCACTGAGGAAGAACGGCGGATTCGTGTGAGCATTGATAGTCTATCGGCAGAGATTGAGGCTTTGATAGAGACAACGTATAAAGAACCTGCGGATGCAAATTTGATGGAGGTTATCAATACTAAAATGGTATATGGTAACAATTCAAGCTTGTTCTAAAACTCAACATTGTTGTGATACTGAAGACAGAAAAGAGCAAACAATAAAAGGGTAGCCATATGACATACGTGTCATATGAAGAAGTTACCAAATGAGGGAATACTAACTATTGCAACATCCGCACATTCCTGTTATTCTTATTACAGGCGGGATCACTCTGTCTTAACAAGTCAGGATCCCCATAAATCGTACTTGATACTTAGAGGGAAACAAGAGCGCATGAGCATGAATACACCTCTTCAAAGTGTTAATCTCACAACAGATGAGATGGTCGCGCCACCACCGGCCGACATCGAAGAACATGAATCAGAAGAAGGCCACGCCCATATTCACATGCCTAACGGCAGTTTATGGCCATTCATTTTATCTTTAGCAGTAGTCATAACGATGGTCGGAATGCTGACCATCAACTCCAATCCCTGGATCTCCATTATTGCAGCCCCCTTTATCCTTGTCGCTATTTTGGGATGGGCTTTAGAAGACCCATTTGCTTCACGCACAGAAAAAGCAAGATCCTCACGTGTGCCGACTACCTATGCGGCTGCTGCTGAGACTGGGCAACCAACTTACCTGGCGGAGTTGTTACTGCAAGATGCTCAAGACGTGGCCGATCGGACTGTCACCGTCAGCAGCACCGAGTGGAGTGCCCACCCTGTCAAGGTTGAGGTTGAACGCGAAGGCGTCGTACTGGCACTCTATGGTAAAGTCGAGCTGGAGGAGCAGCGTAAAGTACTTCAGGAAGCCCTCTTGAAGATGCCTGGCGTCATCGATGTAAAGAACTTCCTCGTTGCAGAAGATACCATTTTGAACGCTGTCAATGCCAGCATTGAAAAGCTACGAGCTGCTGGCAAGCTTGAAGGGGCAAAAGACATCACGGCACTCGTTGAGAACTACATTGTGAGTCTCTACGGCGAAACGCCCACCAGCGCGATGAAGTACGGCACTTGAGCGAGAGATCGTCGGTATTCCCGGCGTGCGTGTCGTCATCAACCACATTGGCCTTGATGAGAACATCCCAGGCAACCTGGGCAGAACGAATAATAAAATCGGTAAGTAAGCTCTAGCAAACACAAAAAGCAGGCCTCACGACATGAGGCCTGCTTTTATCGTATATAGCCCTGGAAGCCAAACCCCTGCTTTTGGCTAGAACCTAGAACCGTCCACTACCGTTTCCGCAGGAAGGCCGGGATATCGATCACATCACCGGAAGGTGGGTTGCGATTTCCCCTTGGCAGGTCGAGACCCCTTTGATCTAGCCGCCGCACAGGTCGCTGCGAACGCTGATCACCAGAAGGCCGCTGTGACGACTGCGCCTCCGGTTCAGGCACCGGGAGCCGCCCATGAGTGCTAGAACCTTGACCTGTCCTTGGCATTTCCATTGGACCCTCGTCCAGGTCGTACACGTCCGCGCTCACATCCCTGGCAATCGCCTGGCGTCCTGGCTCCTGCTCAGGAGATACCAGCGGGCGCTGCCGCATGAGTGGATCAGCCTGCGACACATAGGGTGCCTGCACCGAATGCACCGGGTCTGTTGGATGATTGGTCATATTCACCGGCGGCGGTGTTACCGGCAAGGAACCATATCCCTGCTGTTGCACAGGCTGCTGGCGTCCAGCCGCGTTGCCATTGTTACCGTTATTACCACTCATTGACGACACTGAATAGAGCATACTGCGATCATAAGCTGGCGTACGACTCTGCTGCTGATAGGGCATAACAACCTGTGCTGGTGTCCGTGCGATCCCATCAAAGCCAGTCGCAATGACGGTAATCTTGACCTTTCCATCGAAATTAGGATCTTGTACAGCGCCGAAGATGATATTTGCCTCAGGATGCGCCGCCTTGCTAATCACGTCAGCCGCTTCATTGACCTCGAACAGCGACAGATCCATGCCCCCTGTGATATTGAACAGTACACCTCGCGCCCCACTGATGTCGATATCCAGCAATGGACTGGCGATCGCCATATGCGCAGCATCTAACGCGCGCGTTTCCCCACTGGCTTCACCTATCGCCATCAAAGCCGAACCGGCAGTTGACATGATCGTCTTGACATCGGCAAAGTCCAGGTTGATTAGCCCGGGAACGGTGATCAGGTCACTGATACCCTGAATACCCTGGCGTAATACGTCGTCCGCAAGACGGAATGCCTCAGAAAGCGGCATTTTCTTATCCGCAACCTGTAAGAGCCGATCGTTGGGTACGGTTATCAAGGTATCGACATGCTGCTTGAGGTTAGCGATGCCTTCCTCCGCTGCGAGACGACGCTTGTTGCCCTCGAAGGTGAATGGCTTTGTCACGACACCGACTGTCAGCGCTCCGGCCTCACGCGCAATCTGTGCCACTATCGGGCTGGCTCCCGTTCCTGTACCGCCTCCCATACCCGCGGTGATGAACACCATATCAGAGCCTTTAAGCACCTCGTACAGTTCTTCAGCATTCTCTTCCGCTGCCTTGGCTCCAATACTGGGATTGCCACCCGCACCGAGGCCACGGGTAAGCTTGTCTCCGATACGGATATGATGTGGAGCATCGGTGAGCAGCAGGGCCTGGGCATCGGTATTGATGGCAATAAACTCGATTCCCACCATATTCGCCTGTATCATGCGATTGACCGCATTACTGCCTCCACCTCCAACACCGATCACTCGGATCTGGGCGAAGCCTTCTATTTGATGATTTCCGATTGGTAGCATTTTCGTGGCCCCCTTTGAACTAAGGTAAAAACGCACGTAACCAGCGTCCGAAACGGGACGCAAAACTCATTAGCCCATTATCCTCAGGCTCATCCTCATCGATGAGGAACGAGGTGTGGGTCAAAGCCCATTGCAACAGGCCAACCGCGGTTGCATAAGCTGGCCGCGAGATCGAATCGGCCAGTCCATGAAGTCCAAGCGGAGAACCAATGCGGGTTGGCAGGTCCAGTATCTGTCCTGCTAGACCCTGGATACCAGGCAATTCTGCAGAGCCGCCGGTGAGCACCAGGCCCGCCGGTAGCAATCCATCATAACCAGATTTACGGATCTCCTCGTGAACCATCTCAAACAGTTCTTCCACGCGAGCCTGGATGATCTCAGCCAACAATTTACGCGGCACCAGATCATCACAGTTCGGCATAAATTGTGCCAGGTCGATCATATCGTCATCAGAGATAGCAGAAGGATCACAATGACCATAGGTCAATTTGAGTTCCTCAGCCACACCGAAAGGTAGGCGCAGGCCAATGGCGATGTCGCTTGTGATCAGGTTGCCCCCAATCGGCAAGACGACCGTCTGCCAGATAGCTCCATCGGAAAACACTGCGATATCCGTGGAACCACCACCAATATCGACCAGCGCTACTCCAAGATCTGTCTCGCCATCCGCCAGGACAGCTTCGCTGGAGGCCAGTGGCTCCAGTACGAGATCTTCGATCTCTACACGCGCCTTTTGCACACACTTAATTAAATTGTGAATTGAAGACACCGCACCGGTAATAATATGCGTCTCCACCTCAAGGCGAAAGCCAGACATGCCAATAGGGTTCTTTATACCCTCTTGCCCATCAACGACATAGCCGCGTGGTATCACATGGATCACCTCGCGATTCGCGGGGATGGCAATTGCTCGCGCAACCTCGATAGCTCGGCTAATGTCGTTTTGCACAATATCCCGGTGGCTCGGCGAGATTGCAACAAATCCTTTGCTATTCTCCGAGGCAATATGGCTGCCTGCAATCCCTACATACGCTGTGGTTATCTTCTTTCCAGAGAGACGTTCAGCACGATCAAGCGCCGCTGCAATTGAAGTGACGGTCTCTTCAATGTTCACCACCACCCCACGGCGCAAACCCTGTGAAGGGCAGGTGCCAACGCCAACAATGTTCATCTTCCCGTCGCGATCTAATTCACCGACGAGAACGCAGATTTTTGTTGTTCCAACGTCGATACCGACGATCACCCGCTCTTGCACGATACACGCTCCTATTGGGCGGTACATGTGTGAGACGCACTACAAGTTACATATTCCTTCATATGACCGAACCCTTCCATCTCTGGTTGACCACTAAGGCCATCCCACTATTTCATACCCTACGCCTAAGGTCATGCCAGGCTCATTACTGTTTTAACGTGTACACAGGTCTCAGGCCAAAGCGCAGATCGATTGTCGCGAGATTGAGTTGTTCTCGCTGCGCCAGAGCCAGGATTTGCTTGAGTTCTACAAGTCGATTGTCTAGCGGGTTAGCATCATTTGCCCCGCCCAGGTACGCTAACCACCCTGCTTTACTTTCGACAACATATCCCTCAAACCGCCTCTGTCCCCCCATATTCGCTTGCCCACTGGCAGGCACTGCAGCCTTCGTATCAACGTAACGCAAGGTAAAGTTTGTGACACCAGCCACTTGCGGCAATTCCGCAAACACTGCCACTGCGAACGAGATATCAGCCGCATTCAATTGCACACCGGGATGTATCACTGTTCCCTTTCCCCCAGCGGTCTTACCCTGATTCCTCCCATCCACGACCGTCATGAGTGCATTCGCTCCCGTGGTCTCATCCGCTGGTGCGATCACTATTCCATGTTGGTCAACACTATACGTTCCGTGCGATGTCTGCCAGAGCAGCACTGGCGTCCTCTCTGTTACCGACACCTGCAACTGGTTGGGCCACTGCTTCTCCAGATCCACGGAGGCCACCATCGGCAACATATCGATACGCTGCGTGAGTGCCACCACGTCTATCAGAAAAATGTTCTGGCCCTGCATCCCCATATGTTGAATATTGCGCACCAGGATGTCGTTATGCGTCCCAACCACGCTCACCTGCGCCACGCGAAATGCGCTGCTAGTGAGAGCAAAGTTGGACCCCAAAGCTACCAGCACCAGCAGTGCAAAGATACCAAACACTTTCCACAGCAACCCCGAGCGATGTGTGTATCTTCCACTGCGTACCGGCACTGGTGTCTGATTATACCGTGGCAGAGGACGCTTTAATACCCGCATTTGTCCACCAATGGCAGGCACACCCGTTTGAGCCAGGGTACGCGCTTTACGTGGTGCGAGTTCATGATGCGTTGGCGCTTTCGCGCGGGCGGAAAAGAGTTGATTCCGCCTGTGAAGGTAGCTTTCCCCCGCTGCCGGCTGCACTTCACGATGTCGCGTCACTACCCGCTCGCGAACGCCTACACTCCCTGCCCCGTCGCGACGGGGTAAGGGTGGCGCGGAGGAGTATAGAGGCGCTTGCGCCGCCCTCGTACCCTCTGGCCGCCTATAGATATGAGTAGCTATCTGCTCTCTTGGTTGTCTCGTCTCTTCTGTCATTGTGCCTCCGACTGTGCCGCTGAATCTCCTGACTTCCCCCACTCGCCCCGCAGTTCAACCTCTAATTCCAGATCCACCCCAAACTTCTCATGTACGCGGTTGCGAGCCTCTTTGATCAGTGCCACCACATCCGTGGCACTGGCACTACCTAAGTTGACGATAAAGTTAGCATGACGTTCAGAAATTTTTGCCTTACCGTGGACCATACCCTTCATGCCCACTTGCTCTATCAGGCGACCGGCATAATCTCCCGGCGGATTTTTGAAGACCGAGCCTGCACTCTGCTGCGGAGGCTGCGTCCTCTTGCGATGTTGTTTATATTGTTCAATCAGCTCCCGCAGCTTCTGCGGTTCTTCGCGGTGAAGGCGAATTCCCAGTCGCATGATGATTTCAGCCGGTTCAATCAGTTGGCGCGGCGCAACCTCAGGATAGCCTTGCGCATCAAACTGGACGCGCCGCAATTCACGAAAACGACTGTGTCTGTAGCTCAGATCAAGCTCATCGTGCTGGTAGCGCCGTACGATCGGGACACTATACTGCTCCTCGGAGCTACTGCGAGCATCTAACACCTCAATCCACTCCAGTACCTGTGCCATGTCACCGTTGTGCGCTCCGGCATTACTGATAACGCCACCTCCCAAAGTACCAGGTATCCCCGGTCCAAACTCCAACCCTCCCCAACCCTGCGGCGCCAGTTCATTCAACAGGCGCGGCCAGCTTACTCCAGCTTCCGCCAGCAGCAGCACTGTCCCGTCCTCTTGCTCCTCGATGCTATAGTTATTAAGCGCAATACGAGCAACTATGCCACGCATGCCAGCATCGGCATACAAGGTATTTGTGCCATTGCCTACCAGCAAGAGAGGCCAATGCCGCTCGGCGCATAGGCGTACTAAACTCATCAACTCGTCTCGCGAATCGAGTGTAATCCACACATCAGCCGGACCACCAACGCCAAAAGTGCAGTGGCGTGCCAGCGGCTCGTTGAGGCGTACCCGCTCCCGAAAATGCGTGCGTAGTTCAGTGTAAACAGCCATAGCGTCGAATGTCATAAACTATTCCCTGTGAGTTGGGATCCGGTGTACCGCACCCCGTTACCACTCGTCATTTATTCCTCGTCGTTCAAAATTATGTCAGTTAACGTATAAATATCGCCCGCTCCCATCACCAGGACCACATCACCTGAGCGCAATAGACTGCGTAACACTTGCGCAGTCTCCTGCACACTCCCGCCATGCAACACTTGCCCGCCTTCCCGCATGTAGGGCCCCAATTCATTGTGCCCAGATGCCATTGCCTCCACCAGCTCTCGTGAAGAGACCAGGCCTGTGTCGCGCTCCCGCGCCGGGAAAATATCGGCGATGATCGCCACATCGGCAAGGCCAAACGCACTTAAAAACTGCGTAAAAAAGATTTTCGTCCGGCTGAACATATGCGGCTGGTAAACCGCCACCAGGCGTCGTCCAGGATACCGCTCATGTGCCGCCTCCAATGTTGCTGC
>DMFQ01000332.1:8504-8829 GCA_003450555.1 Ktedonobacter sp.
CGGTAAGCGCTGCCAGCGCATTCTGCACATTGTGTGCGCCCGGCAATTGAAGTTGTATACGCGTGCCACCTGGAAACTTCTCTGCCCAGTTAGAGCGGACGCTGAAACTGGTTTCGCCCTCCAACTTCACATCATACGCTTCAAAGGTCGCTTGCTTACCTGAGTTAGACGACACTACCTCGTTTTTTGTCACAACACTATTTGTCGGGCCTACCGCTTCTCCCTCAAAATTCGCCTGCTTATTTGCTTTAGACGCTGCGTTTATATTTTTTTGGGCTACAAATCCCTCTACTCCGTACATCACCACGCGTCCAGGCCAATCTTT
>DMFQ01000332.1:8980-9728 GCA_003450555.1 Ktedonobacter sp.
GGCGAAAAACTCCGGGTGCTCGAACTCGATTGACGTCACGACCGCCAGCCTAGGATGATAGTTCCAGAAATTGTTATAGAACTCGTCGGCCTCGTTCACAAAGTACTGGCTCTGCCCCAGGCGATAATTGACGCCAAATCGCGGTACAATAGCCCCGACCTCGCAGGTTGGATCCCATCCAGCATCCACCAGCATCAGCGCGAGCATGGCTGTCGTGGTGCCCTTGCCATGAACTCCGCTGACAGAGATCACGCACTTCTTCTGCATCAAGTCGCCCAACATCTCCTGCCAGGTGATCATCGGAATCCCGCGCGATCTCGCCGTTGCCAATTCCGGATGGTCCGGGTTCAGCACAAGTGCTGCCGGAACAACAACCAGTCTGTCGATCTCCGCCACGTGTTCGGCGCTATGACCGATCTCCACTGGTACGCCGATGTGCTGCAACTCGCGCGTTGTCGCCGACGCCTGCATATCGCAGCCGCTTACCGTGACGCTATCACCGCTGGCTTTGAGCACCATCTGCGCCACTGCTGAGATACCTTGACCGCCTATACCCATGAAATGTATGCGCGACTTATTCAAATGCTTGCACCCTCGTGTCTCTATTTTTTCGCCTTCGTTCTGCTTTTCTGCGCAATTTTTACGATCTCTGCCGCGATTTCTTGCGTGGCCGCTGGCTTTGCGAAAGTAAGCGCAGCCGTTGCCAGCGACTCTAGCCGTGCAGGAGATGCAATTATAGATATTACAC
>DMFQ01000295.1:0-3714 GCA_003450555.1 Ktedonobacter sp.
GGATTGATATCCACCACCACCGTACGCACCGTCGATGGAAGCAGGTTCCCCGTCGCGATCGCGTGCAGCATCGAGGCGACCATGATCGCCATCTCAACCCCCTGCACTTCTTTGCGCATCTTCCGCTGCGCCTCTTGCATATCATTGATTACACCGGGCATGGGGCCGTCATCGCGTATAGAGCCTGCCAGCACCATGGGAATATTGCGCGTCATAACCTCGTAAGTGATACCCTCACGCAGCAGGCCCGTCTCCAGGGCTTTCTCTAAAGAGCCTGCCGCGCGCACAGCATTAATGGCGCGTAAATGATTGCGATGTCCACCCTCCACCTGCTCGCCGCTGCGCAGGTCAACGCCGAGCGAGGTGCCAAAAAGGGCCGACTCGATATCGTGAGTCACAATTGCATTGCCCCCAAAGATCACCTGCACATAGCCACGGCGAATCAGGTCGGCCACGTATCGACCTGCCCCCGTGTGAATGACGGCTGGCCCCAGCACAAAGAGGATTTTACCGTTGTGCGCGCGCGTCTCTTTCATCTGACGAGCAATCTCGTGGATCGCCAGCACCTTGACCTTTTCCGAGGAGACACTGCTCTGCATAAAGGCAAAAGCATCTCGTTCACGCGCGCGCTCAAATGGCTGCACACGAATACCATCATGGCCGATGACGACCTGATCACCCACTTGCACTTCATGCATTGGCCTGCTAAAGGCACTGCTTTTGATGCGATCGATGACAATCGCGACATCCATCTCTGTCCCCTCGACACTGACCCATTGCCCGTTCACCCGTACCTGTGTTGGCAGATTGGTTGTAGAATAGAATTTCTCGGGAAGTACGCCATTCTGCTCAACAGCCATCGTTTGCGCATCCGCTCCATGCATCAGCACTACCCCAAACTGCTGGAGTTCAGACAAAATCAGTTCTAATATGTCATCGTCCGGCGCCTCAATTTTGAGGCGGGCGTAGCTTGGCTCGGTCTTCCTGATACCCACGCGCATCTCTTCCACCACAAAGTTGCCCCCGCGATCCATGATGATATCCCAGGCACGGGGCAACGTCCAGGAGTCAATAATGTGCCCACTCAGTTCAACAAGCTCGCTTGGCATCGTTTTCTCTCTCTTCTTTGCTAAATGTATCCTACCTGTTGCGCCCCACCGGGCAGACCGGTTGAAAGACGCAGGCGCGGCACTTTGCCACACGCTGCTTTGCCAGTGGAGGTGGTTGTTGCTCGCTGCAGCGCTCCATCTCTGTCAACAACTTGATCACTTTCTTCCGCAGGGCAGGAGTATATTCAATCGTGAACTCGCAATCCGCGTAGCGCAGGATACCGTGTGTGGGAGCCTCCACGAAATAGTCTTCCAGGATCAGGCAGTAAGCCGCCACCTGCACGCTATGATTACTGTAGGGAATGGTGGCATCATGAACGCCAAGCTTCAACTCGATAGGCACTGGACGACCATCAGGCAGTTGCACAATATAGTCAGGCTTGCCTACCAACGGGTAAGCGCTCGATGACAACGGCTCTCCCTCACCATCCGCGTCTTCGTAAACAAGTTCTCCCTCTGGCAACCCCAACGCGCGGTGACGTTCCGTCAATAATCGTTGCCGCTGGTAGCGGCGTTCGTTCAATACCAGGATGCCCAATGCAAGAGCAACGAGCAGCAGCCCGATTCCAGCTGGAAGTAGGAGGCTACTAAACATGGCCGGTACCCTCTAACATACGTATGAACATGATTTGCGCTATCTCACAGCTAGCAATCATTCCACCACAGCAAAAATAAGAGGAACATTCAAATGAAATCAACTATCTCAACAGTATCGCGGCAACAATCAATAACACAGCCAGCACAAGTATCACCGCGGCAGCCAACCCTAAGATACGCATATTGCCGCTTCTCCTGGCTACAACAACGCGCTCTTCTTGTAGCTCCTCTACCTCTTCGGCATGCTCGAGATGTTGTTGCCGCCCTTCGTCAAAGGCCCCTTTACGCACTAACAGTTGCTCAACCATTTGATACTCTGGCAAAGCTGGTGCCTGTGTACCATTCTCGTGCTCCAGCTCCACTAAACGAGCAAAAAGCTCCTCTGTGTCTGCTTCAGCTAGCGGCTCGAATTGCTGGTGCCACCAGACCAGGGGACAATACTCAAATTCCGCGATCTCACTCGCAGTGAAGAGCCGCTGCCTTTTGTCGTGGGATTGTTGTCGTTGTTGCATTGCCGTTTACGATGTCTTTTTCTCTCTATTACATCTGCCGATCCTGACGTAGCTATCCTCTGGTCGCAGATTCTTCCTGTACCCCTGCCAGGCCAAGCGTACTTGCTATACTTGTCATGGCCTGTATCACAAAAGCGATATGCTCATCCAGATCAACTTCGAGTTCAGCTGCGCCATTGACCAGGTCCTCGCGATTCACGCCCGCGGCAAAGCCTTTGGCCTTCATCTTTTTGCGTACAGAAGAGACCTCCAGCCCAATGATGCTCTTGTTGGGGCGCACCAGCGCCGTTGCGGTGATCATGCCTGTTATCTCATCACAGGCATACAGCGCTCGTGCAAGCAGGTTGTTGCGTGGATGCGTGGATAGGTTCAGGTCGTTATGAGCCAGGATAGCATAAATAATCCGTTCGTCGTACCCACCCTCGCGCAGCCACTGCGCCAGCACTTGTGTGTGTTCTTTCAGGTCAGGATATTCCTCGTAGTCGCAGTCATGAAGCAGGCCAGTCATCGCCCAAAGTTCTTCGTCTTCACCATATTTTCGCGCATAAAAACGCAGCGCGACTTCTACCGAGAGCATATGCTTCTGTAAATTTTCATTTTTTACATGGCTGGTCATAAGTTTATAAGCATCTTCGCGTGTTGGCATGTATTCTTTTCTCCGTCAATCAGCATTAAACGCGCTTCAACTATACGCGCGTATTCATAAACGGTGCCCTGCTCAGGCCCCTTTCCTATCGTCGTATTATAGCATACGATGTTTTTCCTGTGGCACAGGTTTCATGTGAGGTGAGGATATCTCTCAGATCCAATCCACACTAAAACAATATGAGCGACCAGGTGTTGCGAGTCCTTCCCCAAAAAGTAAAATTCTAACCCCAAAATAATGATTTTGGCAAAAGAATATGGTATACTCGTTGGCATTGTATCGTGCAAAATTGCATTGATGGCTGAGACAGTCTATTGGCAAACCGCACAAAATACAATAGTTTGTTGGGCATAAATTTGTTTAATTTTAGTACCCGGAATCGAGAAAGAAACATGGCATTAAGCGATCAGACCCTGGTTTGTCGAGACTGCAACGAAGAATTTGTATTTACAGTAGGCGAACAGGAATTTTACGCCAGTCACAGACTGACAAACACCCCCGGCCGTTGCCCATCGTGTCGCGCTGCGCGCAAAGGGCAGGGCGGGCGCGGCGGTTCGCGCGAGCCGCGCCAGATGTATACGGCAACGTGTTCTAACTGCGGCAATGAGGCACAGGTACCCTTCCAACCACGCGGGGACAAGCCTGTTTATTGTAGCGATTGCTACCAGTCACAAGGTGCTGGACAGTCTAGCGATCGCGGATCGCGCTGGTAACGCCTATGAGTGAGGTAAGAGTCAATCCCGGCGACTCCTTTGAGCTTGCCCTTAAGAAATTTAACCGCAAAGTTCAACAGGACGGCATCCTCTCCGAGGCCCGCCGTCGCGCTCACTACGAAAGCCCACAGGCCCGC
>DMFQ01000295.1:3942-4275 GCA_003450555.1 Ktedonobacter sp.
CTGGCACTAAAGTGAAATTGACCAAAGAGGCTCTACCCGCTCCTGTCCGGAGCGAGTAGAGCCTCTTTTTGTATGACTCCCCTATAGCAGCCTCTCCAACTCTTCCGCTGTATTGACAGGGGCCAGACACGTAAAATTCTGACAGACATAGGCAGTCGCTTTGCCATCTTTCAACGGTCGATCAGCCAGCAATGGTACAGCCTGCACGGTCTGTGCGGTCTGCACAGCCAAACTATCAGCAGGATCAGCGCGGGCCAGCACGCTATTCGGGAGATAGCGCCTGTTGATCACCTCCAGGAGTGAAGCGGTATCAGCCCCTGTAAGATGACCCAG
>DMFQ01000211.1:0-3880 GCA_003450555.1 Ktedonobacter sp.
CCCCGCTTGAAAGACGGGGGCTTTCTGGCCCGTTTCTTGTGATGTCCAGCCAGCAGCTCCTCGTTAGCCTGATGGAGGAGACCAAAAAGTCATGACTCACCGGCCTAAGGCCGGAGGATTCAGCTTCCCCAAAGCCGACCCTGGCCATACCGGAGAGAACTTTCAATTATGGAAGGCAGTCTTGAGTATTTCAAATAGAGAAAAAGTCCCCTTGTACTTTCGTGAACTGAAAACTATACTTGCCATAGGAGCGTTACTCGTTTATTTCCACCCTTACTGTGTACATTGCGATACACCTGCATGTAGGAGGGTAATGTCCTATGGCGCGTGAGCTTCATATCGAGGGTTATACTTCGCTTGCTCCTGATGAAAAGGGCGATGTACTGCAAACGGTGCAACGTGCTTTGCAGGTGCTGAGTCTTATTGCCGAGCATCCTCAAGGGCTTACTGCACGTCAGATCAGCAACGCGCTCGAACTGAATATCAGCACCTGCTACCATTTACTGAACACGCTGGTAGTGAATGGTTATCTTGATCGTCCCTCGCATCAGCAAATCTACTTCTTAGGCCCTCAAATTCCTTATCTGAATAATGCATTTGTGCAGGGAGTGGCCGTTCAGGAGACAGCAGCCCACGTAGAAGATACCGGTTGGACGCCGGGATGGAGCGCATCATGGCTTGTTGGGCGATTGCGCCCGGTGCTGTATCGCCTTACTGAGCAAACGCAAGAACCATCCTATCTGAGCTGCTGGCGATTTGGAGAAGTGTTGCTCCTGACCATCGTAGAAGCGCCCCAGGTTCCCAAGGTTACAGGGTTATATGTTGGATATCAAGGACCGGCCCACTGCCACGCTCTGGGGAAGGTATTGCTGGCATATAGCGACCCGGCTTTCGTTGATAGGTACCTTGATGTTCATCCGTTGATGTCCATCGGCCCGAATACCATTGTACAACGACTCAAATTTCAGGAAGAACTGAACGATATCGTTCGTCAGGGGTATAGTATCGACAAAGAAGAATTCTCGATCGACACCTATTGTATCGCGGCTCCCATCTTTGCCCCGAGGGGAGAGGTGGTGGCAGGACTGGCTATCTCTTTTAGCGGTGAAGTTTTTGCAAAGCGGGTTGAGTGGCTCATTGCCCAGGTCACTCGTGCAGCCAACTATGCACGCGCTGAATTACGCCTGGCTCCTGCCTATCAATTGTAGGAACGACGCATTGCTCAACCTCAACTGGCAGAAGCGCATCCTTATTCGTCGATACGCGTCAGTTTGACTGTCATTTCGAATGTCGTTTTTCCATAACTCGCAAACGCAAGAAAGGAGTCTCCCTTGCCTGAACGTGAAGAACCTCGTGTACACCTGGAGCAGGTAATGGAAGTGCTACAAACCTGCTATGACCCCTGCTGCAAGGAACGCGCTGTGAGCGTGGTTGAGCTAGGGCTGATTCAGGGAGTAAAAGTGGCTGACAACGGGCATGATGTGCGCGTTGAATTGCTGCTGACCTCCGGCTGGTGTCCTTTTTCAACGCATCTCTTACAGATGATCGATCAAAACGTGCGCGCCATCGAGGGCGTCGGTGAAGTGGACACCGAAATCGTCTGGAACACCGTCTGGACGCCCGAACGCATGAGCGACAGCGCGCGCCAGAAACTCACCCTGCCAATGGCACAGTTGCTGCCATTGCGCCAACGCCGTCTCGAGCGTGAAGCAAAAGAAGCGCAAGCCTCGTAGTCGTCTGTTTCCTGAAATTGAAATGTACGAGAGGAGTACAACATGCTGGACAATGACGCCTTTGTATTTGACAGTGTCTGTCACGTCTTCAATTTTGACATGAATAATGCTTTCGGTAAGCCGGGCCAGATGTTCATCAATCACCTGTACGCCTTCCACCAGGTGCTGACCCCGCCGGGCGAGCGCGTTCTCAGCCCTGAAGAGTTCTTGCGCGAATGGAGCATCGACGAAATCGCGCAGATGGTCTTCGAGGAGTCAGGCACCGATATGATCGTAGCGCAGCCCCTGCCCCTCACCGACCTCTTCTATGATGGCCTGTCGCAGTGGGAGAAGTGCGCGGCCATGGCGCAGAAATATCCTGACCGCGCCGTCTTCTGGGGTTCCGTCAATCCGTTGGAGGGCAAGAAGGCGCTCGACCTGATGGAACGCCAGGTGAAAGAATATGGCGCGAAAGCGTTCAAGTTCTATAATGTGCGCTACGACTACGGCGAGCCTTTCCCCTGGCGTATGGACGATCCGCGTGTGGCCTTCCCCGTATTTGAGAAGGCCCTCGAACTGGGCGTGCATACCATCGGCGTGCATAAGGGAGTGCCGCTTGGTCCGCAGCCCATCGAGGCATACACAGGCCTGGGACATGGACGGGGCCGCCGCCAACTTCCCTGACATCAACTTCATCATCTTCCATGTCGGCCTGCCCTTCATCGACGAGATTTGCTGGCAACTGGTGCGCTACCCCAACCTGTACGCTTGCATTGCCGCCACGGTCAACTTCATCGTGCGCGCCCCCCGGCAATTTGCGGAAAACATGGGCAAACTGATGTTCTGGTGCGGCGAAGACAAGATTCTCTACGGCGGTGAGACGCCCATCTGGCATCCACGCTGGGCACTCGATGCCTTCTGGAAATTCGAGTTGCCGGAAGACATGGTAACAGGCTACGGCTATCCGCAGTTGACTATGCAGGCCAAGAAGAAGATTCTAGGTGGCAACCTGGCACGGCTGATGGGCATTGATGTTGAAAAGAAAGTACAGGAGTTACAGAGATGACACAGTCTGCAGAACTTTCGAAGCGCACGCCGGAAGAGATCTTTGCGCATCATGCCCAGGCGTTGGGCACCGAAGACCTCGACGCGACCGAGTTGGACTATGCCGATTCTGCCTATCTTATCACCCCATCGGGCGTACTGCATGGAAAGCCTGCCATACGCTTCAATCAAATAAATAGCGCTGTCCTTGTTTCCAGGCCCGGGCATCTTCATCTTCTCCTTTAATGCAGCCAATCCAGCTCGTGCCACTTCCATGTCACCCGTGAAGGATAAATCAATACTATTTGGCGACGGCTCATGCGCGCATGAGCCGTCGCCAAATAGTATTTTTTCACCTCGTCCACTTCCCTTGGGGATCGCACTCCCGGATTACCCTCAACTCCTCCACGCCCGGAGGCACTGTCTCCTTACAGTTAGCGGCCAACCTTAACGTCCACCCGGTCTGAGCCTGTACCTGCTCCACCGTCGTCCCAGGATGGTACGACTGTAATACCGCCTCCCCATTCTCACGATCAAACGTAAATAGCGCCAGCGTCGTGATCAGCGCGGCAGGGCCTCCCCTTGGCAACCCAACCCTCTCTCTCCACGCTGCACCGGCAGAACCATGTTCATCAGGATAGCCGTAACCAGGGCTGGTCACATAATCCACTTTCTCGCGTAGGCGGCGTCGGTCATGCTGCATAATAATCGCCAAACGATCTGAGAGCGAGGCAATATCCGCGGCTCCCCCACTGCCAGGCAGGCGCACGGTAGGATGCTGCCAATTCCCGATGGCGGTCGTGTTCAAATTGCCATAGCGATCAACCTCTGCTCCACCAATAAAGCCCAGTTGCACCTCACCTGCCGCCATCAGCCCGATCAATTTCGCGGTGCCCGTTGCCCATAAGGCGTCAGTAATATTCGGCGCATCCCCCATGGTGTAGAGCAATTCCGCCGCTGGCGTATCGCGCAGGATACCCGCCTCGAACAGCCCGACGCAGTGTGGCGCGTGCGTTCTTTTCGCCAGGGCAAATGCCAGCAGCGGCAAGCGCATGCCGACGAAGACGCGTTCGCCGTCCTGGATCTGTCTCGCCGCGCAGACTACCATCAATTCCTGGGGCGTG
>DMFQ01000211.1:4064-7643 GCA_003450555.1 Ktedonobacter sp.
TGCCTCACCCAATTTCTTCACGTAGTCGGCGCGTGTTGGCACATGCAGCACCCACTCCTCAAGCCACTCCTGAAAGCCTTCGATTGTGCGCGTGCGTTCGTGATATTCGTGATAAAACGCGTGGTCGCGGTTGACATAGCCCTGCACGGCGGAGGGATGCGCTCCCCACGGTTCACGGACAACGGCTCGTACCTTAAACGACGGTCCCAGCACGCGGTTGGGATCGCTTAGAATGACCTCCCTCGCCACAATCTCCTCTGCCACCAGGATCACATCTTTCGCTGCCAGCATCGCTTCCTCACACACACCGGCATTACCCCACAGGTGAGCATTGCCCTCTTCGTCGCTGCGCTGCACGTGCACAACTGTGACATCCGGACGAAGGGCCGGCACCAATAAGAGCGGCGTCCCATCCAGGGGAGAGTGTTCCAGGCGAAAGGTCGTGTTATGGCTCGGGATGTCGCTGCCAAGGGTCGAGCGCGTAGGAATGTAGGGCGAACCCAGGCTGCCTGCCAGCAGCGCCAGTGCAATCGTAAAATTGCTGTGCTCTTCAATGGTGATAGCGCGTGGCATCGCTTTCTCAGCGGCGCGCCGGTAGCAGTAGCCCAGTCCCTCGCTGACATTACCGGCCCACGCTGCTGATACTCGCTCGACGCAGCCCGCACCGATCAGTTGATCAAAGAGAATATCCGAAATAGGGCCGATCACTGTCAGGTCGCGCCGCTGCTGGCGTATGATTTCGTGCGCGGCGGCAAAGGGAATGAGCGGCTCCAACGCCAGCCCGATCGCTACCGAGGAACCATCCGGCACGTAGCGTGCCACAGCCTCGGTCATAGTGGTCAGTTTGCTCATACAGGTTGATACTCCACAATGATGTCAGCATAATCATCCGACAAGAAAATGTTATCATGCGTATCCACAAGCAGTCCCTGTGGCTCAATAAAGCCCTTGTTCGCCAGCACCTCGCGCTTGCCAGTGCTCACATTCATGCGAATTAGCGCGTGAATAGCGGGCTGCAGATCGATTATCAGCAGGTTGCCATGCGGGTCGATCACAACATCATCCGGCATCCCAAAACCACCTATGCGCATCTTTGTCCCATCTGGCGCAATGCGCCAGACGGCTCCCCCACATTCATCGGCGACATAGATGTTTCCCTGGTTATCGACAGCCGCGCCAACCGGTCTGGTAATGCCGGAAGCCAGCAATTTCAGGGTTTTGCCATCCACGCTCAAGCTATACACGTCACCAGTGGGACTATCCGGTACAATGATGCTATTAGTGTTGGGGTCCCAGGCAATACCATCAATACCATGCTTACACTCTACCTGGCCTGGCTTTCCTGGGATTGTGCGTAAAACAGTGGGCGTGTGTGTTCCAGGAGCAAGTACTAGGATGCGGTTCGTATTCTGTTCTGCAAAGATCAAAGTATGATCCGGCAGCACAATCATACCCTCGGGTCCCGCCAGCCCACTCAACAGCACTGTCACAACTCCGTTCAACGTGATGCTGCTTATAGTGCCATTATAGAAATCGCTGAACAACAAGACGCTCTCCGATTGATCAAAAACCAGGTCATCTGGTCGCCCTTTCCCTTGCAAGATCACACGAGCCTTGAAATGCTGTGGAGTGACACCGCTCGTTGCCATTGTCGGCGCTGCAGTGGTTAAGGTTGCAGTTACCTGGCGCGTAACAGTAACACTTTTCGTTGCCCCGGCAGGAGGAGTAGTTACCGCGGCCCCTTCACAAGATGCCAGCAAAACAAAACAAAAAATCAGCACAACGCTGCACCAACCCGGCATCCAAACCTCGTCGCGTATAGTCGCTCTGGCCGCCTGCCTCCTCGCCGCACCCCACGACTTGCTTATACTGGTACGTTTACTAAACATAGAGTATCCTTCGGCTTAGCATATCAAGCTTTTTCCACATGGTATTATTAAAGTATCGCACCTATCCTCATCCAGCTCAACGTAATGCTTCTGTACACATTACAACAAAAAACAAAGAGGTGTAATCCATGGCCATTGTAGAGCAAGGTGACGGAGAGTCTCTCTCCCCTCCTCTGGCAATCAAACTTTCCA
This sequence comes from Ktedonobacter sp., assembly GCA_003450555.1. Classification (GTDB taxonomy): domain Bacteria; phylum Chloroflexota; class Ktedonobacteria; order Ktedonobacterales; family Ktedonobacteraceae; genus UBA11361. The sequence goes on from DMFQ01000211.1 coordinate 6,146, forward strand.
AAGTGCCCTGGACACAAATCCTGGCTATCAGCATCTTCTGGCTCGCACTCAACTTTCACTGGGCCGCTCTTGGCATTATCATTCTTCCCAGCCAGGTTTTCAAGATAGTCGGTGACCTGAACAAAGGCGAAGCTCTGGCATTTGTGCTGGTTCCCGGAGCCTTTGTCTCGCTTTTCGCCAATCCGTTGTTCGGCTTGCTTAGCGATAGAACGCGTGGACGCCTGGCCTCCTGGGGTCGCCGCAGGCCGTACATCTTCTTCGGCACTCTCATCAACATTGGAGGGCTGATCTGGATGGCAGCATCTCGCGACACCGTTTCGCTTGCCGCCGCCTACATCCTTGTGCAGTTTTCCAGTAATGCCGCTACTGCCCCTTTTCACGCTCTCTTACCAGACATCGTGCCTGCCGAGCAGCGCGGCCTTGCTTCTGGCGTCATGGGACTACTCGCCATTGCCGGTTCCATCGGCGGTGTTATCGTGGCTGGCCTGTTTATCGATGCTTCCAAACCCCTTCCGACATACGTGCAGGGTTTATGGCTAACCTACGGCATTATCATTGCGGTCCTGCTAGCCCTGATGCTGATCACTATTTTCTCTGTCAAAGAGCGCAACAGTCTTTCTGCGCAGAGCGCTGCACAGGAAGAAGATCAGTCTCCTACGGCACCATCAATAGCTGAGCCAGCAGCGCCAGTGCGCCGCTCGTGGCTCTCTCGTTTTGTTGTCTTGACCATCGCGTGGACCTTGCTCGCCGCGGCTGCAGCCTGGGGCCTTATAGCCCTCTGGAACGTTTTACACGTTGCTCACATACAGATCAGCGGCGATGTATTGCAAATCGTCCTGGAAACAATTGCCACCATTGGCATCCTGCGCCTCTTCGACTTCAACCCGCGCCGCGACCCCGACTTCGCCTGGGTCCTGCTGACACGCCTGGTCATGATGTTAGGTATCTATACCGTTCAGGACTTTCTGCAATACTACATGCGCGATGCTGTAAAAGTAGCGCACCCCGAACAGCAGACGACCAATTTTATCATTATTCTTTCGCTCACCAGCCTCTTCAGTGCCCTGGGCGCTGGCTGGCTCTCTGACCGCTTCGGTCGCAAGCGCATGGTCTATATCTCTGGCGGCTTCATGGCCTTTGTAGGTCTCATATTCATCGTCACGCAATCTTTGCCGCTCGTCCTTGCCGCGGGAGCCATCTTTGGTATAGGTTATGGCGCATATACCAGCGTCGACTGGGCTTTGGTAGCCGATGTATTGCCATCACGCAAAAATTTTGCGCGCGATATGGGTATATGGAATATCTCCCTGTCACTGCCACAGGTTATTGCGCCAGTCTTTGGTGGCTTCGTGATTGATGACTTCACACACGCCGGGAATCCTGTACTCGGCTTCCAGCTTCTCTTCGCCATGTCGATTGCCTACTGCCTGATAGGAACAGTCACAGTCCGCTTCATTCGCGGCGTGAAACAATAGTTTTGTGTTGTTGCGAGATTGGC
>DMFQ01000211.1:7732-9491 GCA_003450555.1 Ktedonobacter sp.
GCCAATCTCGCAACAACACAAAAAAATCATTGCGAAGAGCGCAACGATGAGGAAACAGAAAGGTTTGCGCGTTAAATTAAGGCAATTGTAAGGCAGAGCCACTTTCCTGCAAGGATAGGAACAGGAGCGTCAACGACAATAAGGCAGTCATACCATCTATTTTCCCGCAAGGGATATTTTGGAGCACTTGCATGAAATTCATACGCCGCATAGCGTGGATAGCGGTCGGGTTCACATATTTTCTTGTCGCCCTTGGCGGCACAGTCCGTACAACAGACTCTGGCCTGAGCTGCCCTGACTGGCCCCTCTGCTATGGTCAGGCCTACGCCGCCATAGACTATCACACGTTTCTTGAGCAGTTTCACCGCTACGTCGCCGCCATCGTCAGTATTCTCGTAATAACCCTGGCCATCAGTGCGCTACTCTGGGCGCGCAAAGAACGCCATGTCCTGGTACCCGCTCTGATTGCTCCTGTATTGCTGGTGATACAAATTGTTCTTGGCGGACTTACTGTGCTCTGGAAGTTGCCACCAAACATCATCACCGCGCACCTGGGCACGGCGCTGGCAATTTTCGCCATGATCATTACCATAGCCGTCATGGCAGCTAAACCCGCACCGGCGCGAGAACATCCTGCAAAAACCCGTAAATTTGCCCGTCTCGCTGTGACTAACGCGCTGCTCGTTTACGGACTCATGCTCAGTGGCTCCTACGTCGTCGGCAGTGGCGCCTCCCTCGCCTGTACTGGCTGGCCACTCTGCACCGCGCCGCAATGGGCAATACAGTATCACCTGGCCGATATCAATGTTTTCCACCGTCTGACCGCCACCTTCGTGGGACTTGTACTAATCTGGACCCTGATCTCGGCATGGCGCAGGCGCAACGTTGCTCCCGCTCAGGCGTGGGTTGCCCTCGCTGCTGCTATCCTCTTCATCGCCCAATCTATCGTAGGCGGCCTGATCGTTCTGTTGAATAAACCAGGTTTCGTTGCAGGGCTGCACCTTGCCCTCGCGACTGCGGTCTGGGGCAGCCTGGTGATACTTGCTGCGCTCGCTGCGAACCAACTGCGTGCCGCGCCTCAAGAACAGAGCATCGATACTATGGAAGAAGCTCAGAACTCCGCACCAAAGAAAGAAGTGGGACCGGTACGCCAGACCATTTCCAACTATGTCGACCTGATGAAACCGCATGTGACCGTCTTGCTGCTTGGAACAACTGCGGCGGCGATGGCTATTGCCGACAGAGGATTGCCGTCACCTGGATTGCTCTTTGCCACGCTATTGGGTGGCGCGCTGGCGGCAGGCAGCGCCAACTGTATCAATTGCTATATCGACCGTGACATTGACCAGATCATGGGGCGCACGCAGCGGCGCTCCCTCCCATCTGGGAAAGTCCAGCCGACTCAGGCGCTCATCTTCGGCATAGTCCTGGGCGTCGGAGCCTTTGTCATCTTAACAGCGTTCGTCAACTTGCTCAGCGCAGCCCTGGCGTGTTCAGCCATCCTCTTCTACGTCTTTGTCTATACGCTTGGCTTGAAACGCACTTCCGCGCAGAATATCGTCATCGGGGGAGCTGCTGGAGCCGTCCCTGTCCTCGTGGGCTGGGCCGCGGTGACCAATAATCTCTCGCTTCCCGCCATCTGGCTCTTCGCCATTATCTTCTACTGGACGCCGCCGCACTTCTGGGCGCTTTCGCTTTTGATCCAGAAAGACTACGAAAAGGCGCGTATTCCTATGTTACCCGTAGTGATGGGTGAAGG
>DMFQ01000138.1:0-7225 GCA_003450555.1 Ktedonobacter sp.
CCATGCACGGCCTCTTTCAGACCCAACAATGCTAGCGCAAGTTCGCAATGAAAAATGATCACGGAGCAGGATTCTGTGGGAGCAGTAATGCTAGCAGGACAGGCACAAGCACTATCAGGGCAGTGATCGCCAGGGACCAGAGGGCAGCACGAGACGGTCTTGCTGCACCTTGCAGTTGCCACCTTACCACGCGCCGCAACGTAAGCACGATAGCAACTATGAAGACCACTAGAGCAATAACAAGGCCAACAATTAAGGTGATTATTGCCGCTTGTTGCTGCACGAAAAATCCCGACGAGGCGAAAAACTGGCGCACGAGGGCAGTAACAGCCAGGGCGGTCGCAACGATCACTACTAGCAGCACCAGGGGAACGAAGCCAATAAGCGTCTCACGTAACGCTCTGTTCACCCGGGGTGATGATGGACTTTGCATTGACTGTTTGGAGTCAGTAGACGAAGAGCCTGAAGAAAATGAAGACATATTATTCCCTTTGTGATCGCCTCAGGCTGTCCCACTATCAGATCCAAGGGCAGCGGTATAAAAGGCGATGATGCGATCGACATACACTTTTCCTAATGTGTTGAAGGATTGAGCGTGGTCAGCACCAGGCACAGACCATGTTTGTACATTGGCGTTAGGAGCAGAACGGGCGGCTGCAGCCAGCATATCCATATTCGATGGGGGAATGTATTTATCGGCGGCACCGTGAATGAAGAGTATGGGGCGCGGCGCGATCTGGGCCACGAAGTCAACCGGACGATCGGCATAGAAGTTCACGCCATAGAGCGCCTGCGTGCTAAGGAGGGCGCCAGGGGTGAACAGCTGAGGAAGATGGTCACCCAGAGGAATCTGGCGCTCCAGGAGGGGAATAATATCGGCATAAGCGCAGTCCGACACGACGGCACGAATGGCTGGCTCTTGCGCTGCTGCCATAATAAGCGTGGCCGCTCCCATCGAGACGCCCCAACCGCCTATGGCCCTTGGACGCCCTAGTTCGGGATAAGGAAGTGAGCCAGCCTTCAAGAAATCTACGGCTCCAAGGACGTCGCGCTGTTCAAAGTAGCCGAGTGAGAGTGGTGCGGGAGGCGACTCGCCAGAGCCGCGCATGTCGAAGGCAAGCACAGCAAAACCATCTTTAGCAATTGCACCACTGAGATTGAGCAGGCCAGCAGCTTTATCGGCACGATTGGTGCGCGTGCCATGTACTATAATGATTGTGCGCTGTGCCGTCAAATTGCCGTTTGGGAGGACGCCGGGGATGAACCAGCCACGCAGTTGAATATGGTCATCTCTACTGGGGAAGGTAACATAGTGAAACTTCAGACCCAGTAAGGCTGGCGTGGCATACAGCGGTTTTTGCGGTATATAGACCAACTGTGTAGCGATATAGAGCGAGAGAGCCACGTAGAGAACGGTAAACACGGTTGAGATGATAAGCAGAACAACTACAATTCTGCGCAAGGCGCCATTTGCTTTGATTGGTGGACTTGTGATGTTGAAACTAGATTTAGCATGAGGTATTGGGCGAGAAGACATGAGGATAACCTCCTTGACAAATATTACGCTATAACAAAGCATGCACGAACTACTGTGTGCAGTATACCCTGGAAAATGCTTGAGGTAACAGTGTCATTTGCCCCATGTCTTACTTGGATTTATGCTAAAGAAACTGGATTCTGAAGCTAATTCTTCTCGCTTTTGGTTTTGTCAGGATCAACAGCGGGGAAACGCATGCAAAAACGTTCAAATGCCGCGGAGACCTGGCGGCGTGTCTCTTCTAAAGTTCCACTATTATCGATCACTTCATCCACCATGGCACGCTTACTTGCGCTAGAGGGTTGTGCGAGAATGCGCGCCTTTGCATCTGCTTCACTGAAGGCATTCCGGGTCATCAATCGTGCCAGTTCCTGCTCTTCCGTACAAACTACCAGCCACTTGCTCTGGCAAAAAGCTCCTGAGCCACCTTCCAATAGTTTCACTGCGTCAATAATGGCGATCCCCAAACTACTCACTGCGGCTAGTTCGCTCACCAGGGCAATACTTACAGCCGGGTGAACGATTGCCTCGAGTCTCCGCATCGCGTCAACGTCATGAAAAACGATACTTCCCAGTGCTTTGCGGTCGACACTTCCATTGGGTGCAATGGCAGCCCCACCAAAGACCTCTCCCACCTTTATCGCAATAGGTTGGTCAGCCTGGTAGAGGTTATGAACCACGGCATCTGCATCGATGTAACGCTCGGCTCCAAGTTCAAGCAGCATGTGCCCAACAGCGGTTTTGCCACAGGCAATGTTGCCAGTTATCCCAATTATTCGCGGCATCTCAGTTATGCTCCTGCCACAGCAAAAAGAACGTTTCTCCGAGTATATCACAACAATGGGTGTGGCTCACGTTCAAATCCCTCCAAAAAGTACTTGTTAAAGCTGATTTATTGCAGGAGGGGCTACCATGTATCGTACAATAGCAAAGTTATTTGTGGGTGAATAGAACGCTATTTTATTTAAGGAGCAAGCCTATGGGCAGACGCCTGGGACTTGTCATTGGGGTAAATTCCTATCAGGATAGTGCTTTTCGACCACTGCAATATGCCGAAACTGACGCACGAGCGATTGCGCAATGGTTGGTAAACACACAAGGTGGAAACTGGGCACCCTCTGATGTACAACTTGTACAGGGCGCATATGCTACACGCGAACTGGTCGAGACGCTCATCACTCATTTATGCGTGAACGTTGCCGGGCCGGGAGACCTTGTCTTCGTTTACTTTGCCGGACACGCCTTCCTGGATGAATTACACGGCGAGGGATACCTGGCGCTTTCAAATACAAGCTATCAACAGCCCAACACAGGGATCCACCTTCCAACCTTAGCACAGCAATCAATGGGACGGAGCCGCGCGGCTCATGTCGTGTTCATGTTCGACTATTTCCAGACAGGTCAGTTTTGGAGCAGACATCGCCAGTCTCCTTACGACAGCAGACCCCTTCTTGGCGCAACTATCCTCACTGCTCTGCAACAAACCAACGATCGCTTGATTCTTTGCTCTTGCCGTGGGAACGAGATTGCACCTGAATCTGGGGAAAAAACGTTGGGGATCTTTGCATATCGCATGATTTTAGGTTTCTGCGGTCCCGCAAATGATCCAGCTAGCAAGCAGACTACTCTTCAAAGCCTCAATGCGTTTCTTAGAAGCTCACTCGGCGAACAACAACGCCCACAACTTTATGGACAAGAACGAACACCCACTGTTCTGGTCGGAGAGATGCCAGCAGCATCAGCAGTTGCACCGCAAAGCGGACAGTTTCCTTACGTACCAGGTGGACAGTCTCCTGCTGCATTTTCGCCCGGAGTATCGCCTGCGCCCCCTTATGCACCTCGACAAACAGCAACTACAGATATGGTCATGAATCAGGCGTTTCAAAGCGCAGTTGCCACAGCGCAGATGTCACCGACAACCTCTGGCCTACTTATGCTCTCAGAAGTGGACCAACAATGCGCCAACCTCCTGATGCAGGCACGTCAATGGATTAAGCTGCAGAATCCGGTAGAAGCATTCAACACTGTCGAGCAGGTCCTGCATATTGCGCCAAACAACGTTACGGCACTTGTTCTCAAAGGGCAACTGCTGGGCACTGTTGGGCGCTTTCAAGAAGCCCTTGAAGTTGTCGATCAAGTGTTGAAGAAAGATACCAACAATGCTTTGGCGTGGAGTATGCGGGCCGCTTTGCTGTCAAACACCGATCAATATCAGATGGCTCTACAGGCTATCGAACATTCACTTGAACTGGATCCCAACGACCCCGAAACCTATGCTATAAAAATGAGCATTATGGGCCAGATGGCTGCTTATCAAAGCAAGGGCAACAGTAAAAAACTATTGATACATCCCCCCTCAAAACAGGGAGGAGCAGCCTCTTTCTTCATCGACCTGGGCCTACAATTTTTGGGGCTGATGCTGGGCATAGTTGGCGTAGGACTGCCAATCCTCAAACCTACATTACCAATCAGCGTGGCCCTGATCCTGCAAAGTCTGGGACTGGCAATTCTGTGTATCAATGCTGCCCGCGGAAGTTTCCTCTACGGCTTTGCCCGTTTCCTGGTGACCCTGCTTATCAGTGGGATTGCCGTGGCTATCCTGGCGGCGGGAGTCATCCTTGGTGGAGTAACAAAAATTGGGACAGGCCGCGTTTATGTCATGATACTCAATAACCACGCACTCCTGGTGCCTCTGCTCTTTTTTGGCACCTGGCTCGCGGCGGCGGCAGCAATACCAGTGCTCATAAGTCTATTAAGCTTGATCGCCGGGTTGATATTCGGCGTAAGGAGGAAGAAAAAATAACTGGGTTATTCGCTTACTGTTTCCGCCAACCGCTCCCACTCAACAAGAAGCTCATCTACATACATCCTTGCCTGTTCGTATTCGGTTGCAAGTTGCGTTAGTTGCGCTGCATCGGCGTTGAACGCGGCCTGGGATAATGCTTCTTCTACGGTCTTCACGCGCGCTTCGGCCTTCTCAATTTCACGCTCCACATCTTCCACTGTCCGTTCCTTGACCTTCCCACTTCTCTTTCCCTTCGCTCTAGCGGAGGACGGAGCGGTTCTCGCTGCTGTTGCAGACCCATTTGTCGCATTGTCCTCATTCTTCGTACGGGATGAGATAGGGGAGGTGGGGATATCCAGCACAATTGGCTGCTTACGCGTACGATATTCGGTATAATTCCCCATATAGGGAATCAAGACCCCATCTTCGATAACCCACACCTTAGTTGCCAGACTATCGATAAAATAGCGGTCGTGCGAGACAAAGAGCAGCGTTCCCTCAAATTCCCCTAAAACTTCTTCAAGAAATTGGCGCGACTGTAGATCAAGGTGATTCGTTGGCTCATCTAAGATCAGCAGATTGGACCCCTGAAGCGTCAGTTTCGCCAGGGCCACCCGGCTTCGCTCTCCGCCGCTCAAGCTGCCAATAGGCTTGAAAACGTCATCGCCAGAAAAGAGGAAACGTCCAAGAAAGGTACGCGCCCCCTCTTCACTCAAGACACTCACCTGGCGAATTTCGTCAATGATACTCCGTCCTGTGTTGAGACCGGCATGGGTTTGTGAATAATACCCTATGCGTACATTATGACCTACATAAACGTGCCCACCAACGGGCGGTAGCTCACCAATGATCGTGCGCAGGAGGGTGGTTTTGCCAGAGCCATTTGGCCCAAGCAGGCCAACACGATCGCCACGCAACAGCTCCAGGTCGGCCACCCTGACCAGCTCGGTGCGCTGTTTCGCTTCATCTATATAGCCAGCAGCCAGCTTTTGCGTCGAAATCACTACCAGTCCACTATCGACAACCGAGGTAAACTCGAAACGCATCTCGGGAAAATCCTGGGGGCGTTCGACTCGATCCATACGATCAAGCAGTTTTTGACGACCTCGCGCTTCACGGCTGCGCTGACCGGCCTTGTAGCGACGAATAAAATCCTCCGTATGGGCGATATGTGCCTGTTGCGCCTCATATTCGCGCGAGCGGCGTTCCATGCGCTCCTCGCGCAAATGAAGATATTTTGTATAGTTACCCGGGTATTCTTCAATGCGCCCAAAGGCCGTTTCAATAGTACGTGAAACAATCTTATCCAGAAAGTAGCGATCGTGGGCTACAACAACCATCGCGCCCTTCCAGCCAGCGAGATATGTCTCCAACCACTCCAGGGCCGCCAGGTCAAGATGGTTGGTCGGCTCATCCAGCAAAAGAAGATCAGGCTCTTGTAAAAGCAGTTTTCCCAGGGCAGCCCGCGTCTGCTGTCCACCGCTGAGCTGTAGAACGGGTGCTTCTTGCTGTTCACGCGTGAAGCCCAGGCCATCAAGCACCTGGTCAACACGGTTTTCATAGGTGTAACCACCAGCATGCTCGAAGCGTGCCTGCAATTCGGCATAGCGCTGCAGCAGTTGTTCATGGAGGACTGGCTCAGCTATGGCCGCCGGGCTTGCCAATGCCTGGCCAAGCTCGTTTATTTCATGCTCCCACTGGCGCACCTCCGCGAAGACGGTAAGCATTTCCTCGCGCAGTGTATTCTCGGCCTGAAAGTCTGTGACCTGCAGAAGATAGCCAATACGCGTGTGTCGGGCTACCGCAACCACGCCCTCATCTGCCTCCTCGCGTCCCGCTAAAATATTGAGTAACGTCGATTTACCGGCACCATTGGGACCTACAAGTCCGATACGATCATCTTCATTGATTTGAAAGCTTACACCGCTAAAAATCCGTTCCGCACCGAATGATTTTCCTACCTGTATGACACTCGCTATTGGCATTTGTCGTTTCTCACCTGGGGTCTATAACGCTATCTCTCTATACATACTATTTTTAGAGCGAGGCTAGCGTATCATATCGCGGCATTTCATGCAAGCGGAGTTCAAAGCATCAAAGTAGAATGAATTGCGATAGTGTTGGCTATGGGGGCGTGATATGATATACTGAAATGGCAGGCCCTTCTTTACGAAGAAAGGGACGTAAAAAGAAAAGAAAGAAGGCGGTGCCTCCTCCCATGAAAGAGCAGTCTCTAGACAACCTGTGGCTGGCACAAATGCTGTTCGATCTTGGAGCAGTTCAGTTCGGAAACTTCACTGTGAGCGAGTCCGCAGTTAGCTCACCCGTATTTGTGAACCCCAAGGTACTTATCAGCAACCCAACCGCATTACGAGTTGCCAGCAAACTGATGCAACAAGAAATCAGCCTGGCTCAATCTTTGCGTCGTCCGCGAGTTCATCCCTTTGGCATCGTTGCTGGAGTACCGGTAGGAGGACTACTATTGGCTTCAGCGTACTCACTGGAAACGAACATCCCACTTATTTACGCTCGCAGTCGGCCTGAGGGTACGGGGAAACGCGGAATAGAGGGTCGTTTCACCCCTGGTGACACCACGCTCATCATTGACGACCTGATTACCAGGGGAAGTAGCATCCTGGAAACAGCTTCGCTGCTGGAAGAAAACGGTTTGAAGGTGAGGGATGTGATCGTGTTGATTGACCGGGAGCATGGAGCAGCCGAGCGACTGCGACGTCATGGTTTCAACCTGATTAGTATCTTGAAGCTGGATATCATGCTGAATCACTACATGTCCAGAGGCCTGATCTCCGAGGAAACCTACCGCACCTGTGCTGAGTACCTGCGCAGTAAACAGATAGAAAATAATTCTCAATAGGCTTTAGGCAGAAAGAAGGGGACGCTAT
>DMFQ01000138.1:7332-7475 GCA_003450555.1 Ktedonobacter sp.
ATAGCGTCCCCTTCTTTCTGCCTGTGGTACATGACGATAGCAAACGATCACTTCTCGCTCAATGGGGGTTAGACGCGCTGAGACTGTGGAGAAGGTGGCACGTAGGGCGGAATATTCTGAGGGTGAGGACCATCGCTATTCTC
>DMFQ01000469.1:0-1129 GCA_003450555.1 Ktedonobacter sp.
ACAGCAAAAGTGACAGCAAAACCCACGATTTTGTGCGGTTTCTAGCGAACGCCAGCGAACAACACGCTCTCTTTGATAGAGCACTAGAGCCACTCCACCAAGGCTCAAAGAGGCATAAAACAAGACAAGCCAGAGAACAAACCTCTGCCTTGTCTTTACTTTTGTGGTGAAACAATGTCTACGGCTGGGTGGTTAGGGTACCTGAGGGCATCCTACTTACCCTGTCACGACGGCATTGGGAGAAGCACGCGGGTGTTAGTTGCGTGGGACTCGGACTTTGTCGTAGCAGGGGCTGCAATAGACGGGGCGATCATTCTTGGGCAAGAATGGGACTTGCGTCTCGACGCCACACTCGGCACAAATGACGGTGTGCATTTCGCGTGGGGCGCGTTCGCCAGAACGCCCACCCATGCCAGACGAGCTACGGCGTGCTGCGCGGCAAGATGGACAACGACCAGGCTGGTTCACCAGACCTTTTTGCTGGTAAAACTCTTGTTCACCGGCGGTGAATACGAAATCGTTTCCGCACTCACGACAATTAAGGGTTTTGTCTTCGAAGTTCAACTAGGGACCTCCTTGTGATATGTTGGTAATCCTTCCATTTCAGGTCCATATCCTTGCAGATGTCACCAGTCGCCTACTCCCTTTACCAGCGAGGGACCGGACGGATAACCTGGACGAGTCATCAATATAGGAATCATGTGCGAGAAGTGTGTGTAAATGCGTGTCAAAGAGTGTTAATGTATGTCACTATTTGACATTTCCCGCTAGAGTCTCCAGACTCCGTGATTGCGCCCTACATGTGTTGCGAGACTGACCGAGATATTCAAGGATACCGTAAAAAAGCATACATCATTCATTTCTGTTTTGCAAGTGTTTTTCGGCCTTTTTTTGCTTTTTTGGCATTTTCATGTTTTCTTCATGTTTATTCTTCACATTGCGCGAAGTATTTGTATGGTTAGTGCGTATGTTTTGCTTGCATAAGGGGCTTTTCTGTGCTATCTTGAGACATCGTTGATTGTGTATGTCAGGCTTTGACTTTTATGGCGGCTTCGCGACGGGTCGCTCACCAAATTTTTTGTGTTGAATTGGCTGTCCTTAGCAGAGCTAAGGACAGCCAATTCAACAC
>DMFQ01000469.1:1200-2464 GCA_003450555.1 Ktedonobacter sp.
CTAAGGACAGCCAATTCAACACAGGTAATTAGGATTATATGCCACCATCTTTTTTTTCTTTTGTGATTGACGCGGAATGTGCTGGTTCGTGGGCACGGGCGGGCACGATTCAGACGCCTCATGGTACGATTCGCACACCTATTTTTATGCCTGTGGGGACGCAGGCGACGGTGAAAAGTGTTTCTCCAGAGGAGTTGCGGGCGGCGGGAGTACAGATTATTCTGGCGAATACATACCACCTGATGCTGCGCCCTGGCTCGGAACTGATTGCTTCGTTCGGCGGGCTGCACTCTTTTATGCACTGGGATGGCCCGATTATGACCGATAGCGGCGGCTTTCAGGTGTTTAGCCTGGGGCACCTGCGCAAGTTGAGTGAAGAAGGGGCAGCCTTCAAGTCGCATCTCGACGGCTCGCCGCATCTGTTGACGCCGGAGAGTGTGATGCGCATCGAGGCCGAGCTAGGATCGGACATTGTGCTGCCACTGGATATCTGCGCGGCCTATCCCTGTTCTCGCATCGAAGCGAAGGAGGCGATGGAACGCACGCATCGCTGGGCCGAACGCGCGCTGATTGCTAAGGAACAGCTGCGACCGGAGCAGGCGCTTTTTGGGATTGTGCAGGGAGCATTCGATGCTGAACTACGGCGGGAGAGCGCATGCTTTGTGGGAAACCTGCCCTTCCCAGGTCTTTCGATCGGTGGCCTGTCGGTCGGTGAACCGAAGCAGTTGATGTGGGAGATGTTGCGCGAGGTTACCCCGGCTCTGCCGCGCGAGAAGCCGCGCCACTTGCTGGGCGTGGGTTCACCAGAAGACATTGTGATGGGGGTTGGACTGGGTATGGATATGTTTGATTGTGTGCTGCCGACGCGCGTAGCCCGGCATGGCGGACTTTTCACACCTGATGGTCGCGTCAATATCAAGACCGCGCGTTTCCGCAGCGAACGCGGCCCCATCGAAGAGGGTTGCGATTGCTATACGTGCCAGCATTATAGCGCTGGTTATGTACACCACCTGGCGCGCACGGAAGAACAGCTCTATTTCCGGCTAGGTACTATTCATAATATACATTTTATGCTGCGGCTGGCGAACAGGTTGCGCGAGACTATTATTGACGGGAGCTATCCGGCGTTTCGTGACGATTTTATTGCGAGGTATAGACCGGCTTCGGAAAAGATACGGGAGGAGCAGCGCGAAAAGTGGAAGGCGGCCAGGACGCGGATTGTATAATGAAGGGCAGGGGGTGGGAGGATAGAAGGACAGCGGGG
>DMFQ01000469.1:2513-3577 GCA_003450555.1 Ktedonobacter sp.
CAAGCCCCGCCCGTACATTTTAATTTTAGGATGTGGCTTGGATGGAAATGTAGGGGCTTGTCAGGGGGTAGGATTTGGAGAATAAATATGGAGCTATATCGTTTTCTTGATACGCGGGTGCAGGATGCTGCTTTGAATATGGCGATTGATGAGGCGGTGCATACACATCACTTGCGTGGGGATGTGCCACCGACGCTGCGGGTGTTTCGTTGGAGGCAGCCGTCGATCAGCCTGGGGCGGTTTCAAAGTGTCGAGCGCGAGATTGAGAGCGAGCGCTGCCAGCAGCTTGGCGTGGCGCTGGTGCGGCGTCCGACGGGAGGACGTGCCGTCTATCACCGCGATGAGTTTACCTATAGTATTGTGATCGGCAAACGATATGGCGTGCCTGCCGGTGTCGTCGCGGCCTATGCTTACCTGGCGCAGGGCTTATTGGCCGCGTTGCAAAGCCTGGGGGTACGGGCTGAGTTGAGCGCTGAACGCGTCAGCAAACAACCTTCCGCGGCTTGCTTTGCCTCTTCGACGCAGGCGGATCTCACCAGTGGCGGGTTTAAGCTGGTAGGCAGCGCGCAAGTCTGGAAGGACGAGGCCCTGTTGCAACAGGGATCACTGCCGTTGGATGATCGTGCTGCTGAATTTTTTTCGATGCTGCGCTTTCCCAGCGAGGAGGTGCGCGAGGAGGCGTTGGCGCAGTACCGCGAGAAGACGACTCCTCTGCACACGTTTGCTGCCAACGCCTCTTGGGAGGATGTGGCAGCGGCTTTTCGCGACGGATTTAGCACTGCGTTACAGGCGGAGTTTGTGCCGGGTGATTTGAGCAGGTCGGAATGGGAGCTGGCACAGCAACTGGTGGAGGAGAAATATAGCAAGCTGGATTGGCGCAAGGAGCGCGTGCGTTTGGTGTAGGGAAGCTGGGGGCAAGCAACGCAGCAGGAAGCNNGGAAGCAGGAAGCAGCAGGAACGATTCATCACTAATGGAGAGAATCTGGCGATGTAAGGAAGCGGGATGCGACAGGAACGATTCATCACCAATAGAGGGAAGCTGGCGATGCAAGGAAGCGGGATGC
>DMFQ01000469.1:3773-4936 GCA_003450555.1 Ktedonobacter sp.
CAAGCCCTGCCCGTACATTTTAGGACGAGGCGGGGGTGGGGCTTGTAGGTACCTGTCCAATACGCTATACTTGCAGAAACACCTCATCAGGTTTTTTGGGAAATTATTGGGAGGCGCTTTTCTTCTATCTATGCGTCTTCGCAAAAGGAGCAACGTGCGTGAATCTGTCGATAGACATTGCGCGTAAAATATTGGAAACGAGCAAGCAGCGCGCCAGGGAGTTACGAAGCCCGGTCAGTATCGCCATTGTCGATGCGGGCGGGCATCTTGTGCTCTTTGAAAGGATGATGTCTCCCTATGGTTGGGCAACGGGCAATATCAGTATTGCCAAGGCTTGCACCGCTGTGATGTTTAATCAGTCTACGGACGCGGTAGCCCAATGGGGCGCGGGCATTCCTGGTTTTGCTTCAAGTATGGCTGAGATGTCACATGGAAAGTTTATTATGGCGGCGGGTGGTTGGCCCATTCGCATCGGCGGAGCCACCGTTGGCGGTATCGGCGTCAGCGGTGGCAATGCACCTGGGCGAGACGATGAGATTGCGCGCGCGGGACTGGGAGGGTTAGAAGCGGCGGCACCACCAATACCCGCACAGCCTGCGCAGTTGCAACCGATACAGCAACAACAGCATTCACATCCATATATGCAGCCCGCGCCCTCCTATCCCTTGATGCCGCCAATGCCACCCGCGCAGGCGCCCAATAATCCGCCCGCTCCGGTAGGGCCTGGTGGGAATCAACCGCCATCTTCCGCGCAAACATCGAATAGCAGTGTTCCAGGCTCAGGGCAGAACAGTCCGGTGGGTACGCAGTATCTTGTACCTGGGGAACAGCAGGAAGAAAATTTCTATAGTGATCAGACGCAATCACATTCTAACGAAAACCGTTCTGGAGGACAGCAATGACACAGGATTCTGATCGTCAATCTACTTCTAGCAGCAAACGTTCCGCGCGTGCAGGTCGGAACCGCCCTGTGCTTGTGACCTCGCAAGACGGTGAGGGGAACGAGCTGGTTAGCCTGGAGGAAAGCAGCCCTACTCTTGAGGAAAGTCGTGCCGAAGTTGAGGCGCAAAATGCACCGGTGGCAGCACCTAAACGCAGGATGCCTGCTTTCTTCTCGACAGTGGGCAAGCGCACGCAAACGGAAGAGCCGCAGGGGACTCAGG
>DMFQ01000469.1:5016-5278 GCA_003450555.1 Ktedonobacter sp.
GACTCAGGAGACTCAGGGGACGCGAGAGACTGACCAGGCGCAGGCCAGGATAGCACGCGCGACACGCAACAAGACTGCTGTTACGAAGGCAACCAGCGAGGGCAAAAAGCCGGAGGTGAAAAAGGAAAGTGCCAGCAGTAGAAGCGCGGCACCGAGCAGACCCAATAGCCTCTTTAAGACGCGCTATCTGATAGGCATGGGGCTTTACCTGCTTGCCGCGAATTTTATCGGCATCTTTGAGACACAGTTCTTGCGCGCATAC
>DMFQ01000469.1:5410-9311 GCA_003450555.1 Ktedonobacter sp.
TCAACACTGGTGTTTTTGGGGACGCTGGTGATTATTCTGGTTGCGCTGGCGCGTTTCGACTTGATTCCGCGCAATTTCTCCGCCATGATGGGCGGATCTGCTTCCTCGCAGCAGAACAAGCGTGGGAGCAGCGCATCGTCCAATAAAAATCAAAGTACGGCAGACGGTGGCAGGAATATTCCACCCTCGCTGAAGCAGGGTGTGAAGGGTGCGAATGACAATTTGTACCAGGAGTTCCGTTCCAAACAGAGGCGCGCGAAGAAGAAGTAGACGAACAGCAAAAAGTCAATCTGAAATTTCAGGCTGACTTTTTGTTATACCCTTGACACAGCCATACACTACCCTCTATAATCCGAGTAGAGACAATCGGCGTCTTAGCCGGGAAAACAGTAAAACTGGAAATCATGACATGCTCAGCGACAGTACAACAAAAAACGTAAACGCCCAATATAGTTTTTATTATTGGTTTAGCCCTCCAGCATGATGGTGGGCCCTTTGGGCTGAGCAAAAACATTCACCAGCATGCTGGAGCAAGCAGAGGATAATACCTCTGCTTTTTTGTTTGTTTCTTTCGTCGTTTCGTTTATCGTCGTTTTTTTGATAAGTTAGCAAGACAGAGAGGACTCGTAAGATGATTATCAGTATTCGCAGCCTGGCCAGCAGCGAGGAACGCGCCCAGTTGCTGGCACTGTTGGGTCGAGTGACACAGCACCAGCAGTCAATTATGCCGAGCATTATCGATGGATGCGAGGTTATCATACTGGATGGCAGCAAGTTAGATGTGCAGGCTGATACCCTCCTGCGCCAGCAGGGAGCGGTCGAGCGTGTCATAGCGGTAAAGACTCCCTATAAGCTGGTTAGCAGGAGCTTCAAGCCAGAGGGGAGCAGTATGCTTGTTGGTACGCTCTCAGGTGCAGAAGCCGTAACGATCGGGGGAGCGACCTCGCCCGTAATCATTGCTGGGCCATGCGCCGTCGAAAACAGGGAGCAACTGCTGGTTACAGCAAAGGCGGTGAAGGCAGCGGGCGCGCAAGTATTGCGCGGGGGAGCCTTCAAACCGCGCACGTCTCCCTACCAGTTCCAGGGACTGGGTCTCGAGGGCTTGCAGTTGCTGGCGGAGGCCAGGGAAGTGACGGGTCTGCCGGTGATTACCGAGGTGATGGAGCCGGGGTTAGTGGAGACGGTGGCAGACTACGCGGATATCTTGCAGATAGGCAGCCGCAATATGCAGAACTTCCCTCTCTTATTGGCCGCGGGACGCAATAGTCAAGCGCGTCCTGTCATGCTCAAGCGCGGGCTGGCGGCAACCATTGACGAGTGGCTGCTGGCCGCGGAGTACATTGTTGCCGCGGGGAATCCCAACGTCATTCTCTGCGAGCGGGGAATTCGCAGCTTCGATCCCCAGACGCGCAACGTGCTTGACCTCTCCTGCGTACCGCTGCTCCATGAATTGACGCATCTGCCGGTGATTGTCGATCCCAGCCATGCCACAGGACGACGCGAACTCGTGTGCAGTATGTCACGCGCTGCTATCGCCGCGGGAGCGGATGGGTTGATTCTCGAAGTACATCCCGATCCTGCCAGTGCGCTCTGCGATGGCCGTCAATCGATTACTGATGAACAACTGCAAGGCATAGTGCGTGACACACGACTGATAGCTCAGATGATCGAGGGAAAAGCGGATGTTTCATATGCAGCGTGAAACAGCTTCAAGCGAAATCTCGACTCATGTTATGTAATATGTTATACTCTTCGTATCTAAGTACCCAGGCGTGAAGCGGTGGTTGTGGTTTCAACCATAGTAGAAGTGCGACCTCGGGGCTGGATAAGGATAAAACGAGGTGATACCTATGCCAACACGAGTTATAATCGCTGACGACGAGACAATTCAGCGCATGGATCTTAAAGATGTATTGACCAAGCAGGGCTAT
The DNA here is from genome assembly GCA_003450555.1 of Ktedonobacter sp. Lineage (GTDB taxonomy): Bacteria > Chloroflexota > Ktedonobacteria > Ktedonobacterales > Ktedonobacteraceae > UBA11361. Next base: position 7,342 of record DMFQ01000469.1, read on the forward strand.
CTTGTGGTGGGTGAGGCGGGCGATGGACTGAGCGCCGTCAACCTCGCGCGTGAGATACGGCCAGACCTGGTCATTATGGATATCAGAATGCCTGATATGGACGGCATCGCAGCCGCTGAGACGCTCACCCAGGAGAAGATTGCACCAGTGTTGTTGCTCACTGCCTTTGGCGACCTGCCGCTGGTTGAACGCGCCAAAGAGGCCGGTGTGGTGAATTATATCGTCAAGCCGCTGCGCGAGAGCGAAGTTACTCCCGCGATTGAAGTGGCGCTGGCTCGCTATAATGAATTTCGCACGCTCGAAGAGAAGTCGCGCACCCTGACCGAACAACTGGAGACACGAAAAGTTGTGGAGCGGGCCAAGGGTCTGCTGATGGAAAAACAGGGATTGAGCGAGCAGGAAGCCTTCCGTAAGATTCAGAAGGCGAGTATGAACAACCGCAAATCTATGCGAGAAGTAGCGGAAGCGATCCTGCTGACCAATGAAATGTAAAAAAGACGCGGCGATGAAGCCGCGCTTTTCCAACGGCTAGTAAAGAAAAACTGAGTCATGGTACCAGCAACACTTAGTGAGAACGTTGTTGTCATTACTGGTATTCGTTTTCGCCCGGCAGGACGTATCTATTACTTTGACCCACAGGGGCAAGGGTATAACACAGGCCAGTACGTGATCGTTGAAACGGTGCGGGGAGTAGAGGCTGGACGCGTGGTCATTGCTTCGAAGAAGATGGCTGAAGGTGACTTGAGCGATCCACTCAAGCCGATATTGCGCCTGGCGACCGAAGACGAATTACGCATGATGCTCTCCTTTAAGAGCAAGGAGAAGGATGCGCTGGTCAAGTGTGCGGAGCGAGTGACACAGCACGCTTTGCCCATGAAGCTAGTCGAGGCGGAGTACACCTTTGATGGCAGTCGGCTGACCTTTTATTTTACAGCCGATGAACGCGTTGACTTTCGCACACTGGTGCGTGATCTGGCCTCGGCCTTTCACACGCGTATCGAACTACGCCAGATCGGGGCACGCGACCAGGCCAAGCTACAAGGAGGTTTGGGACCATGCGGGAAAACCCTCTGCTGTAGCTCGTGGATCGCTGACTTTGGCGTTATTTCGATCAAGATGGCGAAGGAGCAGGGCTTACCGCTGAATCCTTCGAAGATATCGGGGGTCTGCGGGCGCCTGTTATGCTGTCTCTCTTATGAGAACGATAACTATATTCAGGCGAAGCAGTCGATGCCACACGTTGGCGCGCTGTTCAATACACCCAGTGGGCCTGGAAAGGTCGTCTCGGTCAATGTACCGCAGGAATCGGTCGAGGTTATGCTGGAGAGCGGCGTCACCATCCAGCTACCGGTAAACCAGGCGAAGCAGCCACAAGGACCAGTGGCGCAACTGGTAGAGCAGAAAGTAGAGAGCAGAGGTGGCTGTGGGAGCTGCGGTCTTAACAAAAGTGGTGGAGGCGGTGGCGGCTGTGGAAGTGGGGGTTGTGGGAGTTGTAGCAGCGGGGCTAAAACTGGCGGTGGCGGCTGTGGCAGCGGAAGCTGTGGGGCAAAAAGCGGTGGAGGTGGTGGCGGCTGTAGTACATGCGGCGTAAAAAGGAATATGTAATCAACACCGATGATGCGAGGGAGGAAGTACGATTTATGTCGCCAGATAAGAAAGAACTCGATGCCACAAGGCAGGAACCTGATGCCATGCCATGGGACGGCTCAGACGAGGAGATGCTTCCTTTCTCCTACGAGCAGGACGAGGTGGGAGATGTCGATTCTGACCAGCTAGCATATGCGCCAGATGACGATCAAGACGATCAAAGGACGGAGCAATTACCTGGTGAGATAGCAAGATTTGAGACGCTGAAGAAAATTGGGCGGCAGATCTCACCCATCGTCACTCCTTTGCTTTTTGGCGGCATTACTTTTTTATTTCTGCTGCCGCTGCTGCGCACTAATCAATTTTATTTACACGGGAACAAC
>DMFQ01000469.1:9414-10141 GCA_003450555.1 Ktedonobacter sp.
GGAGGCTTCTTCCTCTTCCTCATGATAGGTTGTTTCGCACTCTTCGGACCTTTCTCTGCGCTGGCTCTGCTGGTCGTCCTGCTGATTGCCAGTATGATCGCGGCTCGCTTCGCGACACACCCGGTCCTCGAAGGTTCTGTGGATATAGTCTATGCTTTTGGGGCATACAGCCGCACTCTTACCCCTGGCCTGAATTTCATGTTGCCCTGGGAAAAGGTGATTGTGCACCTGAATACAAAAGAGCGACAGTGGACATGTCCTGAGCAGACGGTGCCAGTTTCGCGAGGTGAAGACGTGCACCTCAAAGCCGTCATTTCCTATCAATTGATGCCAGTGGACGCGCACCTGGCGATTCTCCAGGTTGAAAACTGGGAAGAGAGTGTGCGTGAGCTTTTCAAAACACTGCTCCAGTCCGCGGTAGTTCACCTGACTCAAGAGGATTTTCTTGCCTGGCCGGAGGGGTCGCGCTCGCGCCCCGGCGATGCTGGCGGTATGAGATTAAACAATCCTGAAAGGGAAGAGGGAGCGCACTGGGCACACATCAACCTGCTCCTGACAGAGCAAATGCAGGAACGTGTTGCGGGCTGGGGTGTAACATTGAACTGGGTCTATATTCGCGATGTCACGCTCACCCCTCGTTCCAACAACTCTATGAATGCTACAAGCGGTTTGGACGCGGCAAAAGCGAAGGCATCACCACCGCCGGTACAAGCACAAGCGCAGCCTT
>DMFQ01000469.1:10346-10712 GCA_003450555.1 Ktedonobacter sp.
AGGGACGAAGCTTCCGAAGGAAGAGGTGTTAAAGAATGCCTATAAGCAGATTCAGTCGGGCCTGATCACTTCTCCCGATGTCATTCGCTCGATCGCGACGAGTTTCCAGGCAATTGCCAATGATCCCGAAGCTATTAAAAATGTCAGCTTTGATGCCTCTCAGGCCGCGCGCACGCTCTTTGAGCGAGCAAAACTAATTGAAGAGTCTGAGAACGTTGCTCCCGTTGCATCTCCTATGAGTAGCCCAAGGGCGTATCAAGACAATGTGCCAACACAGTCTGGTTGGTCCTACCGCGCTCCAAGCGATGATAATTTGACGGCTGGCGGATAACAGAAATAAATACATGAATGGAAGAGCCGTGCCCG
>DMFQ01000074.1:0-325 GCA_003450555.1 Ktedonobacter sp.
GAGCCAGGTGCTTGCTTTTGAGGCAAATGCTGTCCATTGGATGGAGCGTCAAGGCTACGATCTCTCATATATCAGCAACGTTGATCTCCACGATGACCCTGCACAGCTACGCCATCATCACGCCTACATCTCACTTGGTCATGATGAATATTGGACCAAGCAGATGCGTGATGGAGTGGAGCGGGCACGTAATGATGGTGTAGGTCTGGCGTTTTTAGGAGCAAACGCCAGCTTCTGGCAAATGCGCTTTGAGGCAGATAGCGCGGGGACTCCTGATCGGACAGTTGTGTGCTATAAAGTATCGACGTTGCAAAATGATCTTGCG
>DMFQ01000074.1:396-4702 GCA_003450555.1 Ktedonobacter sp.
CGACGTTGCAAAATGATCTTGCGCGTGATCCATTCTATGGTAAAGACAATACTCTTGTGACTGCTCATTGGCGAGATCCCGTACTCGCTCGTCCAGAGAATGCTCTGGTCGGCATTATGTACTCTAATTATACAGACCAGCAATCATTATTTCCCTGGCGAGTGGACGTCACAGCTAAATCAAGGATTTTGGATAGCACTGGCTTGCAGCCTGGTCAGTCATATGGTTGTGATCTTGTGGGCTATGTATGGGATCGCGTCTTTCAAAATGGAGCCACACCTCCTGGTCTTCAAGTAATTGCTCAATCGCCCACTAAGAATTACCTCCAAGCAGCAGACTTTAGCAACACCACTTATTATATTGCTCCTTCTGGAGCCATGGTCTTTGCCTCAGGCTCCATTTTATTGACAGCTGCTCTGGATAGCTATCGACTCCATAGAGACAACACATGTTATCTTCAAAACTCTGTGGTGCCAGCTATACAAAAGTTGATGGCAAATGTAATGGAGGCATTGCCAATCAAACATCCCGCGTAGCAAATAGTTGCCTGAAAATTTTTTGAGGAGAAAATTATTATGAATGTATCAGTGGATATGAAGAAGCCGCAGCACTCTACACCTACTTCAGAGTACGATGTAGTGGTAGTAGGCGCTGGCCCTTATGGGCTTTCAACGGCTGCACACTTACAAGGACGAGGACTGAAGGTAGCGATCTTCGGGAAGCCTTTGAAGCTCTGGCGTGAACACATGCCCAAAGGAATGCTTTTGCGTTCGTACTGGTGGGCAACAAATCTCTCGGATCCTGAGAAAAAGTATGGACTTGAACAATACTTTCAAGCAGAGGGACAGCATGAAAGTGATCCTTTCCTGATAGAAACTTTTATCGACTATGGACTATGGTTTCAAAAGCATGCAGTCCCCCATGTAGATGAAACATATGTGAAAACTATTGAGCGCAAAGAAGGACAATTTCTGGTGACACTGGTAGATGGTCGGGTAGTGCGGGCTCCAGCAGTGGTGATGGCCCCTGGCCTGAACTACTACGTCTACCGTCCTGCTGAATATGATCATATGCCTGATGAGTTAGTCTCGCATACAGGCGATCACCCTTCATTCGACCGTTTTGCAGGCAAACATGTGGTGGTGATAGGTGGAGGACAGAGTGCGTTGGAAACAGCGGCACTCTTAAACGAGTGCGGCGCAGAGGTGCAACTGGTTACTCGTAGTCCGCTTCGTTGGCTCAGCGGCAATTCTATGCATGATCGTACATTCATTAGACGACTGAAAGCTCCAAAAGCTGGCATTGCACCTGGTTGGTTTAACTGGGGATTAGAATATTTTCCCTATACCTTCCAGCGGCTTCCCCGATCAGCTAAAAATAGGTTGCTGCGCGGTCGCGCCAGCTATGGACCTGCTGGTGCACACTGGTTGTATGACCGTATCATCGGCAAGGTAAGTCTACACGAGCTCCAGCGAGTTCAAGAGATAAAAGAGGTTGATGGCGGTGCCACGCTGACACTATCAAACAACGATGTAGTTCTTAAAGCCGATCACGTTTTTCTTGGGACAGGCTATCGTGCGGATATCAAGAAATTGCCTATGCTGCATCCATCACTATTGTCCGAGATACAAACATATGCGGGAGCACCCGTCCTGAACAATCGGTTTGAGACGAATATCACCGGGCTATACTTTGTTGGCTTTTCTACAGTGCTTAGCTGCGGTCCACTCTTTCGCTTCGTAGTAGGTACCGATGCAGCAGCCAGGCGCGTTGGAGGTGCAGTGGCACGACAAGCGGCATCTGTGAAGTAGGGGGGCGACTTATGCGTAAGCAGGTGGGGGTGATGGTAGCTGCATGTTTCTACTATAGTGGGTTAGTGAAGCTCGCTCGCTGGTGGAGGCAGCGAGTGGGGCAACACCTGATTATCCTCAATTACCATCGTGCGACAGGAGGGGACTTGCGTCGTCATCTCCTCTACCTGCGTCATCACTATCGTATGCTTCACCTTGATGAAGCACTTGAAGAACTCTATATACCGAGCCAGAAGAAAGAAGTACGCGACCAGCGTCCGCCATTAGTGCTGACTTTCGATGACGGATACAATGATAACTATCTGCATGCCTTTGTGCTCGCATGTGAGTTACAGGCTCCTATTAGTATCTTTCTCATTCCTGGCTATGCAGAAAGCAGTGATTACTTTTGGTGGCAGGAGGGTAAACGGCTTGTACGTCGCGCAGAAGTGACTGAGGTGACACTTGAGGGACGAACCTATCATCTGAACCAATCAGGGGAACGAGACATTTTGACCCAAGCAATCGATGCGCGTCTGCGTTATGCTACGTCGGTTACAGAGCGCGAAGCCTTTCTGGGGACGATGCGTAAAGCTCTGGCCGTCCCTTCATCTATTACATTAGAAGAGGAGGCAACTCTGCCGTTGACATGGGCTGAGATAGGCAAGATGGCCGAAAGCGGCTGGGTCTCGTTTGGTGCCCATACCATGCATCATCCTGTACTTGCGCACCTCGCAGATCCGGCCGAGGTACGAAGCGAAGTTGGGGAATGCCGTAAAGTGCTGGAGCAGCAGTTGGGCCATCCAGTACGTACGTTCGCTTATCCTATCGGAAAGCTGAAGGATATTGGTGAGGAGGGGCTGCGAGCGGTGCAAGAGGCGGGCTACGATTGGGCAGTGACAACTATGAATGGCACTAATACTCCTCAAAGTGATCCCTATCAGCTCCGGCGTGTTTCGGGTGATGTAAGCCGACATTGGCTGGTAATGGCCGCGGAAGTATCCGGCTTGTGGCATTTCTTCTTTGGCCTAAGGAAAAAATTATGAAAGACTCTCTAGATGATCTTGCCATTGCAAGTGTAGGTTTGCAAGTCGCTGACTCGGAAAAGCAACAAAGCCACTTCTCGCAAACAGAAAATAATAATTTGACATATGCTGCACTGGTACTTGATGCAAGGCTGCGGCAATCGCTGGTCACCGTGCGTTCACTAGGCCAACGGGGACTGCGTGTTGCTGCCTTGGAGGCCTCCAACAATGTGGAAACGTTCAGTAGTGTGCCTACCTTCTCATCACGCAGATGTCTGCAAAAATTTGTCGCTCCCTCATATGTGCAAGGCACAGAGCCTTATCTTGCCTACCTTGAGCAGTCGTTAGCTCGTACAGGTGCGCGTATATTGATTACCTCATCAGATGGAACCATGGCACTGATACGTCGACATCGCGAGCAAATTGAACGCCACGTACGTATTGCGTTGGCAAAAGAGGCTGCGCTGGACATAGCCACCAATAAAGAACAAACATTAGAGATTGCCAGACATTTGGGACTATATGTTCCGAGAAGCGTGAACGTAGGGAGTGCAAGCGAGGTGAAAGCAGCATTAAATGAGATTGGCCTACCAGCAGTTGTCAAGCCGGTAGAGTCGTGGTTGTGGGGTGATCAACAAGGCGCCAGGCTAGTAAGTAAGCTTGTGACCACTCCAGACGAGGCTCGAAAGGCAGTTGAAGACTTGACACGCCTGGGGGGAACCACGCTTTTCCAGCAGTTCCTTTCGGGGAGGCGTGAAGCTGTAAGTTTTCTGTATGCTTCTGGTGAAATCTATGCGCGTTTTGCTCAATGGGCTAGACGAACCATGCCACCCCTGGGTGGCACATCTGTATTGCGACAAAGCATCGCTGTTCCAGCCGATATTGGCGATCAGTCAGAACGTTTAGTACGTGAAATTGACTTGGAAGGTTACTCCGAAGTGGAGTTTCGACGCGATAGTAATGGAAAGCCCTATCTAATGGAGATCAATCCGCGCCTCTCAGCTTCAGTAGAGGTGGCTGTGCGTGCAGGAGTCGATTTCCCATATCTTCTTTATCAATGGGCAAATGGGGATCCTATTGATTGGGTGAAAGGCTACCGTGTAGGCGGCTGGATGCGCTATCTAGAGGGCGATATCATAACAACGGCGCAAGCACTGTCCCAACGCGGTAGACCGGGAGTAACTCCACCAGCGCAAGCAATTACTGATTTCTTTCTCTCTTTTTGCAAGCCTATGGGCTACGATTATGTTGATTGGAGGGATCCTCTTCCAGCTTGTACTGCCACGATTGATTTTGTTCGCTATCTCTTAAGACGGCTAAGGGGAGGCTCTTCAAGGAGGTAGTCTGAGTGAGCGTGTCATTGAATATACGTGAGCGGGTGCGATTGGTCGTCGCTGCATGTTTTTACTATAGTGGTATGGTGAAACTCGCCCACTGGCGCATACGGCGAGCGGGACAACGTTTGATCATCCTCAATTACCACCGTGCAAC
>DMFQ01000052.1 GCA_003450555.1 Ktedonobacter sp.
CTACCAGGTTCGCCAGCGCGTCGATATCGACTGGCACCTCGGGGATCAGAAGGCGATCGGCCCAGGTGACAATTGCTGCCTCCAATGCAGTGAAACCAGCATCGCGTCCAAACATGCGGAACAGCACGGTCTCGCTGTGCGAGCCGGCAGTGGAGCGGATGCGGCTGATAAACTCCGCAGCGCGGCTAATGGCCGTCTGGAAGCCGATGCAGTAATCCGTGCCATGCACGTCGTTATCCATCGTCTTGGTGATACCCCAGACGGGGACGCCCTTTGCAGAGAGCACAGCGCCATAACTCAAGGTGTCGTCTCCCCCAATCGCCACCAGTCCGTCCAGTTCAAGAAAGCTCATGTTCGCCAGCACTTCATCGGTGAGGTCAACCCGGTCATCCGGTGCATGCCCTTTCCCGTATTCGGCCAGGTGCGCAGGCAGGTCCCCAACACGCATACGGGCCGGGTTCGTGCGCGTCGATTGTAGGATCGTACCACCTTGCCTATCGATGGTGCGCGTGTTCAGCCGGGTTAAGGGCATCAAGTAGCTGCCGTGCCAGGTACCGGGTTCATCGAGACGAAATATGAGGGCATCGCGGCCACGCGCGCGGTCAAGGTAAGTGATACCTTCCCAGCCAGCTCGCAGACCAACAACGCTGATACCCATGGTTTCCCCGCGGTAGACCAGTGTCTTAATTGCGGCGTTCAGCCCAGGCACGTCTCCACCCCCAGTCAGCACTCCTAATCTACGAATGGGACTTGATAACTTTCCTGGCATAATTTGCTCCTCTCTAATACATAACAAAAATGTTTCTGAAACGAGAACTGCCAAATACTTTTTATCTTGTTATACTATGTGCCTATCCTAGCAAATGGAAGGCCATTTTGTCTATCAGTCCTTTTCTACGCTTTCAACTCTATACTCGGCTGACTCAAATTATCGATACACCTTGAAGAATCATAGCGCTTTCCCAATTTGCGCTTTCCTTTTCTCATAATGTATAGTGCCAGTATGCCGGGACAACACGTCCCCACACAGAAGATACAACCATATAATCCTCCCGAAAGGAGCAAGAGCCATGTCTTATGAACTCGTCGAGCTGCGCTACGAAGGCGATTTCGCCACTATTACTATGAACAACCCGAAGCGCCGCAATGCCCTCTCGCTAAAACACATGCTTGAATTGACCGATGCTTTTCGTGAAGTCGGAGAGAGCAAGGTGCGCGGGGTGACATTAGCCGCGAACGGCCCAGCATTTTCCGCTGGTCACGACTTTGCCGACATGGTGGGACAAGACCTCGTCGCCATGCGTGCTATACTTGGCGTCTGCACTACGCTAATGGAGACGATTCAAGCGATCCCCCAGCCCGTGCTCGCCCGCGTGCACGCCCTTGCCACTGCCGCCGGCTGTCAACTGGTAGCGACATGCGACCTTGCGGTTGCCTCCACCGAAGCGGCCTTCGCCACACCTGGTGGCAAGGGTGGCTGGTTCTGCACCACGCCGATGGTTGCCGTCAGCCGCAGCATTGGGCGCAAGCGCGCGCTCGAAATGCTGCTCACGGGCGACACAATCGACGCGCATACAGCTGCGGATTGGGGGCTGGTCAACCGCGTGGTCTCACCTGAACAGCTGCTGGAAGAGTCACAACACCTGCTCGAAGCGGCGACACGGGGCAGTTTCATCGCAAAAGGAATAGGGAAACAGGCGTACTACGCCCAGATAGACATGCCACAACACCAGGCCTATGCCTATGCCATGGAAGTAATGGCCGCGACCTCCCAGGTACCGGACGCCCAGGAGGGTATGCATGCCTTCTTAGAGAAGCGGAAGCCGCACTTCAACCAGCCTTCCTGAAACAGTGACATAGCAGCTTATACAAAGCGCGTTGGATAGGAAGCCGACATTTGATCTGGATCATTCAACTCGGCTCCAGGAGGCGCCGAGACGGGGCCATGTAACAGGGGATCATCGGTGTCGCGCATCCAGTGGTCGAGCTTGTTACGCATCTCTTCCAGCACTACCGCTACAGACTGATCCTGCGCTACATTACAGGCTTCATTGGGGTCAAAGATCAGATCATAGAGCTGTTCCAGCGCCCTGGAACGCTCCTTCCAACCGTACAACATAAGTACATCTTTGCTGGGACTATCGTCGCAATTGGGTAAAACCGGCCCAAGATGGTGATCAAAACGGCGAATATACTTCCAGCGATCGGTACGCACTGCGCGCTGCGGCTCATACGCAGCATGGTAGGTCACCTCGGCGAAAATGGCATCATGAACCTGCTCGATATCGCCGTGAATTAACGGCAGCACAGAGTTTCCCTGCAGCCACGCGGGATATGGAATATCCAGCAGATCACAAATAGTTGGAAAGAGATCAATGTGTGAAACCAGTGCGTCATAGACCTTTCCACCAAGAAATCCTCCTGGCCCGCGCATGATGAGCATCACGCCAATACCATGATCTGTCAGATTGCCCTTCATACGTGGGAAGGCAATACCGTGGTCCGTTGTACAAATCACCAGCGTATTGCCTGCAAGGTCATTGGCGTCCAGTGCCGCGAGAACAGCGCCGATGCCCTTATCAAGGTCCCAGGCGCTGGCCTTAAAACCGCCCATATCAAGGCGGGTCAGGGGTGTATCAGGTAGAGGAGGAAAGTATCCTGAGATAGGGAGTGCAGAACAGTATATCGTTCACCTTTCTATCAATGGGCAAACACAAAGCAAGAGATAGCAGTTGGACGCACCTATCTCTTGCTTTATTTCTTTGTGATTTTCCGCTTAAGCAAGCGAGAGGCAGTGTTCCGTCCAGTAGTGATGCGTCTTGGCAACCACCGTGACGACATTCTTGATCTCCTTTTCAAGGCGAAAGCCCGGTCCCGCGGGAAAAAACAGCAAACTCCCCTCGCGACGAACACACACATTCTCCACCACAATGGCACGCAGCATCCAGAGCGCCATCTCCTCATCTGCACATCTTAAGCCGACCCACCCCAGTTTCTCACTGCGNNGAGGTGTATCAGGTAGAGGAGCTGGTGGTCGCGCGTAATTTGCATCTTCCATCGAACTGGGCTTCAGAAATTCACGATGCGTCTCGAAAAATCCGACCGAAAAGAAAAAAGGCTCAGGAAGGGCACCGTTCAGTATTTCAATGGCGGTGGGTGCGACGATATGAGCCTGGTAGCCTTCTACTTTCGAAACCTGGTCATAGCCGCTGGCATTAATTTCTTTTGAGAGATGTTCCTCGCCAACCAGGGCCGAGTAATATCCCACTTCACGTAGCGTGTGCAGAATATGCTGGTTATAATCATTGAGTGAAAAGCCACGGTGAGCTAGACCAAGCATGCCATTACAATGAGGATATTGACCTGTGAGCAAGCTGGCACGGCTAGGTGAGCATGTCGGAGCCGCGCAAAAAGCTTTGCGAAATAGTATCCCTTGTTCAGCCAGGTGCTGGATATTCGGCGTTGCAATGGCGTGTCCATAGGGTTGAACATAGCGGCCTGTGTCATGAGAATGAATGTAAAGTATATTTGGGCGATTTGCGCGCATCAAGTAGCTCCTTCTAAAGCTCTACAATTGAGAATNAACCTATNTTATCATTATATGCTGAGTGACAACTTTTTTAACCTGAAGATCCCAGCACCTACAAACTGGCGCAAATCTATGCTTTTTTATATAACGATAAGAAATGATTAAAATAACTTGAAGGAATGATTAAAATATGATATTGTCTCATTAGCTTAGCACAATGGTTTTGTCTTGCAATACGTGTAAATCTTAACAGAGAACGTTTTGCGAACTTTATAGCTACTTAATTTGGAGGCAAAATGCAGCCACAATGTTCATATCTCGTCTGTGCCACCCCGCGTAGTGGAAGTACGCTCCTCTGCGAAGCACTGGCAAATACAGGTATCGCAGGAAATCCGAAAGAGTACTTTGAAGCTCTTATAAGCACTGGTCTGCCGCGACGACCAAGGGAGTACTTTGAAGATGTTGCAAACACGGAAATTGTAAATGTATTGGGAGCTTATTCTCGCCTGGACAACGAACCA
>DMFQ01000007.1:0-933 GCA_003450555.1 Ktedonobacter sp.
ACTCAGACAAGTGTGACAAGTGCGACAAGTGCGACATGAGCCGACAAGTGCGACAAACAGCTAACAGCGTCCTCAATTCGTAGCATCAAATTGTGCCGGAGAGAGAGCCCCACCAGACGATAAGCTTTGTAAGGCCGTTTGAGCAACATCCTCTTTGCCTATGCTGAAAGTATGGTTTTTTACTTGCGCATAGGGTCGGTAGCGTGTATGTTTATTCTATCTGGTTGGAGAAGCTGAAAGGAGAGAGCGTTTATGCGCATTCTTGTAATTGGTGGTACCGGCTTCGTTGGCGCACAGGTGATAGAGCAGTTGCAAAAGCCTGGTCATTCCATCCTGGTCATTCATCGCAACCCAACGCAAGAGGAACCGCAGCCAGAAGTGCAGCATCTGCTGACAGATCGTGCACGTTTACCTGAATTTCGTCAGGTTTTCCAGCAGTTTGCTCCCGAAGTCGTGCTCGATATGATCCCTTATACCGAACTGGATGCCCGAATCGTCATGGAAACATTCCACGGCATTGCCCAGCGCGTCGTGGCAATCAGTAGCGGGGATGTTTCGCGAGCTTACGGACGCTTGATTGGGACCGAACCCGGTCCCATTGAACCAGTTCCACTGACTGAGGAGACGCCTCTGCGCGAGAAGCTTTACCCTTATCGTGGGGAGACACTGCGCAGTAAGGATGATCCAATGCGCTGGATGGACGACTATGACAAGATCGTTGTCGAACGCATCTTTATGAGCGATCCCATGCTTCCAGGCACCATCTTACGCCTACCGATGATGTATGGACCACGTGATAAACAACATCGACTCTTTGAGTATCTCAAGCGTATGGATGACCAGCGTCTGGCCATCATCCTGGGCGAAGCCTATGCTCGTTGGCGCTGGCCCCGAGGCTATGTTACTAATGCTGCTGCAGCTATCGTCCTGGCT
>DMFQ01000007.1:1016-4737 GCA_003450555.1 Ktedonobacter sp.
TTCACCATACAAGAATGGGTTCAGGCGATTGGCAAGGTGGCAGGGTGGCAAGGAACCATCGTCACTCTTCCAGAAGAGCGTCTTCCCGAGCGCCTCGTGGTAAAGCTGAATACGAACCAGGATCTTTTCTTCGATACCACACGTATCCGTCAGGAACTGGGATACCGTGAAATGGTCTCGCTCGATGAGGCACTCAAACATACTATTGCCTGGCAACGAGCCAATCCACCAACTGATATTGACGCTCATCTGTTTGATTACACATTGGAGGACGTTGTTCTCGCTGAATTACAAGAGAAACCTGAAACGACTTCCTGATAAACGTATGTTTTGTCTGTGACCCTCTCCTCCACTACCACTTGCGCCAACCTCTGTTCAAACACCCTCAACAACCCCTCTCAACCTCGATACCCAAAAATCCGTACCCTCTTCTTTTGCTCACACGACACCCACTCCCTCCATCGGCTCATCTTCCCTCGAAAAATCAGTTGTCTCATCTGCGACAATTGGCTTGTCCGAGACACCATCTTCAACCCCGGCGCTTCCAATATAGCCAGAATACCAACCGTAGTGTATACTTAGGGCCATCATTCAATCATCTGTAACGCGCTATCACCGTCCAACCATTGTTCAAGTAAATCAGTAAGCAGTCATAATCCATGAGTTGTATTGGTACAGCTGGTCATATCGACCACGGCAAATCTACCCTCGTCAAGGTCTTGACGGGTATCGACCCCGATCGCCTGGCGGAAGAAAAAGAACGTGGCATGACCATAGACCTTGGCTTTGCCTGGCTCAAGCTGCCAGGTGGGCGCGAGGTCAGCATTGTCGATGTGCCCGGTCACGAGAGCTTCATCAAGAACATGCTGGCCGGAGTGGGCGGCATTGACGCGGCCCTCCTCGTCATTGCCGCTGACGAGGGTATCATGCCCCAGACCCGCGAACACCTGGCAATCCTTGACCTCTTGCACGTGCGGCGCGGCATCGTCGTGCTGACAAAAGCCGACCTGGTAGACGAGGAGTGGCTGGAACTGGTGCGGGAGGAGGTCACAGAGTATCTTTTGCCGACGACGCTAGCTCACGCTCCTATCGTCTCCGTCTCAGCCTATACCATGCAAGGGATACCCGAACTGCTCGCTCAATTGGAGCAGATGCTTGATACTTCGGATGAGCGACAGAACATCGCTCGTCCACGACTACCGGTTGATCGCGTATTCACTCTGACTGGCTTTGGCACCATCGTCACCGGAACTCTGCTCGATGGCACCTTCAAAACGGGACAGGAGGTCGAGATATTACCGCAAGGCCTGAAGACACGCATTCGCAGCCTGCAAACCCACCAGCATAAGTTGGATGTCACGCAGCCGGGCAGCCGCGTCGCCATGAACCTGGCCAGTGTCTCGCGCGCGGACCTCACACGAGGAGATGTCGTTGCTCTCCCCGGCCAACTACGCCCAACCATGCTCGTCGATGCTCATATCCAACTGCTGGCAGACGCCCCCCGCTCTCTCGCCCACAACACACAAGTAGATTTTTACAGTGGTTCGCAGGAAGTACCGGCGCGGGTGCGACTGCTCGACGTCGAAGAGTTGCAGCCGGGACAGAGCGCGTGGGTACAACTGCGCCTGAGCCGCCCGGCTGTCCTGGCACGCCGCGACCGTTTTATCGTGCGCATACCGTCGCCCAGCACTACCATCGGTGGTGGCGCCATAGTCGATGTGCAGCCGCGCTATCATCGCCGTTTCCAGACAGCAATCCTCGATCGGCTCGCCACTCTTGAGCAAGGCGTACCAGAAGAGCTGGTGCTGGCGGCGTTAGATAGAAGGACACGTATGGCTGGAACGCCAACCAGTGTTATTAAAGGCCAGTCTGTCAAAGGCTTCAACGGATATGAATTGACGGAAGTCGTCAAACAAAGCAATTTAGCGCAAGATGTGACACAACAAACGTTGGAGACGTTGTTACAAGAAGGAAGAGTGCGACGAATAGGAACAACCTGGTTCACACAGTCGGTATGGGATGCAGTGGTAGAGGAAACGGTTCGGCTGCTGAACGAGCAGCACCGGCAGTATCCGCTGCGCAGCGGTCTTTCAAAAGAGGAGTGGCGCACACGGCTCAACCTCTCTTCCAGGGCGGCAGCAGAAATATTCGCTACCTTGCAGGCGGAAGGGATAGTCGCGGAGGCTACAACGAGCGGCTCTATTCGCCTACCCGAATTCGTGCCGCGCTTTAACAAGGCACAACAACAACAGGTCGAGCAACTGCTGCTCCGCTTCCGAGAGAGTCCTTATACCACACCTGGACGTGGTGAAACAGAGACATTGGTGGGACCTGAAGTGCTGAACGCTTTGATAGAGCAGGGGCAGTTCGTGAAACTGGGAGATGGAGTACTCTTTCTACACGAAACCTACGTTGAAGCAATAGCCAAATTGGTTCAATTCATACGCGAACATGGTACAATGACCGTGTCAGAGGCACGGGACGTACTGGGAGCAACACGAAAATACATCCTACCCCTTCTGGAGCACATGGACACACTGAAAATAACCCGCCGCATAGGAGATGAGCGCGTGTTAGGTATCCAGGCATAAGCGAGAGAAAAGTCCTATAGCACAATGTAAGAGGGTGTTCCATTATGTTGCAGAATACGTTACAATAGAGGCTGTAAAAAGGAAGTCAAGGCGCATAAGCTTGCGCCTCTATGGAGAAAGGGCGCATAGCTTGCGCTCCTATGAGAAGTATGCCAATCGAAGTTTTGGGTGAGCGATACCAAATAGGAGAACCTATAGGTCGTGGCGGCATGGCTACCATTTATCGTGGCCAGGATATGCGTATGGAAAGAGTCGTAGCTATCAAAGTGCTGCGCGAAGTCTATAGCACCGACCCCAAGTTTGTCACGCGCTTTCAACGCGAAGCGAAAGCCGCGTCATCATTACAACATCCCAACATAGTGCAGGTCTACGACTACGGCCAGACCGATGGAAACTATTTCATTGTCATGGAACTGATAGAGGGCACAGACCTGCGCCGTTACCTGCGTTCGCGCGGCATCCTGGCCGTTGATCGAGCCATTATTATTGCTCATGACGTGGCCCTTGGATTGGGTGCAGCCCATCGCCGTGGCATTGTTCATCGTGACGTCAAACCGCAAAACGTCCTCGTAGGCCGCGATGGTTCAATCAAGCTCACCGACTTTGGCATTGCCAGCGTCTACAAAGATATCAATGCCGAACGCCTCACTACAACTGGTATGACCCTTGGCACGGTACAGTACTACGCCCCCGAGCAGGCGCAGGGCGAAATCGTCAGTCCAGCTGCCGACGTCTATGCCCTTGGTATCGTCATGTATGAGATGCTTGCTGGACGCACTCCCTTTGATGGTGACACCCCTGTAGCGGTGGCTATGCAGCATATCCAGGATATGCCGACGCCGCCAAGTTATTTCAATCCCGATATTCCACCGGCTCTGGAAGGGATCATCATGCGCTGCCTGGAGAAAGAGCCAGAACGGCGCTACCGGGATGGCAGTACGCTCGCCCGCGCGCTGGAACTGTTGGGCGAATCAGAGGTAGACGAGGTTTTACCTGGCACGGTCCCGCCAGGACTATTACAAACACCACCCAGTGTTTCAAGTTTCACCAACTATCCCACTGTCAATGGCACTCAGCTCACTTCCAGCTCGTCTCCTAACAACATGATGTACCCTTCAGGCAACGGTAAC
>DMFQ01000007.1:4924-5550 GCA_003450555.1 Ktedonobacter sp.
CCACGCACTGGTTCTGTTCCATACGATAGACGCGATTCGCGCTTTGCTGGGATCGTTACCGCACTTATCCTGTTGGCAACGTTGTTATTACTGGGCTTTAGCATTTATCTGGCGTCTGCACTCGGTTTCATCCACCTGCCCGGGTTCGGAGGCTCTAATGCGACCCCGACGAGTTCTGTCCTGCCACTCCAGGTCCCTGATTTACGCGGGAAGTCTTACCAGGCTGCGTCCACTGCCGCAACCAAAGCAGGTTTCATCTTAAAGCCCTCCAATGGTACAACAGGGGTTGTGATCAACCAGAGTCCTTTGCCATTTACATTCGCTGCCAAAGGCTCCGACATTCGGGTCACCTTTGGTTCTGCTACGCAGACAGTGGTAGTGCCGCCCAACCTGGTACACAATAACCTCAGTTCGGCGGAACAGATTTTGAACAATGTCGGTATTACCTACACTGTAAGCCCTGATGGCACAAATCCGAATAATAGGACGCCAAATATTGTATCAAGAGTAGACCCAACGAGCGGTACCACGATTCCCAAAGATCGTACTGTCATCCTCTATGTACAGAACTACACTACTAGCACACCTACATCGGCTCCGACCGTGGACCCGACGCCAGCTAATAC
>DMFQ01000007.1:5661-9524 GCA_003450555.1 Ktedonobacter sp.
CAGATGAAGAAAGGGCTGCTCGCGGTTTCGCTGCGAGCAGCCCTTTCTTCATCTGCACCTTCTGCTATCTTTGTTAGCTCATGATCACAGCACTGTCAATATTTCTGGCTCTCCATCGGTAATGGCGATTGTATGCTCAAACTGTGCCGAGCGTTTGCCATCAGCCGTGCAGACCGTCCAGCGATCCGCTTTCACTCGTGTTTCAGGTCGTCCAACATTAATCATTGGCTCGATCGTAAACACCATCCCAGGACGAAGCTTGAGCGTCGGGCCTTTTTGCGCAAAATGAAACACGTATGGCTCTTCGTGGAGCGATTGTCCAACGCCGTGCCCCGTGTATTCTCGCACCGTGGAAAAGCCCTGTCTCTCACAATATTCCTGAATGGCTGCGCCGATATCGCCAAGAGCCTTGCCGGATTGTGCCCGCTCTATGCCAATCTCTGTACAGCGCTTTGCCACATCTATTAAGCGTTGTGACTCTTTATCGATTGTTCCGACTGGAAAGGTCACACACGAATCCCCTACCCAGCCGTTGTAGTGCACGCCGATATCTATGCCAATAATATCGCCATCGCGCAGCCGATCCTTGTCGCTGGGAATGCCGTGACAGATCACATCATTGATGGCGGTACAGATGGTAGCAGGGAATGGAGGTATTGCCGGGCGTCCATGCTGCGCTGGAAGCGCTCCATAGCCAATATAGCTGGGAATAGCCCCTCTACTGCGAATATACTCCTCGGCTACCTTGTCGATTTCAGCAGTCGTGACGCCTGGTTTCACGTGTGGACGTATCACCTCGTACGTCTCAGCCACTATGCGCCCAGCCTTGCGCAATTCCGCGATCTGTTGTCTTGATTTTATAATAACCATAATTGTGTACGCACCTTTGCCAGTTCACAGCCTTGCCTGGATAAATAGGACACTGTTCATTGCAACCCGATAATTTCTTTTATTTTACCGCATGGATGCAAGTCTGAATGATTTTTTCAGGCCTTAGCCCAAAACGCACAAACTCAATCATTCGCTGCGTTTACTTTCATAGTACCTTTTTGCCCTTTCAAGGGCCTTGTTGTCGTTGTCGTATGGAGATATTTGTATGCAACGGAATATTGTTCGGAATCTCTTATTTGCTATGGTAGCCTTTCTGTTGATTGGCACCAGTTTAATCGCAGTACGAATGGCGGTACATGCCGACCTTAACCAGCGGGTTACCCTTTATGGCCAGGCTGTGCCACTTGTTCAGCAGGCGCACCTGTTACAGGCCGCCGATGTTAACCAGCAACTCAATCTCTCCATCGGCTTACAGCCCCGCAACCAGGCAGACCTGGACAACCTGTTAAGTGCGCTCTACGACCCTCAAGCGCCACAGTATCACCAGTTCTTGACGCCTGACCAGTTTAACCAGCTCTTTGCGCCAACGTCCGACCAGGTACAGCAGGTCGTAACCTTCTTACAGGGCCAGGGTTTGACCGTCACCAGCGTTGCCCCCAACAACCTGCTCATCGATGCAAGCAGCACGGTCGCGCAGGCTCAGCATACATTTAACACGCAAATCAACACCTATCAATTAGGGAGCCACTCCTTCTATGCCAACGCGACAGCACCCACCATCCCTGGATCAATCAGTCAACTGATTACTTCGATCAGTGGGCTAGATAACAGCGTTCAATATCATCCCCTATACCAGCAATCCGTCAACAGACAGGTCACGAAACAGAACCAGCATACACACTTAGCGGGACCAACAAGCGGCTATGCTCCAAAGGATCTTACGGCAGCTTACGACACCGTTCCGCTACAAAGTGCGGGTAATCTGGGAGATAACCAGACCGTGGCTCTTTTTGAATTGGATGGCTATCAGCCGAACGATATTGCGCAATATCTCCAGAACTATAACCTTGGCAACCCTGGCATCAGCAACGTACTGGTAGATGGCTTCAATGGGTCGGCGGGTCAGGGTGCGATTGAGGTCGAGCTAGATATGGAGATCGTGGCTGCTATGGCTCCTCATGCCAACCAGATCGTCTACGAAGGCCCCAATACTACACAAGGGCTCAACGACACCTATAATAAGATCGTCACAGACAACAAGGCGCAGATCACCTCTACCAGTTGGGGACTCTGCGAGAACAGCTCAGGGAGCGCCGAGTTGCAGACACTCGACACCATCTTTAAGCAGGGCGCGGCACAGGGCATCTCGTTCTTTGCTGCTTCAGGAGACTCCGGCGCTTATGATTGTAGTGATACCAATCTCGCGGTAGATTCTCCTGCCAGCGACCCCTATATCACAGGCGTCGGCGGTACGAACTTGAAATTGAAAGGCGGAACGTATGGTAGCGAGTCGGTGTGGTCAAACCCAGGCAGCATCCAGCGTGGTCCTAAAGGCGCTGGCGGAGGTGGTGGCATCAGCAACACCTTCAAGCAGGCCGCCTGGCAGACAGGCCCGGGCGTTCACAATCAATTCAGTAACGGCTTTCGCCAGGTACCTGATATTTCAGCCGATGCCGATCCAACGACAGGTTATGCGATGTATTGTACGGTGACAAATTCAGGATGCCCCAGTACCGGTTGGATCAGCATAGGAGGCACCAGCGCCAGTGCACCGCTCTGGGCAGGCAGCACCGCGCTCATCAACCAGTACTTGCAAGCGCAGGGAAAGCATCGTGTGGGCTTCGCGAATCCCACGCTCTACGGCCTCTTTAACGCGCAGCAGCAGTTTCCAGCCTTCCACGACGTTACTACCGGCAACAATCTCTTTTACCCGGCCACGAGTAATTATGATCTGGCCAGTGGCATAGGTTCACCTGATTTCTACAACATCGCCCGTGACCTGGTTGTGCTCTTCGGTGGTGGAACGCCTACACCCACACCGTCGCCCACGAACACACCGACTACGACGCCCACGGACACGCCAACTGCGTCACCAACATCAACCAGTACACCCACGCCTACACCTCCTCCACCCATTCTCAAAAACGGTGACTTTGAAAATGGGCAGGTTCCCTGGCAGGAGTCTTCTACCAAAGGGTACCAACTGATCGATCCCTCGAACTCCTATGGCGGTCAGTACAGTGCCTATTTATGTGGCTACGCAGGTTGCGATGATCACATCTGGCAGAGTTTCACGGTTCCCGCGAACTATACTAAAATCACTGTGACCTACTGGTGGTACTCCGATACGAATAAGACGGCCAAACAATGCCTGGATACGTTCAGCAGCCAGCTCCAGAATAGTACTGGGGGGACGATCCGCATGATGCAACAGAACTGTAATACGAACGTGACCAATAACTGGGTACAGGAGAGCTTTGATGTTTCCGCCAATCTAGCAGCCTATAAGGGCAAGCTGGTTACACTCTTCTTCCGCGGCACCAACGCCAAAGGCCAGCCTCAGACCTCAGACTTCTTCGTAGATGAAGTAGTAGTGACGGTGCAATAGTTGTACACCCGCAAAACATTGGGTACGTTTCATATGACCGCGGCTCCAGCGGTATGAAACTTGCCCAATTCTATTGTGATATACTTTATCCTAAAAGTACCTGAGGATACTGTATGATGATTGAACAAGACGGAGCCATTTCTCCAGAGAACACGTTATTTGTACTGCTATGTTTTGAAGGACCCGATATCTATTCTACCGCCGGTGGATTAGGGACTCGCGTCACGGAACTCAGCGAAGCGCTGGCCCTCCAGGGCTACACCACTCACCTTATTTTCATCGGCGCCCCTGATAAACCAAGTGTAGAAACGCGCTTCGATGGACACCTGATCTTGAAACGCTGGTCACAATGGGTCAGCAAATACTACCCGAATGGCGTCTATGACGGTGAAGAGCAAAAGCTGTACGACTACAACGAGAGCGT
>DMFQ01000007.1:9675-15343 GCA_003450555.1 Ktedonobacter sp.
GTCATCATGGGTGAGGATTGGCATACGGCCGAAGCGATATGCAGCACCTCCGATCTACTGAACCGGTACGGTCTGCGGCAAAAAGTGCTGATACTCTGGAATCTTAACAGCCTGATGTCCCTCCACCGCATCAACTGGGGCCGACTCAATTTCGTCTCAACTATCTGTACCGTCAGCAAGTATATGAAGCACAGGATGTGGTCCTATGGCGTTAACCCGCTCGTGATCCCTAATGGCATTCCCAAGCGCCATCTCACTCCAGTTGATCCAGCAGATGTAGAGCGGTTGCGCGAAATTGCCCGCCAGGGTGATCCACGCCGCCTCTTCCTCTTTAAGATTGGCCGTTTTGATCCCGATAAGCGTTGGCTTATGGCGGTGGATGCTGTGGCACGGCTCAAACACAGCGGCCACCCCGTCACCCTCTTTGTGCGTGGTGGTATTGAACCACACGGAGCTGAGGTACTGCGGCATGCCTATCACATCGGCTTGAGTATTCGCGATGTTGTCGCGCAACGCCCGAACCTGCAACAATGCATGGATGCCGTAGCAAATGCTGGACCTGCCGATATTTACAACCTGCGTTTCTTCCTGCCCGAGGAGTTTTTGCGCACCAGCTACGCCGCGGCGGATGCGACGCTGGCGAATAGTGGACACGAGCCATTTGGCCTTGTCGCTCTTGAAGTGATGGCCGCTGAGGGGATCGCTGTCACAGGTAGCACAGGTGAGGATTATGCCATCTCGTTCGAGAACGCCATCGTTACTGAAACCGACGATCCCGATGAGATTGTTGGCTATCTTCTCTATTTACGGCGTCATACGGAAGAGCAGGAGCGCATCCGCACAGCCGGTCGCCACACAGCGGAACAGTTTCTGTGGGACCAGGTGATCGCAAACCTCGTGGGGAAACTGGAGTTCCTGGCGCGCAAACAGGCTATCGTGTTAACTTGAGAGGATACCGGTCATGGTCGCGGAACTGACGATCTATACCGTGGTGCATCAGCCACGCCGTCTGAAGCTTCCCGCACAACCCATTCCTCGCGGAGCCACGATAGCAGACATCAATCGTTGCGTCTTCGACGAGCGTATGAACGAACACTACTTCAAAAAGGTGGCGCAGGATAGCTATTATCCCACCGCGCGCCTCTTCCTTGAGCTGGTGCGGCAAGAAGGCATGCACCTCGCTATTGGCTTTTCGCTCGCGTTTGTACGCCAGGCGGCTCAGTGGGATCCTGAACTGCTGGACCTTTTCCGGGAACTGGTGGCCGAGGAGAACGTCGAGCTGATTGGCGTCGAGCCTTACCATAGCTTCCTCTTCCTGCTCGATCTGCCGATGTTTGTGCTGCGCATGCAGCAGATGGCAGATGAGTTGGAGCAGGTCTTCGGCAAACGTCCGACCGTCACCGACACTACAGAAATGTGTATGTCGAAACTGATCTACAATGCTCTGGACACTGCCGGGTTTCGCGGCGCGGTCATGGATGGGCGTCCCTGGGTTTTGGAATGGCGCGAGAGCACGCACATGTACCGCTACAGCGATGAAGCTCCACTACCACAACCGTTAGGAATTAGTCGATCGCAATTTAGCGTTCGCAGCAAGGGCTCACCACGCAAGTTGCTGATGGCTTCGGAGCGCGCAAGCGGCCCCTATCTCTTAACCCGACACCTTGATCTAAGTGACGACGTGGGTTACCGCTTCTCGAATCGCGGCTGGTCCAACTTTCCCCTTTACGCCGATACCTATGCTGATTGGATAGCCAGAACGCCGGGAGACTTCCTCCTGCTTGGTTGGGACTTCGAAACATTCGGCGAACACCACCGGCGCGATAGTGGCATCTTTGATTTCCTACGCGCCTTGCCCAGTAGATTGGCATATCAGGGCGTGGCCACAACGACACCCAGTGCACTGATCGAGCGCTACAACTCGCCAGGGAGCGTGCATCATCTGCCACTGCCAACCTTTCCAACGACGTGGGCCGGTAGCGGGAATATGGACTTCTTCCTGGGAAATAGCGCGCAGCAGACCATCCTGCAATTGATGGGTCAGGTCTACGGTATGGCGAAACTCACCGAAGACCCTGATCTACTTGACCTCGCCATGTGGTTAGCCCAGTCCGACAATCTGCACCTGATTCAATGGTTCGGCAAAAGTGGGTCGGAAACAGAGGTCTCCGCCTACTTCACGCCCGAGAAGTGGTGGCAACTTGGCGCGAACACTATCATCACTGAACAGCAACAGGTCTATCTCAATGTGCTGGATGCGATGGAACCCTACCTCCCTGCTCGCATCATCCGACGAGCAAAGCAACAAGGTTCAATCAAGGCAAACCGTCGCAAGCGCGCACAGGAAGAGCCAGCATTGAACTATATGGCGCGCTATAAGTAAGCTGTACGCGGGTTAAGAAGTGGTGAAGGTTGTGGGAGTATGGTACTAATTTCGAGCATCTCATCCCTAAAAGATTGACGTTACTCAGTCTATTTAGGTAGACTCAGCAAAGTATTGATTACTGTACGTCTGTTTAGTGATGAGGTAAGTATGTCGCGTTTTAGCTCCCTTCAGTTGACTCAAGAAGTAGACAGCAAGGTCTTGGTAGAAGAGCAAACCCAAAAGATTCCAGTCACCCCATCGATTCCGACTACCTCACAGCTTTTTATGTCAACAGATCAGCGCTGGATAAGAACTACAGAACCACTCACGAATTTCCCCGACGCTTACCCTGCCAGAACCACCGAGCAGCTTGAGAATAGCACACATGCTGGCGCCGTTAGAACCACCGAGCAACTGCAAGATTTGGCCAGCTTACCTGTTACCCCTACTCATAAGCGTATAGTGAGAATCCCTGGCAGCCGTAAGACGAAACGAACGAGCGGAAAAGCAGAGGGTGTAACAAAACAATCGCTATCGCTTTCACCTCGCCTGCGTCATGGCATCATTTTTATGTCGATCTTGCTGGTTGTGATGACGACAATGCTCTACATGACTCCTCTCAATAGTGGGCAGGGGAGGTTCACGGTCTTTCAAGGCATCAGCAATTGGGTTCACGCACAGCAAATGAACTGGCAGTTCCAGGCGCATCTCAACCAGGTCGTCCAGAATAGTTCCACTCAGAATAATGTCCAACAGATGGCTCCGCCGCCTATGACACTCCCCAAAAGCGCCTATGTCGCCATTGCGCAACAGGACGCTACCAACGCAGGCATCTCGCCAGACTATTTCACGCGCCAGATTAACCAGGAAAGTGGCTTTAACCCTAACGCCGTCTCGCCGTCCGGGGCAGTGGGCATCGCCCAGTTCTTGCCTAGCACAGCCAGGGGACTGGGTATCGATCCCTGGGATCCCAGCGCGGCCCTCAATGCCGCCGCACACCTGATGGCGAGCTACGCAAACAATTACGGTGGAGACTATGCCAAGGCTCTTGCTGCCTATAATGGCGGTTCCGGTACCGTGCAATATGCCATCAGCGCTTGTGGAGCCGCGAACTGGATGAACTGTCTCCCCGGAGAGACCCGCAACTATATTCGGGTTATCATGGGGATATAGTTTCTGGGGTGGTTGAATAAGCGGTATTTTTAGGGAGATAGCGCTGAAATTCAGCGCTAAATATTTTTGGGACTGCGGAGCTTATTTTGACGTTTGGGATGATGCCGATGATGAGGTTGATGATCATGCTGGCTCCTTGAAGGTTTTCTCTTTATTGAATTCTTTCTGTGGGATGGGGAAGAGGAAGGTTTTATGATAGGGAAGAGGCGTCACGTTCAGGAGCGAAGCTCCACCGTAGGGACCCGAGTGAGCGCGTCCGAAGTGGAGGGTAGGGAGGCACATTCCTACGCTGTCACGCGCTGCCCCACCCACCCAGTGGGACGCGATACATCGGGTCCCTACGCCATTCCATTCCCCCTTGTGATATCCCAGCGACAAGGCAAGTTCATGCGAGGGATGGGATGTGGCGCAACTTGTCGGGGTTGACGACCAGGTCGATTTCCTGGATGTGGTCACCGGCAAGCGAGAACACCAGAACGGCGTAGGGTTTGCCATCGAGGTAGCTCATGATGCCCAGGTGACCATTAACGAGTGCCAGGCGTGAAGTGATCTCCGGTGGCGCTTTACGCATAATGCCGAGCAAACCGCGTGCCACTTTGTCCGCTCCATAGATGGGTTTGAGCGCCGCATGTACTTTGCCGCCGCCATCCGAGTGCATTTCCACATCATCAGCGAGCAGCGTCAGTAAACCTTGCATATTACCGTCGGTGCATGCCTGGATAAACTGGTAGGTCAACTGTTCGCGCTGCTGTGGAGGGACGTTGTAGTGGTGATGGTGTTCTGCCAGGTGTTGCCGCGCCCGGCGCATGATCTGGCGGCAATTATCAGCGCTTTTCTGCACGAACGTTGCGATCTCGTCGTACTCGAAGTCGAAGACCTGGCGCAGCAAGAAGACCGCACGCTCCAGCGGTGACAGGTATTCCAGCAGGCGCAAAAAAGCGAGCGAAAGTGATTCTGACTGTTCTACACTGGCCTCGGGATCAGTAGGAGAATTGGACTGATAGGTCGTGACGAGTGGTTCGGGAAGCCAGACGCCCACGTAGGCTTCGCGCTGTACGCGCGCCGAGCGCAAGAAATCGATGCACAGACGCGTGATAACAGTGCAAAGATAGGAGCGTGGGGATTGTATGCCCTCTGCCTCGCCGCTTTCGCACGCGCGGTGCCAGCGCAAAAATGTTTCCTGCACGCAATCTTCCGCGTCCATCGTACTTCCCAACATGCGATATGCGATTGAAAACAGCAGGAACCTGTGGGCTTGAAATACGCTCTCTTCGTTCATATAGGACGACCGCAAGGGTTAGGACGACCGCAAGGGTTCGTCCCTACTATATACGGCAATACGCGATGTGTCATTGTGATTCCGATTCCTGATTATTGGTGAACCATTACCACATGATAGAACATTTACAACATTGTGGTAAGGGCATAGGGACACGATAATGAACAATGAGTCAAATTTCATCATCGGGTTCCTATGGTGAAGCTATAGTCCGATTCTACGGCGGTTTGCTTCGGTGGTAGGATTTGTTTGCAGGCGAGCTGGGCGGCCAGACGGGCGCTGGCAAGGCTTGCCGAAGCTAGCTGACCTGCTGAGCCAACCCAATCGCCGGCCATGTAGAGGTTGCGGATGCCAGGGACCTCGGGACCAGGACGGCCGGTCAGGCCACCAGAGTGCGCCTGTACAATGGCGTTTGTTGCATTCATGTGCGGCAAGAACTGTTGCTCGCTGACTTCACGTTGCCAGCCTGGTTGGAAGCGATTGAGGAGCGACTCCAGTTCGTGCTCGACAGCTTGCGGGTCGTAGCGCTCGCCTGGCTTCAGGTATTTGATTGTATGGATCAACGCTCCATTCTCTGGCGCCAGCCTGGCTGAGGCTGAGTGCACCACCATATACAGCGGCTGATCCAGACTCAGCACACCCAGGTGCTTTGGTTCAGGGAGCGATTTCAGTGCAACGTCGAGGCAGGCCACCCGGGCAGGCACCGCTTCCTGGACCCAACGACGCAGGGCCGCGTGCTCACCGCCATCTAGCAGCGCGGACGCTTCCTCCGGCCCGGTCGCCACGATCACGGCTTCTGCCGGAAATAGCTCGCCATTGGCAAGGCGCACTCCCTGTACTCCCTGTACTCC
>DMFQ01000007.1:15405-16243 GCA_003450555.1 Ktedonobacter sp.
CCCTGTACTCCCTGTACTCCCTGCACACGCTCCTCATGCTCGACTGCGACCACGCGCGCGCCAGTCACAATACGAGCGCCGGCATCCAAAGCGGCCTGGCGCAGACCATCGACGAGCGTCTGCCAGCCGCCATCGAGATAGAGAACTTTCGGGGCCTTGCGCATTATGTCTATAAACAACGTGGCGGACAGCAGCTCCGGCGCGTTGGTATAGGTTGTGAGGCGGGCAATCATCAGCAACAACGCGCGCAGTTGGGAATGCCGCACATGCTGCTCCAGCCACTCCTGGAGACTCATTCTCTGAAGCGATTGTGTATTCGCAAGCATTACGGCAGCCAGCACGCGCGACATTTCCAGTTTCGCCGGGGCATCCAATAGAGTAGAGCGCAATAGAGTAAGGGGAGACAGTGGCAGCTTATGTAGCTTATCGCCTGATAGGGCAAACAGCGAGGGCGGTTCCTTTCCGCTATAGGGTACGCCCAGTTCGCGCAGCACCTCACCTGCTTCCGCCTGGTAATAGAGCGCGTGGGCACCAAGATTCATGGAGAAGCCAGCGCGATGGTTTGTCATGGCCCGGCCACCAGGCTGCGAGGCTTTCTCGAAAAGCGTCACTGTACGGCCACTCCTCGCTGCATAGGCTGCCGCTGCCAGCCCCGCCAACCCTCCGCCAACCACGACAACGCCTGCATACGATGGATTCTGTAAAGGAAGAGAAAGTTCCTCATGCATAGTTATTAGCTCCGTTTCAAATGTTATCGAGTTTGTTTGTGATCTTATGTGATCGGAAATGAGACGAAAGAACGGGGAGATTTGTGACAAAATGTAGGGGTGGAGCAAGC
>DMFQ01000007.1:16402-18188 GCA_003450555.1 Ktedonobacter sp.
CTGCCCGTACATTTTAGACGCGTCTTGACATGCAGGACAGCAGCAACGTACAATTTGATATGTCCATATGGAGATATGGACAGGTACAATGGTTGTCCAGAATAAGGAGCGTTAGTTTATGACTCCGACCGCTTTGCAGAGCGAAGAGGCTCTGCTCAACCGTATTAAAAAGCAGCAGCTTATCGAGTCCATCGATCAGATGAGTCCTATTTACCTGGAGGGGATGAAGCGCATCCTCACTGTATCGGCGGATACGGAATTGATTAGCGCCCCCGCTTATTACCACGCGGGCGTGCATGCCCCTTCCCTCAATACCTTTGGTTCGGCAATCTCGATTATCCAGGATGAGTTGAGTCACGCGCATATCGCCTACCGCCTGTTGCGTGATTTAGGGGTGGACACGGAGAAGTTGATTTTTGAGCGCGAGCCGCGCAATTTCAAGTATCCGTATGCCTTCGATATACCGCTGGATAGCTGGGTCGAACTGATCGTCGCCAACGCCTTTTACGATCGCGCCGGTTACACACTGCTGGGTGATGTTTATCAGAGCACGACCTTTGGTCCCTGGAAGCGCGCGCTTGTGAAGGTAGACAAGGAAGAGACCTTTCACCTACGCCATGGCGAGCAGGGCATGCGCAAGCTCAACCAGGATAACAGCGGCCATGAAGCGCTACAAAAAGCGGTAGACTGGATGTTCATGCTCACCATTGAATGGTTTGGCCTTCCCGATGACCTGAAGAAACACAGTGAGCAGCTTGACTATGGTTTCAAGGGCCATAGCAATGACGAACTGCGCCAGATCTGGATGTCCACCGCCATCCCTCTGTGCATTGAATTGCAACTCAAGGTGCCCGCCCACTTCGACGAGGCCCAGCAAAAATATGTGATCGACTGTGCCTTTCCAGCCCATTTTGATGCCAAGGCGAAGCGCTGGCTGCTCGAGGATGGACCTTGCACGTGGGATGATGTGATGAAACGCTGGAAGGCGCGTGGTCCAAGCAATGAAGAGTTTGTCGGTATGGTACAACGCGGCAAGAAAGAGATGCTGAGGCTGCTGGAGCAGCCAGCATGACAACCAACTATCCATCCCTACAAACACATCCCGCTTATGATACATCCTGTCCGGCGCTGTGGGATGCTCTGCGTGACGTGATGGATCCGGAAATCCCGATTAGCGTGGTGGATATGGGACTGATTGTCCACCTTGCCCAACAAGATGGGATCGTCGATCTCAAGCTCACCTTTACCGCGATGGGCTGTCCCGCCATGGATTTTATCATGGATGATATTCGCACGCGCCTGCTACAAGAAGCAGGGGTGCGGCAGGTCAACATAGAAATCGTCTGGGATCCTGTGTGGACGAAGGCGCGTTTGAGTGAAGATGGCATCGATATTATGCGCACCTGGGGGATATCAGCATGAGTGATACGGTGACGACAGAGAATAAAGAGAACAAGGGGCGGCGTGAAGCTCTCAACGAGAGCCGCGTGTGGCAGGTCTACGCGCGCCGCAAGTATGAAGAGCCGCTGCACGAAATCGGCAATGTGATGGCCGACGACGTGGAGCTGGCCAAGGTCTATGCTCGCAGTATTTACGATGAGTTCAGCTGGGTTGAGATGGTGATTGTGCCGCGCGAAACGATCGTTACCGTGATTGAGTCTTGAGTCTTGAAGAAGGAACAGGTACCCGTAGGGCGAGGGTGGTGAGGACATGGGAATGGGGTCCTTGGGCCGCCCTGGGGAGATGAAGAGGCAAAGGTAGGGGAACGAGGGCGACGCAAGCGTCC
>DMFQ01000007.1:18341-19633 GCA_003450555.1 Ktedonobacter sp.
CTCCCGCCCCTACGGGATGAGGCAGCATCACCTATATTTTGATGGAGAGGCGTAACATGAGTACCAGTACACGACGTATAGATCACGCGGCGCTGTTTGCCGTCCTTTCGTCGCTAGCCGACAATAAGCAGGCCGTCGGGCGGCGTTATGCCTATTGGTGTAACGGTGCGCCTGCACTGGAGGCGGCGGTGGCGGCGGCGGCCATGGCACAGGACGAACTGGGGCACGCTCGCACGCTCTATCCACTTTTGGAGAACTTTGTGCAGGCCGAGGCTGACCTCAGCCAGGTGGAACCGATGACACGGACGCTGCACTATGCGCTGGCCTATCTTGACCAGGACTTTCGAGGTTGGTCCGACTTTGTGGCCACTAATTTTCTCTTCGATACGGCCCTGACCACGTTTTTCGAGGCCGCGCAGCAGTCCAGTTACGAGCCGCTGCGCCAGCGCGCTCGTAAAATTGTGCAGGAAGAACGTATCCATGAAATGCATGGGGAGGGTTGGGTGCGCCGACTGGCCAATGCTGGTGGAGCTGTACGCACAACGCTGCTGGCCTCGCTCGAACATCTCTGGAACGAGACTATGTGCTGGTTTGGCCCTAATGATGATCCTACGATGCAACAATTGTACAGCGAGGGCATAGTTGACGCGACCCCCGACGAGTTACGCGCGCGCTATCTGAAAAAGATCATGCCCACACTGCAAGGCCTGGGTATTGAGGTACCTGTGTCTTTTAATGAGAGTAGCAAGCAATGGGAAGTTAGGGGGGATTTGCCGTGGGAGGGGTGGAATGAGGTGGGGAGAAGGTTTGAACAGGCTCATTCTTCTTGAGAACGCTGATGGCTGTTTGTCGCAGTTGTCGCACTTGTCGCACTTGTGGTCGTGTAGAAGAGGAGGAAACGATGGTTCTCAGGAATGCGTGGATGTGGGGCCATTATGGTTGCCCGTTCGTGGGGAGAGGGGTTGGGTTCCACGTGGATGTGAGTGCGGGGAACAGGACGCGGGCGGCCATAAAGGCCCTCTCCACCCCGCATCAACCCCGCTCGCCCTTACGGATAGTGGGAGCGGCATCCTAAAAAATCTATCACTAAAAGACGGGGACGGGGCGACGCAAGCGTCCNNTTGTCGCACTTGTCGCATATGTAGCAGTTGTGTTCTTGTAGAAAAGGTTTCTTATCCGTAGGGGCGAGCGGGGTTGGGAGTGGATGTGGGGCCTTTATGGTCGCCCGTTCTTGGGGAGAGGGGTTGGGTTCCACGTGGATGTGAGCAGAGGGAACAGGACGCGGACGGCCA
>DMFQ01000321.1:0-9528 GCA_003450555.1 Ktedonobacter sp.
TTGCCTGGGATGCAACAGGCACAGCTGATAGCCGCGCTTGGACTAAGGCATGGGAGAGATTCTCCCCATAGTGGGAGGTCGCCTCCATCCCTATGAGGATCTGCTCTGCTGGGACGCCCAACTGCTCGAGTTTGCCACACAGCAGCGCAAAGCCTGCCGCGTCATTGGCAAACTCCATCGGCTTGAACACCTGGCGTTTGTCAGGGGTCAGCACACACGCACTACAGCTTTGGCTCCCGATATCCACCCCAACCACGAAGCGAGAGGATGAGGCATCCACAGGAGAAGAGGGGGTCTTTGCGTGATCCATGGTTCCACTTCCCTTCTGACCAGCGAGCGTCGGTCAGTCCACGAGAACAACACCCACAGCAGCAACGGGGTGACCGACCGAGCAGGGCGAGCGTCAACTCATTGGGGATCGGCAGTCTCACCTGGCTCCTTGAACCAAAGCCAACGAGCTGCGACAAGCTCTATCGCCGCTTGGAACCCTGCTGGACGGGGAGCCATCTCTACTCGGAGGTCACTGCGTGACTCAATGAGCGCGCAGGCCGCATAGTAGGCATGCAGGCTCTCCCGTTGTTCCCAACAGTGTAGCAGTTTCTTTGTGAAACACAAGTCTTCTGCTACAATGAGTATATGAGTAGGGATGAACCTTGCGGCCATCCTAGGGCAGGGCGGCGTCTAGCCAGGCATCCATATTGGATGCGTCTTGGATGACCCTTGCCATCGCCTTGAAAGTCTCGATTAATCTATCCCACCTCCCACGCTACTGTTACGAAACCTCCCATCCCTCCGCAAATCGTTGCGCACCAGGACTCAATAGCGTATAATTGCTCCATTAATGGAGGTGATATATGCCCCAATTAGCTCTGTATTTGCTCGGTTCGCCCCGTATCGAGAGCGATGGTGCGTCTGTCGATATCGATACGCGCAAGGCGGTCGCGCTCATCGCCTATCTTGTGGTGACGCAACAGCACCACGGGCGGGACACACTGGCGAACTTGCTCTGGCCAGAATACGACCAGTCTCACGCTCGCGGTGCCTTGCGCCGTACCCTTTCCACCCTCAACAAGGCTCTTGCTGGAAATTGCCTGGATATTGAAAGGGAAACGGTCGGTGTGGCTCCTCAGGCTAAATTATGGGTGGATGTCAATGACTTCAACCATTACCTGGCGGAATGCCGAACGCATGGACACCAGGCGAACGAGGTCTGTACGGCTTGCCTTGAGCCGCTCACTCGCGCAATATCTCTCTACCGCGATGATTTTCTGGCGGGCTTCAGTCTGCGCGATAGCCCCAATTTCGATGACTGGCAGTTCTTACAGACGGATATCTTGCGCCGCGAATTGGCCAGTGCGCTTGAACGGCTTGTCCACTGTCATTGCGCCCTGGGAGAATTCGACCCGGCGATTACCTATGCCCACCGCTGGCTAACAATTGATCGACTACACGAACCAACCTATCGCCAGCTCATGCTGTTGTATGCCTGGCATGGCCAGCGTACCGCCGCCTTGCACCAGTATCGTGAGTGCGTGCAGGTACTTGACCAGGAACTGGGTGTAGCTCCCCTGGAGGCAACGGCTCAGTTGTATCAAGCGATCAAAGAGAACCACGTGCCCTCGCTGCCAGCACCTCTTCAGAAGCCAGCCCTTGCTAAAGCAGAGGTACAGAGTCTATCAACGATGGCTCCCTCTGAGGACTTTTCTTTATCCATGGCGTCTTCTACGACAAAAGCTCCAGTGGCGAATACTGAATATCCTCTGGTGGGGCGGTCTGCTGAGTGGTCTACGCTGTTTAATGCCTATAGTTCTATTAATGGTGGGGGGCAGATACTCATCCTGGAGGGAGAGGCCGGTATAGGTAAGACGCGTCTGGCCGAAGAGTTTCTCAATCATGCTCACGAAAGGGGAGCGGTCGTCCTCACAACTCGCTGTTACGAAGGAGAGACGCACCTTGCCTATGGGCCGGTCATTGCGCTTTTACGTTCCGCCATTGCGCAAAAGGATAATATTCACCGGCTGGATGAACTGCCGCTCGCATGGCAGAGTGAGGTTTCCCGCCTGTTGCCTGAACTTGCCATGCAGCATCCTGCTTTGCCCGCTCCTCCACCGCTCGACGGACCGGGCACGCAGAGCCGCTTTTTTGAGGGTCTCAGCCAGGCGCTCCTCGCACTTTGTAATCGCAGTGATTCACCATCCGGCGTCATCTTTTTTGATGATGTGCACTGGGCCGATAGCGCCTCGCTTGAACTGCTGAGCTATATAGTGCGGCGACTCCGTGAGCAGCCAATTTGCCTGACCTTTACCTGGCGGGGCAAACAGATAGTAAGAGATGCGCGCCTGCACCAGGTGTTGGGAGAGGCTCAGCGCTCAGGCAAAGCCACTATTGTCACGTTGATGCGCCTGGATCAGGCCTCCGTTCGAAAATTGGTGCACACGGTCTTAGCAAATGATACAAAATTGACCGCTAGTCTCGTCGATCGCTTGTATAGCGAGACGGAGGGTCTCCCTTTTTTCCTGCTAGAATACCTGAATGCTATGGCCAAGGGCCAGTTGGCAACCGGCACTGTTGATTGGTCTCTGCCTGGAGGAGTGCGCGATCTCTTGCAATCACGCCTCAGCGGGGTGAGTGACATTGGTTGGCAGTTGCTCAATACCGCCGCGGTTATCGGACGCTCGTTCGACTATGACACGCTGCGTGAGGCGAGCGGTCGCAGCGAAGAAGAGGCGGTCACGGCCCTGGAAGCATTGATTGATCAGGGGCTGGTCGAGGAAGTACAGAAGAGTACGAGCGAATACACTTTAACCTATGACTTTAGCCATGAGAAACTGCGTACCCTCGTCTATGAAGAGACTAGCCTTGCCAGGCGCAGGCTGCTGCATCGTCGTATCGCGGACGTACTGGCCAGCCACGCGCGCGGACAGCGTGAAGTCGACGCGTTGGCCGGTCAGATAGCGCACCATTACCAACTGGCAGGAAATGAGCCGCTGGCGGCGGAATATTTTCGCCTGGCAGGTGAGTACGCCCGCAGTCTGTACGCGAACTCAGAGGCGCTGGCCCATTTACGCCTGGCATTAGCATTGGGACATCCTGATTCAGCCGCGCTGCACGAGGCTAGCGGTGATCTCTATACGCTCTTAGGAGAATACGCCGCAGCTTTGAAGAGCTATGAAACAGCAGCCGCTCTGTGTGATACAAATGCCCTGGCTCGCGTGGAGCACAAGTTAGGTACTGTATATGATCGGCGCGGCGCGTGGGACATGGCTGAAAGCCACTACGAGGCCGCGCTGCGGGTGCTCGGAGAGACAGGTTCTGCCCATGAGCGCGCCAGGCTCTATGCGGATTGGAGCCTGACAGCCTACCGGCGCGGACTGCTAGATAAAGCGCTGGAACTGGCTCACCGGGCGTTAGAACTGGCTGAAACCGCCCAGGATAAGCTTGCGCTGGCCCAGGTTCATAACATCCTGGGCATTCTCGCCAGCAAACAGGAAGATCGGCAGGAGGCACGCCGTCAGTTGGAAGAGAGTCTCAGACTGGCTGAAGACCTGGGCGAACCGGGCATTCACGCAGCGGCTCTCAACAACCTTGCCCATGCCCATTACGCCGAAGGTGAAATCGAACTAGCGCTGGCTTTGACGGAAAAGGCTCTGGCCCTAAGTCTCTCTCAAGGCGATCGTCATCACGAGGCCGCGCTCCACAGTAAAATGGCGGACCTTCTTCATACAGGAGGCAGGTCCGAGGCCGCAATGACTCATCTCAAGCAAGCGGTGAGCATCTATGCCGAGATTGGCGTGGAGGCGGATACCTTACAACCGGAAATCTGGAAACTCTCTGAGTGGTAGGGGGAGATGAAAGACTCATCATAAGGGGTATTGATGAGTAGTACCTTTCTTGAGAACATGCCAAAGTTCAGGCTATGAGCCTTTCGATATTTCGTAAAAGATCATCAAGTTCAAACGGTTTCTGTATGAGCATGATGTTTCGCTTACTGGCTTCTTCAAAAGGAAAACTTGCGCTTATCAGAAGAACAGGAACTTCTTCTAGCTCTTTTGTAGTATGGAGTAGGTCGTAGAGTTCGAGGCCATTTATGTGAGGAAGTCTATAATCGAAGAGAAAGAGACTGGGTTTGCACTCGTGGACCATTTGTAATGCCTGGGAGCTATTCGTAGCCAGTAGAGCATGATGGGGCGTTTCTTGTGTGATAGTTTCAACGAGTAATGAGCCTATCATATAATCGTCTTCAACGACAAGGATAGTTTTTACGATGGTGTTGCCTTCGGATGGACTTGTTGGACCTCGGGCGCCAAACATATGCTTTCCCCCCATATAGTGCAAAACTCATAAGTAGATAGTCTTAGCACGATAGTAATGGTGAGGTGGTTTCAAATCAGCGCTGTGAGTGAGCCTGGATGAATGGGAGCAAGGTTCGTAAATAGACCTCTCATCGTATGTTGTTGCTCAAAGCGCTCTTCGCGGCGAAGTAGCCGCACATGCCATGTACGCCCCCTCCAGGAGGAGTGGAGGATGAGCAAAGATAGAGATCTTTGCAGGGTGTGGCATAGGGATTTACCTGTATGGTGGGTCGCGTGAAGAATTGCCAGAGGTCCTGGACGCCACCGTTGATATCGCCGCCGATATAATTCGCGTTATATTGCTCAAGTTCTACCGGCGAAATGGTATGACGCGCCAGGATACGGTCCCTGAAGCCGGGGGCGAAACGTTCAATCTGCCCTTCAATGCGCTCGGTCATATCAAATGTTGTGGCACTGGGGACATGGCAATATGCCCAGACGGTCTGTTTGCCAGCCGGGGCTCGCGTTGCATCAAAGAGGCTCTGCTGCGCCACCAGTACAAACGGCCTTTCGGGATGTTTCCCCTGCCAGACCTCTGACTCGGCGGCGGCAATCTCAGGCAAGGTACCTCCTACGTGCACCGTTCCGGCACGCGTGCAATCGTTCGCCTTCCAGGGGATTGGACCATCAAGCGCGAGGTCAAGCTTGAATACGCCCGGACCATAGCGGAAGCTGCGGAGCTTGCGTTGATATCCCGAGGGAAGACGAGAACCCGCGATACGCAGCAGTTGGTGTGGTGTGACATCGCAGAGGGTGACCCGCGCTGAGGGGAGCATGTCGAGCGACTTGATCTCCATGCCGGTCACGATTTCACCGCCAAGTGAGCGCAGATAAGAGGCCATGGCATCGACAATCTGCTGCGAGCCGCCGCGCGGTATTGGCCAACCAACGGCGTGACCAAGAACGCCCAGCACCAGGCCAAAGCCGGCGGTTGGCCGCCGCTCTAGAGGTAACATCGAGTGCGCAGACATTCCCGCGAATAGAGCGCGGGCGCGTTCGCCTTTAAACGTGCTAGTCGCCAGTCCACGTGCGGAACGAATAGCGCGCAAGCCAAATTGGGAGAGCGTGAAAGGGTGGCGCAGAGACTGTGGTCGTAGAGGTCCAAGGAAGGCATCCGACAGGATATCCCACTCTGCGACAAGAGGCGTCATGAGTTTGCTGTATGCAGCCGCATCAGTTCCAAGCGTTGCACCGGTCGCAGCAACCGAACGGTCAAGCAGCATGGCTGAACCATCGTCGAGTGGATGCGCAAGCTGAACCGGTGGCTGAATCCACTCCAGGCCATACTGCTCGAGTGGCAGAGTGCGAAAGAAGGGTGAGCCAAGCCCGAGTGGGTGAATTGCCGAGCAGACATCGTGTACGAAGCCAGGGAGCGTCAGTTCTGTTGAACGCGAACCACCACCAATGGTATTCCTCGCCTCGTACACGATGACTGAGCGACCCGCACGAGCTATAGTAATAGCCGCGGCGAGACCGTTCGGCCCTGAGCCGATTACGACTGCGTCATAGGCGTATTGTTTTGACATACCATACCAATTCTCTAAAGCTGTTTCAGCGTTTTTTCCTTTTTATCCAGCGCGTGGGTGCTGTAATAGTATACATCGCGGTGCGCATCGCTGCATTATGCCAGATGTTTTTCGCAAATGACCACTGCAATTTGGCATCGACGCATGTTATCTGCATCTCCACCGGCTCATCCCTATCAAAGTAGGCCGCGAGGGATTTCAAGGTATGCTGCCAGAAGACATCCTCCTGTTTATGCCCGCCGAAACGCAGGCCAAGTTCATAGAGCGGGTCGTTGGCGCGCATTAAGACCTGCGCCTGTGTCACGATAGCGTTGTCCTCTTCGTACGCGCTAAAGGTAATCCATCCCGCAAACATATGCCCCTGTGGCGTCATCAGCGTGAAGGACTCGTCATCGGCATAAAGGACGAGCACACCCGTGGAGAGCGCCATCCCCCCAGGCATGGAGAGGCTCAAGAGAGCGACTTCACCGGGAGCAATGCCGGTAAGAGGCGCGTAGAAACGGTTCCCGGCTGGCCAGAACTGTGGGAAGTTCTCCTTCCAGGCCTTGATAATTGCTTTCGTGCTCAAAGGCGCTGCAGTTGAACCCCCCACATCATCCACTTTGAAGCGCACGCGGTAGGTTTTCTGCCACATCTGGCCGAAACCCTGCAGTGGTCCCACAGCCTGTCGCCCATCCACATTGAGATTCAGCGCCCCACTGGGTATGTTGGATACCTTCAAATTCGAGCCACTTTGAGACCAGTAAGCGGCATCGCGTGATTGCCCATCGTTCGGTGGAACGGGAGAAGTAGTCATGATATATTTCCTCCTGATAGCTTTGTTTCGCGCCCCTACGTTATTGCGCCCTTATGACGCTGCTAGAGCAGCAGACTCGCCATCATAAATTTTGATGGCATCGCTTAAACGCGTCACTTCAAAGATATGCCGGTAGTGGTCGCTTAAACCGTAAGCATACATGCGTTGTTTTTGGCGATTGATGCGGATGAGCAGCGTGACAAGCAGGCCAATACCACTGCTGTTCATATACTCCAACCCGGGCAAAATTTAAGATGATAGTGCGGGTGGTTGGAGTGTTTGCTTCCGTGTATGCCTCCATGAGTACATTTTCCGCGAATGCTGAGACATCACCCTGGATATCGATGATACTGGTAGTTGGACTTACCCGACGAACCTTCATCATTACGTTGGCTTGAGGCATAAAAAGTTCCTCCTTCGTTGGCTCTATGAGACGAAGTGCTTATGTAGTTGTACAACAACGTTGGCGTCGTATCTTCACACCAGTGAAGATACAATGTTGCGTGATCTTAACTATTCATGTGAAGTTATGATAGAAGCTGGACCATCGGCCAGCGCGCTCGTTTCATCCGGGAATACGCTCATGAAATCGACAAGACGAGTGATCTGGAAGATCTCCACGTAGTGATTACTCAGCCCACAGGCCAGCAGGCGCCGTTTCGATTTGCGTGCCCGCGCTAGCAGGCTGACAATCAGAGCAATGCCGGTGCTGTTGATGTAATCCACATCGCTGAAGTTGAGCAGGATGACATCCGATTTCCGGCTTTCGGCTTCGGCATATGCTGAGTTGAGCACATCCTCCGCGAAGGCATTGATTTCTCCGTGCAGATCTATAATGGCGACACGGGGTTGGTGGCGTACTTGCGCCTCAAGACTTTTTGCCGTCATGGTTGTCTCCTTCCAGGTTCAAAAGTAATTCAAGCGTATGATGGTTCTCATCACTGATGACATTCACATCATCTACGAGGTTCTTTATCAAGAATAATCCCCAACCACGCGGTGACTGCAGTTCAGCGAGCTTAGCTTCGATGTCAGGTGCCTGGGAAACATCGATAGGTTGACCATTCCCCTTGTCGCTAATACGCACTGAAAGGGTCGTCGCCGAGGATAGCACCTGGATAGTAACTGGTACATCAGGCTGATAGTTGTTCCCATGCTCCATTGCATTCATCGTCGCCTCAGCTACAGCGGTCTTGAGCTGATCTAAGCGCCTTTGCGGCAAATTGAGTTCCTGGACAGCGTGAGCAACTTGCTCCATCGCCTGGCGTTCATTGCCGGGTTCGCTGGCTATGCTCAATTCGGCCAGTGTGCGCCAACCATTGTTCCCAGGCTTTTGATCAATGTGAGGTGTGGACATTGTAATGATTTCACTTTCTCCAATGCTCTTAGACCTGCGCAGCGTTACCAGGGTTACATCATCCTCCTGTTCCCAATCGCTGCCCGTGAAATCCGCCAGTTGGCCCAAAAGGAGATCAATCACCGGCATATTGCCCTGATATTCACCAAGTAAAGTCATTAGCCGTGGAAAACCGAACATATCACGCTTCGCATTATGAGCTTCTACCAGACCATCACTATAAAAGAGGATGCTATCCCCGGGAGCAAGCGTCGTTTCCTTTTCTTCGTAGACCATACCGGGCATCAACCCCAGGGGCATCCCCGTGGCTCGCAGTTCGGAGACGCCATCTTTGTGACGTCGATATGGCAAATCATGTCCCGCGTTGGCGTACTGTAGTTGTCCGCTGACCGGATCGAGAATGGCGTAGAGACAGGTGACAAACATCTTGGGCGGAATGTCGGGATGGAGCAGGTCATTGGTCTGCTCCAAAACTTTGCCCCGGTGAGAGTGCCCCATAGGCGGTTGAACGTAAAATACTGCGCGTTGTCGCCATCACTAGCGCGGCAGGTACTCCTTTGTCAGTGACATCCCCAATGACGATCCCTACCCGACCATCTTCAAAATAAAGGAAGTCATAGAAGTCGCCTCCCACAGCCCTGGCTGGTTGATAGTATCTTTCCACGTGCCAGCCTGGCAGCGAGGGTAAATCTCGTGGCAGCAGTGTTTGTTGGATCAAGCTGGCAACGCGCAATTCCTGCTCGATGCGCTCGCGTTCAAGCGCCTGAGACCGCTGCTCGCGTACCAACTGCGCCACCCTTAAAGCTGGAGCTGCCTGGGTCGCGAGGTCATTGAGCAGCGTCCGATCATAGGTGGAGTAGTCCTGCTCACTCATGCGGGGACCGAGGTTGAGCAGTCCCACCAGTTCACCCTGGCTGACCAGCGGAATGGCCATCTTGACACCCGCCGCGTTAAGTTCGCGCAGAGCAGGCGAATCGAGGTTCAACTTGTCGATCTCGGTTGCTCCCGGTGAACTCAGGAAGTATGCCACAATCGGGTCATTGGGTGCGATCTCAATAGGTAAGGTCTCTACTTTGCGAGATCCCTTCTCATCGACCGTCTGAAGCGCCTGTTCTTCTCGTTTGACCCGCCCCAGGCGCATTTTTTGGAGGCGTTGCATTATTGTCGCCATATGAACTCCATCTCCGAAAATGTACGGGCAGGGCTTGCCCCTGCCCTGGCCGCCCCTTCCTTGACAGCCTCCGTCTTGGAAGCCCCTGCCCTGCGATCCTCTCTGTCTGCTCTATCTCCATCGCTCCCTGTCAGTGTACCCAACCCACAAGTGCGACGGATACGTTGAATGTCTATACGCTTTCTTGTCTCTAGTATAATAGATATTCGTCTTCTAAACGTTACGAAAAGCGTTACGAAAAACGCAGAATTGGTTACTGCCGGCATTACTAATGAGTTCTATTGCTATTGTACCATCAAAGTCGAGACATACTATCATGCTCTTGC
>DMFQ01000321.1:9762-10234 GCA_003450555.1 Ktedonobacter sp.
GCTCTTGCATAAATCCCCCAAATGCAATACCACCCTATGTCATCGTATTCACACTATTGAGTAACGCCTGCCCCTGAGAGATGAGCTGCCGAGCCTGCTGATTGCTAAAAGGTTGGCCGTTAAACTCTGCATTTTCTAGCAAGGCAATCATCTGCGCTGCCAGGGCATCGCGCTGAGTACTGATCGAAGTGAGCTGATTTTCAAGGTTGGTATAGGTGCTGTCATCGGACGAGCTACCACTTTCCAAAGCTTTAGTGGAAACAGCCAGGGTTGCCAGGCCCAGTTGTCCGACACAGGCATCGATCTGCTTGTACATTTGAGCGAGGCTGACGAAGGAGCCACTCTTTTTCACAGCTGGCGGCTGTGCCCAACCAGTGAGATCCTCGACCAGTGCGCGTCCATCGTGGCTATAATCGTCCTTCAAGCCGAGAAGCATCAACATCGTCGAGCGGATATCGGTGTGATCCGACCA
>DMFQ01000321.1:10360-11778 GCA_003450555.1 Ktedonobacter sp.
GGCGACACATCACCATGGTTCCAGGCGAAACCTGGTTGCTGCGTGACACACGGAGATGTGCAATTGGTCGCGCCTGCGAACAGGAAGTAATTGGGATCAGCAAACATCGTAAACGTCGGAGTACGCGCGGGATCGGCCGTAATCATGTGAAGTAACTTCATCTCCACCGGATCAGCCAGGTATTTTGTAAGCGTATCGGTGTTCTTCGTCATCGGATTCACCGCTGTCAATTTACCCACTGCCCGTTCAAAAGGACGCGTGACGGTTTGATCGTTCCGCGCCGGGTTGCCCGTGATATAGACGTTGGGAGCCGAGTCAGAGTGCACATTGAACGGGGTTGTAATGTTTTGTTCCGTCGCCAGCAAACCGGCTAAATTGCCATTAAGTTCACCGATCTGGCTATAGGTACACGGCGTCGTCACTCCATCACACCCGGCAGGACTGGGCGCACCGCCTACAAAATGATCGCCCTCGTCAGACGTGAACACAAAGAGCGAGTTCCTCTGATTGATACCGTCGTTTGCCAGCCGGGTGAAGAATGTTCCAAAAGCCTGGTCGTATGCCTTGAGCGCGGTAACGTAACCAGCCGAACCAGGGCCATAGGCGGGTCCACTGGGATGCGCGTCATGTGCATCTGATATATAAGCGTAGGTGACAGGTACGTTGTGTTCCTGCATTGCCGCTACATACGAGAGCGAAACTGACGCGGACATCCCATCAAAACCGGGGAAGCCGACGTTCCCTTTAGCATCCTTAATGATGTTGCCGTTCAGATCGGTCAGCGGCCCATTCGGACTGATCTGCGACGCGACGTACTTGTGGCCAAAGAGGCCCATGTATCCTGAGTAGCCACCGGGTTCATCAGGTAGTACATCGGGTTGACCTGTGTTGGCAGCAGAGCAAAGTGAATTATTCAACGCGCAGTGAACGCCAATACCGACAAAATCAGCTTGTGGCAACGTTGAAGGGGGCGGATTCGCGGTCACTTCCTGCTGCTGCACAGAAGCAGGTCCAAATACTCTGGAAACGTCGACGGAGGTATTCTCTAATATTGTATTCGCCGTGGCAACTGCACCAAAGTTGCAACCAGCACGGGTATACGGCACCCATGGCGCGGGTGCGTTCTTACCATTCGCGGCAAGCATATTAAAAGTGGTGTCTGTTGGAGTCAACGTGGTTGGGTCAAAAATAGCGCCATTCCAGTAGGCAAAGGAAACGCCGGTGTTGCTCGAACCATCTGGATTAAAGTAGCGGAAACTGTTGCTGATTGGCACGCCATGACGATCCCCGTAGACGCCCGTCAAAGAGGTCAGGATGTCGGTCGCGGTATGAGCAATGAGCGGCGTGTGGTGATTACTGAGTAGCACACCGTTGCTCTCAATAAAATTCAGCAAGTTCGGCATCTGCTCAAGGTCCGA
>DMFQ01000321.1:11974-12702 GCA_003450555.1 Ktedonobacter sp.
AACAGGCTTCGTATGATCTGCTCCCAACTCTTCGCCGTGGCATGAGCAAATTCGCACTTGACTCCATTAACGTAATAATACTCGGCGCTGCCATTTTCATCGCGTCCATAAAGTCCCCAATTGGAACCACCTGCGCGTTCACAGGCAGCCGCCATTGCATCTTCTGGAAGCAACTCATCATAGTAGATGAGCATATCGATATCCGAGTAGTGGTCAGCATATCCACCAGCGACCGACCCTGTAACGACGATCGCCTGTACTTCTGGCAGAGGAGCGTAAATGTCCGCGTGTTGTTGCGCGAGCCGCAGAAGCGTGGCACTCGCTTCATTGGCCTCGTTCATTCTTTGTTCTTTTATTACTTTCACTGACCCTCATGCAGGTTGATATCCCCTGTATTAGTTTTCATT
This sequence comes from Ktedonobacter sp., assembly GCA_003450555.1. Taxonomy (GTDB): domain Bacteria; phylum Chloroflexota; class Ktedonobacteria; order Ktedonobacterales; family Ktedonobacteraceae; genus UBA11361. Next base: position 12,382 of record DMFQ01000321.1, read on the forward strand.
GTCACTGTTGCGCCGGAATTGCTGTTCCCGCTTCCCACGTCTCCATGGGCGCTATCACCTTTGAAATCTTGATGCTGCACTCGTACCTCTGTGAAATCGCTATCGATCGAACCCGTGTCGGTTGTCGCATCCAGGTGGAAGGACGAGTTAGCTGGCAGTGTTGCATCGACTGAACCCGTATCGGTCGAAAACTGGTAATTTCCATTGGGAGCGAGAGAGCCATCAAAGGTGATGTCACCTGTATTGGTCTGTAAAGTTGATTGTCCACTGAGCGCATCCTGGTTTGCAGTAATCGAACCCGTGTCTGAAGTCAATGACATG
>DMFQ01000321.1:12902-13876 GCA_003450555.1 Ktedonobacter sp.
CCAGCGCCTGCGCCGCCTTGGCATCGGTTGTATTTTTTCGCGTGGATCAACATACATTGACTGTGGATAATAGGCCTGCTGTTCTCCCCGTTCTTCCTGCCCTTGCTGCTCTCTGGGGTCTATATTGATAGAATATTGTTGTGAGGGTTGTGAGGGTTGTGAAGGTTGTAAGGGCTGTCGGGATCGCCATTCCTGGTTTTCAAACTGCTGGTTCTCCATAAGTAGCTCCTGTATTGGGCTGTATCTATGCTTCTCTCTTGGTGCGCTAAATGTTCATGGAAATAGTATCATGCCGAAGGTATATACGTTGTTGCTGAGGAAATGTTCTAACACATAAAGGGAAAGTGGGTCTCAGAGGCCACGCCTCTGAGACCCACTTTCCCTTCATCTGATAAAATTGAATACTCTACGTCAACTTCTCCTTCAAGAAGTTGACGGCCAGTGGCCATGCTTCGGCAGCCGCCTGCTCATTACCCATGCCATGATCAGGATTGATGAACGCGTGACCTGCATCATAGACTTTGGCGGTGTAATCCTTGCCTGCCGCTCTGTACAACTTTTCAATCTTGTCCACCTGCTCCATCGGGATGCTGTCATCCTTGCGTCCAAAGAAGGCAAGCACCGGTGCATTGACCTGCGCCACCGCTTCAGGAGTTGGATCATAGCCGCCAGGGTAAAATGGCACTACGGCACCCAGGTCAGCATAGCGAGAAGCAACGACAAAGGTCATCATGCCGCCGACGCAGAATCCCATAATCCCCAGCTTTTTGGGATCGACGTTCGGCATAGCCTTCACCGTTTCAAGCGCGCCGATAATCTCTCTGGCCGCTTTATCAATATTTCCTCCGATCATCATAACCATTTTCTGGGCTTCATTAGGCTCAGTGACAATCTTGCCGTGGTACAGGTCGGGAACGGCAACGACAAAAGCCCTCCGCCGCCAGCTTCTGGGCCAGGTCGCGGATATGCGGCTC
>DMFQ01000131.1:0-537 GCA_003450555.1 Ktedonobacter sp.
CCGCGACGAAAAAGCCAAGGTCATGCGAGCCATCACCCTCCTCTCACCAGAGGATGTGGCCAAACGCACCGTACGTGGACAATATAGCTCCGGCATAATCAATGGGCAACAACAGGAGGGCTACAAAGAGGAGAAGGGCGTCACCCCCGATTCACAGACCGAGACGTTCGTGGCGCTGAAATTGTTCCTTGAGAACTGGCGTTGGGCGGACGTCCCCTTCTACATTCGTACTGGCAAAGCATTACCCAAACGCAGTACAGAGGTAACAATCCAGTTCAAGCGCGTTCCACATATGCTCTACAAGCCATCTGAGACAAAGGGGCTAGTTCCCAACCGTTTGACGATACGCATTCAACCTGATGAGGGCATGTCTCTGAAGTTCGCCGCCAAGATACCGGGTGCGGCACGCCATCTCAGTGATGTAGATATGAATTTCTCCTATGCCGAAGCCTTTGGTATCGAATCACCCGATGCCTATGAACGCTTGATAGCCGACTGTATGATCGGAGATTCAACGCTCTTCATCCGCCGCGACGA
>DMFQ01000131.1:755-1032 GCA_003450555.1 Ktedonobacter sp.
GAAGAAAGGCAAGCAATTAAATTGCTTGCCTTTCTTCGTTCGAAGCTGAAATTGAGATTGGAAGCGTTATCTTTCCTGACCTTTCAGCTTTTCATCAGCCTTCTGCTCAAGATCACCAACCTTTGATCGGCCTTTGCCAGTAACCTCACGCGCTTCTCCCTTTGCCTCAGTAGCAGGATCACCAGTTGCCTGTCCAACCTTCTTCTGTACTTTACCAGCGGCCTGATTGACCTTCCCCTTTAAGCTATCAGCCTGACCTTGCGTTCCAAGATCTTTC
>DMFQ01000131.1:1204-7234 GCA_003450555.1 Ktedonobacter sp.
GTATACACCTTGATGATCCATGGTTGAAAAAATCCCGTTGCTCCAAAGAGCAACGGGGGCATGGTCTGCCTGTTTATGCTTGTTCCTATTGCATCAAGTCTTCCATTTGCGACAGGTGTGACTCAAAGAGTTGCAGAGCCTGGCGCACTGGTTCAGGCGAGGTCATATCTACCCCAGCTTTTTTCAGTAACTCGATACTGTAATCGGAAGAGCCACTGCTGAGAAACTTCAGGTAGCGTTCAACTGCTGGCTTTCCTTCGTGCAGAATTTGCTGTACGAGAGCAGACGCCGCGGAAATGCCGGTAGCATATTGATAGACGTAGAAACTGCTATAGAAATGTGGTATACGGGCCCATTCGATATCGATTAGTTCATCGATGAATGTCTCCCCTCCATAATACTTCTCTATTAGAGCGCGATAGAGCGCACTGAGTGAATCTGCCGTCAATGCCTCACCTTGTTCCGCTTTGCTATGAATCTGCTGTTCAAATTCCGCGAACATCGTTTGGCGGAAGAGGGTGCCACGAAAGCCTTCGAGAGAATGGTTGAGGATGGCCAGCCGTACAGCCCGATCAGAAGTCTTCCTCAACAGATGCTCTGTCAGCAGCCCTTCATTCAGCGTTGAGGCAACCTCGGCCACAAAAATGGTATAGTCACCATACTGGTAGGGCTGGTAATTGCGCGTATAGAAGGAGTGCAGAGAGTGCCCTAGTTCATGGGCAAGCGTATACATGCTATCGCGGTTATTCTGGTAATTCAAGAGAATAAACGGCTGTGTGCTGTACGCTCCGCCACTGTACGCGCCACCTCGCTTGCCGGAAGTCTCGTACACATCGATCCAACGTCGTGTAAAACCTTGCTTCAGGGTGTCCAAATAATTTTGCCCCAAAGGAGCTAACGCCGCTAGTACCGTATCACACGCTTGCTGATAACTTACCTCTTCCCGCGTTTCCTCAACAATCGGTACGTAGAGATCATACATATGCAATTCATCGAGCTGCAGGATGCGCTTGCGCAGCTTGAGATAGCGATTAAGCAGAGGAATATGTCCACTGACGGTCTCAATCAGGTTATCATAGACACTGACTGGAATATTGTAGCGAGCAAGCGCATGTTCGCGACAGGAGTTATAATGGTGCTGGCTCGTGTAAAAAATGTCGGTTTTCACCTGGGCGCCCAACGTCGATGCGATAGTATTACGCTGCTTCAAAAAGGTGGTATGCAATCCCTCGAAGGCATCTTTACGCACCTGGCGATTAGTGCTGCGAATGAATAGCTGGTAGTTCCCTTTGGTCAGTTCTACCTCTTCGCCTGTCTCATTTTTGATGGTGGGAAGCTTTAGATCAGCATTATCGATCATGGTGAAAACGCTTCCTGGAGCATCCGCCATTTCACCTGCCGCCGCGAGTATCGCCTCAATCTCAGCCGAACGAATGTGCGCACGTTTGCGATTCAGGTCGTGCAACTGTTGTCCATAGAGTGCTAGCTCTGGCGTCTCCTTGACGAATTGATCAAGCGTAGCTGGTGGCAGAGCCAGGATTTCTGGTTCAATGTATGAGGCAACGGTGGCAAAGCGCACATACAGTTGTACTGCGCGGTCAGCCATTCCCTGATAGGTACTGTTGGTAGTATCTTCATCTTTGCGCATCGAGGCATAGACGTAGAGGCGCTCTAGTTCTTGCGACAGTTCATCGCGCTTCCGCAGTACTGTTAGCAGTACTTGTCCACTCTGAGCCAGCGTTCCTGCAATCGCTTCCAGCTCGGGTAAGCGCTGCTGAAGGGCCTGAAAATCATGCTCCCAATCATCATTTGTTGGAAAGATACTCTCGAGGTTCCAGGTAAATTCCACAGGAATCTCGTCTCGCTTCTTCAAGGTCTGCAATGTTTTTCTCCTTAAACAAGATTATGTATATCATGCGAGGAGTACCATTCCATCTCATAAACGAAATGGAGTAGTACTCCTCGCGGTTCTCGACTGTACCAGGCCTATTCCTCTTCTTCCAATAAATCTTCCCTATCCCCCCATTTTTCGAGGAAGCGATAGAAATTCCTCTTGGTCAACCTGGTCTGTTCAGCATCGGACAGGCCAGCATGGTGCAGAACTGGATAACAGGTTACAGGCAAGTTGGGCGTGACGACGATTTCCGCTCCGCTATCTCGTACAGCAAAGTTAAAATCAATGTCCATATAGTAAGGGAAACGGTAACCTTCATCGAAGAAACCGACCTTTTTGAGCAAATTCCTCCTGAAAGCCATACAGAGTTTATCCACCGCCTCGACATTCAAGCTCTGGCTTTCTTCAAAGTGACGTAGATCGTCGGTATGTAAACCATGCAGCCCAGTAATACCTATACTGTCATTCTCCAATGTCTTCGCCAGCGGGGTAAACACATCGCCAGTAAACTCAACACTACTATCAAGCAGCAGAATATAGCGACCACGGCTCTGCTTCAAACCAATGTTTCGTGCTTCCGCCTCACCCGTCGTACGGCTGATGCGTAGTACGCGTACACGTGAATCTGAATGTTCTAACACCGCAGCCCAGATACTTAGTTCATCCCGCGAAGCGTTATCGACCAGGACGATCTCAATATCGTAACTGCCGACAAAACGCAAAACGCTCTGCAAGCAGCGTTGTGTTTGCTCAAAACTATCGCGAGCCAGAACATTGACCGAAAACAGGCATGTATCAGCTTCATCAAGCAGCGAAGGCAACTGACGCGCAGTGCGGTAAACATTGCCATCAACCTCGATGCTGGGGAGAATGATTAAATGTGCTCCATGGGGATTATCTTTAATTGCATAGCCAGCCTCCTCAATTTGCCGTTTCAAGACATCAGCCCGGTCGTATTGTCCTTTTCTACGTAACATATCGCGCTCATGTGAGAGCGCCAGAATATCCGCGGGGATTGCATGGCGATATGGCTTCGTGGTCATACACTCCATCCTTCCGTACTACTAAGTTTTTCTGCCCACAAATCACGTGCTACCAACCGAGCGCAAGACCATCACAGCGAGGGTCGGCAGCTCCCTCAAAAATATGAGTATCTTGATTGACGAGAATTGCTTGAGCATGACCCATACCATCTTCCCACAACCCTTCTACAATGGTTTGATGACCGAGTAAATCAAGTTCGAGCGGTACACCACTCAGGAAACGCCTCTCCATCATGACCACCTCCGCTATAGTGCGCTCCAGGTGCTCATCCACTCCGCGCTGACCACCTACTTCTTGCCCTTTATGTGGCGCGGCCATTCTCACCCGCCCGCTCCGCCAACGCGGAGCCGCAATAGCCTGTTGCACATTCAAGCCAAAATCTATGATGGCGGAAAGCAACTGCACATGGATCTGCGGCTGAGCATCTCCTCCCATTGCCCCCAGAGCTAGATAGGGAGCATCATTCTTGAGAACCATCGCGGGTGTAAGGGTGTGCATCGTACGTTTGCCCGGCTGTAAGTAATTCACATGCCGTGGATCAAGTGAGAAGTACGAGCCCCGATTATGCAACAATACACCTGTATCACCACCAACAATACCGCTCCCAAAACCATTATAGAGGCTTTGGATTAAAGAGACAACGTTCCCTTCGCTGTCCGCCACACAGAGATACATAGTATCGCCATCTTTTTCAAGTCCCGAGGCAAAATATGGCGTCGCCTTCCTGAGGTTAATCCTGGCGCGCTGTTCTTCAGCATACGTCTTGCTCAAAAGGCGTTCAACCGGTACATCTACAAATGTAGGGTCAGAGACATAGCGGTCTCGGTCAGCGAAGGCCAGCTTTTTCGCTTCTAGGAACAGGTGCAGGTATTCGGCGGTCTGGTGACCGAGCGACTTCAAATCATAGCCTTCAAGGATATTGAGCATCTCTAATGCAGCTATGCCCTGCGAGTTCGGCGGAAATTCGTAGACATCATACCCGCGATAGTTCGTAAAGAGCGGCTCAACCCAATCTGATCGATGCTGCTGCATATCTTCCAGCGAAAGCACACCGCCACAACGTTGGATATATTCAGTGAGAGCATGCGCAAGCGGGCCACGATAAAAGGCATCACGCCCCTCTTTAGCAAGCATTCGGTAGGTACGGGCCAGGTCTGGCTGTCGCAAAATGGTGCCAGACTTTAACGGCTGGTCACCTGGCATAAAGACTGATGCTGTACTCTCCCAGCCTTTAAGTAGACGTTCGGCCCGGCGTAGCCAGCCGCTTAACTTAGGGCTGACAGGCATACCTTCTTCAGCGTACGCGATGGCGGGAGCAAAAATCGTCTCCGCTGAAAGCGTCCCAAAACGATCTAAAGCCTCAAACCAGCCATCAACTGCTCCCGGAACATTTATAGAAAGCGGCCCTCTCTCAGGAATCTCTTTCAAGTCTCGGGATATAAAATATTCAGGTGTCATCCCGTTTGGAGCGCGTCCGCTACCATTGAGTGCATGAAGCTTCTTTGATTTTGCCTCCCAGATGAGCATAAAAATATCGCCACCAGCCGAGCAGGTTGATGGATAGACAACGGTCATGACCGCATTCGCAGCAATGGCAGCATCGATGGCGTTCCCACCGCGAGTCAGAATGGAGAGGCCAGCCTGAGTAGCAAGGTAGTGCGCACAGGCAACCATACCGCGCCTACCCAGCACGGGTTGTTCGAAGAGCATATTGGAAGACTCCATTTCTACGACACAGCACCAACGAACAATATTGTACGTATTATAGCACATAGAACAGCGGCGACACTCTCGCGAGGGTGTCGCCGCTGTTCTATGTGCTAGCCTTTTTTCTGCTGGCTCTCGGCCAGTTCCTTCACTCTCTGCACATGATCTTTGTGGCAGATCACAGTCTTATCATTCATTTCAACAACGATCACATCTTCCAGGCCAATAGTATAAACCTGGCGCGCTGTATCATTGTAGACAAAAATATGCTGAGATTCCAGATCTACGTGGCGACCCACGGCACCTATGCCCCGCGCATCAGTGGGGAAGAGCGAGCCGTACTGATCCCAGTTGCCAACATCATTCCAACCCAGATCGGCGGGAATAACGACAAGCTTTTTCGTCTTCTCCAGGATACCGTGATCGATAGAAATGGGGATCAGATTTGGCCAAATTTCATCGATCGTCGAGATTTCCTGTGCTGTTCCCATAGCGTTGACAATAGTATCAATTTTTCGCGCCAGTTCAGGAAGATGTGTTCGCATTTCAGCCAGAATCGCCTCTACCTTCCAAATGAACATGCCGCTATTCCACACGTAACGACCATCTTTCAGGTAGCCTTGTGCTGTCCTCAGGTTCGGTTTCTCGACGAAGCGCTCAGCAAAAAATGCCTGGTGCCCATGTCCTTCATTCACCGGATCAGTAAAACGTATATAACCATAGCCAGTTTCTGGAGCAGTAGGCTTGATACCTAGAGTCCCAAGATATCCCTGCTCAGCCAATTCATAGGCAAATCGCAGCGACTGCGTAAGCGCCTCAACATTGGCAATTACCGCATCAGCGTGAAACGAGGCCATCACTGCTTGAGGATCACGTCGCGCTATAGTCGCGGCAATCCAGGCTATAGCAGGCGCGGTATTGCGTCCCATCGGTTCACCCAGGATGTGACTTATAGGAATAGAGGGTAAATGCTCATGGACTAGATCAACCATCGAGCGTCCTGTTACAACCCAGGCTCGTTCAGGTGAAATAAGCGGTGCGACCCGCGCCAGTGTTTCTTGTATCATACTTTGGCCGCTGGGAAGCGGCAGAAATTGCTTAGGGAAACCTGGTGTACTAAGTGGCCACAGCCGTGTTCCACTTCCACCGGCCAGGATAACTGCGTTGAGATGTTCCATTCTGAATGTATACCTGCCTCACAACATATGTGTTTTCTACGAACCGCACCCTACTTTGTACATAGTCGGCTCGTGTTAAATGATAGTGGGATTGTATAAGGGTTTGTGGGTTGTGTCAAATAGCATGAAACCCAAAGTCCACTGACACTAGCCAGAACACCCCAAGTATGATATGCTTGAACAACGTTGAAACCGCACTCTTCCATA
>DMFQ01000131.1:7376-12898 GCA_003450555.1 Ktedonobacter sp.
ATAGAGCGAGCATAGTGGGAAACGAAGAACAATTACCGCCAAAGCCACAACAAGGACAGGGACAGCCGGGGCAACATGGTTACTATGGCTGGCAATACGAACAGGAACAACCAAACACATTGGCGCAGCAGTCACCAGTTGCGTCACAGCCACCAGTGTATCCTCCACCCCAACCCCCACCACTACAACCCCCTCCCATATATCCACCGCAATCACAAGGAGGGCAGGGACAGCCATATCAGCAAGTGCCGCAGCGCTACCAGGCACCAATCGCTGATATGGGAAGTTCGCTTGGGGTTGGACAGGGGATGGAGTACCAATACTATGAAGTGCCCCAACCCTCTCAGCCACTTCCCCAGTTGCGCCAGGCTCGTCTTCAACAATTGCGAGAAGAGCGCATGCGTCGACAACAAAGGCGCATGAAACCTGATGTAACAAGTATTTTCCCATTCCGCGAAAAGAACCGTTCGCCGGGAGCCAGAGCACCTTTCCCTGCCACACCTGCCCAGATGTCACCATCCAGAGGCAATGGGGCTGCACCACCCATGCATCCGGGAGCGCCCGGAGCTTCACCAGCACAGTTTTCGCCCGCGTTAGCACCACCCATAGAGGCGTCACCTATTCTATCCCCGGATTCTTTGTCACAAATAGGGCAGAGGAACCCATCAGGTCAACTCATTGCTCCAGATAACATGTTACAAGCCGCCTCGGGAGTCTCGCAGGACACCGGTATGATCCAGCGGGTACATATCCGCAGAGCTACCTTCATCCTGACCAGCGCTTTCGTCGTCAGCCGTGTCTTCGGCCTGGTGCGTACGTTACTGTTTGCCTTTGTCTTCGGTGCGGGCGCCACCTCGGATGCGTATATACAAGCATTTTACATTCCCGATTTTATCTTTAATGTCGTGGCAGGTGGTGCGCTCGCATCAGCATTCATTCCCGTCTTTACAAAATACATGTCTGGTGATAACGATGAAAGGAGTGCCTGGCATGTTGCCAGTGCTGCGCTCAATCTTGCCATCGGTATCATGATTGTACTGGCACTGATCTCGATCATCTTCGCGGGACAGATCATACCGCTCTACAATCCAAAACCGCCCTCTGTCAACCTCCAGGACTATACAACTCACATCGATCTAATCATTTCGCTTGCACGGATCATGCTTTTGCAAGCAATCATACTTGGAGGAGGCGTCATCGTCACCTCCGTATTAAATGCACGCCAGAATTTTCTGCTACCCGCGGTCGGCAATGTCCTCTACAATGTAGGCATTATCATTGGACTTCTGCCGGGCGTCTTCCTGGCATTTATTGGACATCGCAACGATATCACCGCTGCATATGCAGCAACGTGGGGCGTTGTTTTAGGCGCCGTCTTACAAGTTGCTATCCAGATTCCTGGCCTCCGCAAAGTTGGCATGCACTATACATTCAGCTTTGACTGGCGACATCCTGGCGTCATTCAAGTCGGACGGATGATGGTACCTCGTATCATCAATGCCGCAATGCTCTACTTTTCCATCTTTGTCGACCGTTTTCTCATTGTTCTCCTTGTAGCGAACGCGCTCAGTGGCTTTGTTACCCAGTACTATCAAGCGCTCCAAATATTGCTACTTCCCCTGGGTATTTTTGGTATGGCGATCTCTACCGCTGCCTTTCCAACATTGGCGGAGAATGTCGCGAAGGGGCGTTTCGACCGTTTACGCAGTATTATCCAGGAGACACTCCGCAGCATCCTATTTATGTCGATACCCTCAAGTATCGGCCTGATTGCTTTAGGGCTGCCAATCGTCCAGGTGCTTCTGGAACACGGTGAGTACAACCTGCAGAGCGCGGCATTCACCACATTTCCCCTCGCTGGCTTTGCAATTGGCCTGGCAGGTCTCGCCTCGGTCGAGATACTCACACGCGCTTTCTACGCTCTTCGCGATAGCGTAACTCCCGTCATCGTAAGCGTGCTCCAGTTTATCTTTAAGATTGCGCTCAGCCTGATACTGATCAATATCGCGATTTGGGGGCCGCAGTGGGGAACGTTTGCCCTGGCCTTCTCTACCTCCTTGGCTGGTACGCTTGAAGCTATTGTCCTGCTCTGGCTGCTCAATCAGCGCGTAGGAGATCTCCAACTCCGCCAGCTAGCCATTTTTACCGGGCGTATCATGCTCGCGTCGTTGGCAATGGGGGCCGGTATCTTCATTCTCCGCTTTGTCCTCGATCTTGTGTTAGTCACCACGCGTAATCAGGCGCTGGGAGTGGGAGGCTCTCTAATGGCCCTGATAAAGCTGTCAATAGAGTTGTTTGCTGGCATCTTCATCTACATTCGGGTGTCACGCCGCCTGGGTATCGAAGAACTGGGACCGGTGAAGCGCGTACTCGATCGACTTAAATTATCCTGGATTTAACACCTATGAAATATCTTCGCCTTGCTATTATCGGCTTCGGTACTGTCGGTCAGGGGTTCGCAGAATTGCTCGCCGCTCGCCAGGACTGGATAAGACACGATTTTGGACTAGAAGTGACGCTTGTCAGTGTGGCCAATGCCCGCGATGGTTTCATCTACCATCAAACCGGGCTGGATATACCCATGCTGTTAGAGCTTGCAGCTTCTCGACGCCCTCTCACTGAACATCCAGGCGTCACTCACTGGGCAAATACTCTGGAAGGTCTCACGACAGCGGATGCGGATGTGCTGGCGGAGGCAACTGGGACCAATCTGCACGATGCGGAACCAGGGATAAGCCATATTCGTACTGCATTAGCGCGGGGAATGCATGTCATCACTGCCAACAAGGGACCGGGTGCACTGGCAGCCGAGGAACTCTTTGCCTTAGCGCATCAGCATGGAGTCGAGTTGCGCATGGAGTCAACGGTGATGGCAGGTACTCCTATCCTCAGCACTATTAGTGAAGGCATGGCAGGCGCACAAATCTCGGCTATACGAGGCATTCTCAACGGCACAACCAATTATATTCTTAGCGCGATGGCCAGCGGTCGCGACTACAACGATGTCCTGGTAGAAGCCCAGGCTCAGGGTTACGCGGAAGCGGACCCAACCGCCGATGTTGAAGGCTACGATGCACTGGCAAAAATTCTCATTCTGTCCTCGCTAGTTTTTGGTCGTTCCCTCAAACCAGGCGATGTCTATCGCCAGGGCATCACAGCTATAACCAGAGAACAGGTGCAACGGGCAGTTGCCAACGGGCAGCGCATCAAACTGATTGCTTCGATAGTATCGCATCCAGGAGAAGCCAGGCTAGAGGCAAAAGTCGCGCCGGTTGAATTGCCTCTCAGTGACCCATTAGCCCGCGTTGATGGCGTTACGAATGCTATTACTATACACAGTGATACTCTGCCAGAGGTGACTATAATTGGCCCCGGCGCCGGTAGGTTACAAACTGGTCAGGGATTACTGGCGGATTTACTGGCCATCGCAAAGACAAGCTGAGATCATCAGAAATTATTTCAGTTTGTCTTCAGCCTCTTCACCTTGCTCAGCATTCTCTATGATATCGCCTTCATGGAAAAGCACATTCTTTGCGGCAACGCGCCACTTGGGATTGCGCCGCAAGAGAAACTCAAGATCCATTGAGAAGTGCAGAAATTCTTCTTCCTGAGAATGCTGCATGATCTTTTTGGCATCCGGGTCCTGCTCAACAGAAATACGCTGCTCATACCATCCAATCGCCTCGCACTCCTCCTTCAATGAGGCGATGATACGAGCGAAGGTGCGGGTCTCCTGCGACAATTCATTAGCCGGTTCATGATACTGGTCAAAACCCATGATAGTAGGTGTCCTTTCTATCTATTGGTAGCATTGGAAAAGCACAAATGCTTATACTTATCAATGTAACTGTATCTGTTCTACCCGTTACAAATCAAGCTGAAGTATTCTGGAGGGAAGGTATTATGTCATGTTATATCTTGAATAAAGGCGTATCTCTCATGTCAGGAACCTTGAATACCAGGCGCACGCTTCCACAATGTACGACATCACCATGCTGCAAAAGCTCCGGTTTGAGCGGAACAAGCGTTAATTCACCCAGGCGCGTTTTGTTGCGGCTCTTGAGATCCTCGATATAGAAAAAAGTCTCCTCGTAACGAATGCGCGCATGTTGACGAGATACAGTCATTTTCTGATCAATGGCGGTGAGATCAATATCAGGGCTAAGATTTCGCTTTGGGTCCGTTCTGCCAACGATGACGTTTTTCTTAGCAATATCGAAACGCTGTGTCTCAACGCCATCTTTCTCACAACACAGATAGCCATAGACAGGCGCCGTTTCTGGCTGCGTTCGTGCCGTATCCCCCTGTACAGCGGGAACGGGTACAGCAGATACGGACGTAGAGCTACCAATGAGTGTTGCACTCAATGCAACATCGTTATCAACGCGCTGCATTTCGCCCGTCACTCCAACCGCAGCATGTCCCTCGTCAGAACTAGTTGGTGAATTGCCTACCATACGCCATTCCTCTGACCCGGAACGACGAGGAAGCTGGATAGACTCCAGGGATGCAAGCATACTTGCGGCATTGACAAAACGAGCCGAAGGATTCTTCGTCATGGCGCACTCCAACACATTTTGCAGGGCTGGCGGCGTATTGTGCTTGTACTGCGCCATACGAGGTATAGAGCCTGTGCTTTGCAATACTCCTGTCTCCGCGGCATTTTTCCCGACAAACGGCAGGCGGCCAGTTATCATTTCAAAGAGCAGTAACCCCAGTTGGTAGACATCGCTCCAAGGTCCTATATGTCCCCCGCCGATGATATATTCAGGTGGAGAGTAGCGAGGATCCAGAAACCCGATATCGTCAACGCGCTGACTACTGATATAGCCAAGTCCATTGAGCAGCGAACGTATCCCGACGTCATCAAGCTGTACGCGGTCCGTAACTGTTACCGAATCCACGGTAATGAGTTGTGGGCGCAGGTCTACCCCTGCTATGCCCTGCTCATGCATTACCTTCAGTCCCTGCGCCATTTGGCGCAAGAGGTCAAGCGCCCGCGGTACATCGATATTCTCATTATCCAGCACATGACGCAAAGTGATGCCACGAGGAGGATCAGTAGCGATATAGGCCCGAGTTCCATCTATACCCCAGTCATACACTCCAATCACATGCGGAGAATGCAGCGATCGGCGTTTCTCCAAAGGTTGGAGCAGGTGCTGCACCACCTGGATATCCATTTCAGGCGGGAGTTCGATCACCAGGAGTCCAATCACGTCGTTTGTGTTGCGATTGTAGGCCGTATATGTGGTAAGAATGCCACCAGAAGTAATCACCTGTCCAAGGTGATAAATATCTCCAATGAGTCGAGATGATTTTCGCGCCTCTTCTCCCATGTTCTAAACCTCACTCTGTTTACAGAGAATAATTCATGGATATCGTCACAAGAATAGCACAGAGCAGAGTTACTGTCCAGGTACGTTATTGACCTTTTCATGGTCTGTTAATTATCGAGGTGTTTCAGGTGTTTCAGGTATATTTAAGTCGAGGTAGCTCAGTGTTTCAAGTGTTTCAGGTGT
>DMFQ01000131.1:12998-15586 GCA_003450555.1 Ktedonobacter sp.
TCAAGTGTTTCAGGTGTATCATGTATTTCTGGAAGGAGTGTGAAATAATCCACGGTTGATTTCTTTGTCTTCTCACTAATTAACAGGTTCTGTTGCCTTTTTGCTCTTCCTGGTAATAGGGTAGAGGGGAGGTCAGTTCGAACTGGCCTCCCCTCTACCCTATTATGACGTTCTTAATGGGCGCAAGACCGCAAAGAAACAGCCATCACGTATATAACTGCTTCTTTACATAGTCCTTTATAGCCTGCCAGTTATCGTTCGAGGGCTTCAGAATATACTCACCATCTGGTGCTGTCGCGTCCACCAGAACATTTTGATTGCTAAGGCCTACACGGTGCGCATTGTTCAGATCCATCTTAAGAGCAAATTGCATCAAATCAGCCAGCGACAAGTTGGTATAAATGGTGCGCTGCAGAGCGCTTAACGCATTGTAGAGACTGGGCCATGTAGACATTTGTTTGACTTTCGTCAAGGCCGCTTTGATCATGATCTGTTGACGCGCAGAGCGTGCAAAGTCGGAACCCTCCGCCGGGTTGTCGAGCACGTAGCGAGCACGAGCATACTCAATTGCAGTTTGACCGTTCATATGCTGCATCCCTTTGGAAAAGTGCACCTTAATCCAATTCGGGTTAATGCTGGGGTCATCATTGGCCGGGTAGTTCGCTGTGAACGAATCAGGCACGTAGACATCGATCCCACCGATAGCATCGATGAATTCTCGAAATCCCTGGAAATTAATCGTCAGCCAGTATTTCACATCCAGGCCTGTCACCAGGGAGACTTTGGCTGCCGCAGCATTACCACCTGCTGCCGGGTTGGCTCCATTATTTGAACCAAATTCATATGATGCATTGATCTTGTGATATTGACCAGAGCCAGGAGGAATCTGCACATATAAATCACGAGGGACCGAGACCAATGTGGTATGGTGGCTTTGGGGTAACAGGCTCATTACCACCATTGAATCGGTGAGGTTCGCTCCATTATGATTACCACCGCCATAACCCATAACTAGCAAATTCACGCGATCACCAGTTCCCATATAGCCTGTCTGGGTACTCAGTGGCGACTGCGTAGAGATTGCTGAACCAAATGCCAGGACACGCTGTGCCGTGATTAAGGTAAATCCACCAATGATACACACCAGCAGCAGCACAACCAGGCTCGTTATCAAACAACCTTTACGACGACGACGGGGACGCAGTTGTGGAGCGCCACCTGGCATTTGCCCTGGTTGCGTATAAGGATATTGCTGGACACCAGGATTATTGGGATATTGCGCCGGGCTATATGCTCCTGCAGGTGGAATTTGTTGCCCCGCTTGAGGGTATGAGTTGGGAAATTGTCCAGCATGCGAATTCTTTACTGGCTGTCTATTTTGGACGGGAAATGATGGCTGTTGCTGCTGATTCTGCGAATGCGCGTTCGGTTGATCTACATGCGAAGGAGGTGGATACTGGTAAGGTCTACGCTCAGGTCGCTGAGATGCATCCTGAAAGCCACCCAGTACCAATTTTTTGTTACCCGGTTGGTCCTGTTGAGGGAAAGAGGACTGTCTTATTGGTTCAGTTGGATCATCTTGATGATAATATGGTTCGTCTCGCATCAATTATCCTTTTCTAAATGAAAAAGCTATATAATTCATTCGCTATACTATTAACAACGAGATACCCAACGACTCTACCCCATAAAACAGCCAAACTTCTTGCTCTTTCCCGACGAAAGAGAAGAAGACACATGTCCGGTTGTTCTTCCCTAATGTATAATGACGAATTCAGACCAGGTAAAGTTTCGCTTTTTTACTTTTTCCAGCTAGCCGTTGCGGTATGATCTTTGCCATGCCGCGTGGCAACAACCTCGGCCATAATGGCGAGCGCCATTTCTTCTGGTGAAGTAGCCCCAATATTCAAGCCTATCGGACCATGAATAATGGCGATTTGTTCATCGGTTAGCCCCTGCTTTTTGAGCCGCTCATTGCGCTCCTCGCTCGTTTTACGACTGCCGATAGCGCCCACATATCCTACCTGGCGATTCAATACCACTTTCAATGTTGGCTCATCGAATTTAGGATCGTGTGTGAGGACTGCTACTGATGTAGACGGATTCAGATCCATTTTCTCCAATATCTCGTCCGGCCATTCAATAATAAGCTCATCCGCGTGAGGAAAACGTTCACGAGTGGCAAAGGCTGCACGCGCATCTATGACCACTACGCGGTAATTGAGGGTCTTGGCATAGGTCGTCAGAGGAATAGCGATATGGCCAGCGCCGACAATAACCAGCGTCGGAGGAGGTGGAAAGCCCTCGATGAAGACATCATAAGCTTCTGTACCAGTGGAAGTATCGACAGTATAGGTATGTGTGCCCGCTTCTCCATGCCAGGTGGCATGATCGGCGTCTTCAATGACCCTGGCATCGAGAGCAGCACTGCCCAGCGTGCCACTGGTTCTCTTACCAGGAAAAACGAGCAGTTTCGCGCCAACATGCTCGATACCACGGACTACCGTTGCCAGCGCTGCGCCTTTTTCCTGGTTCAGTTGGTCTCTCAACTCTTCATAAAGTGTACTCATATCGTTGTTCTCTTTATA
>DMFQ01000131.1:15749-21749 GCA_003450555.1 Ktedonobacter sp.
GCCAAAAAAAAACGTAAATAGCCCCGCCACAAGCCAGGCCTATCTGCTCGATATTCTCTTCTTCGGTGATACCAAACTCGAGCATCTGCGGCTTCCCATTCTCAATGACTTCCATGGCTGTCGCGACGACCGCTGGCTCGACACACCCACCGCTGACCGAGCCTGCCAACTCGCCGCTCTCACTGACGGCCAGCTTAGCGCCAGGTCTGCGAGGAGCAGAACCAGCCATGGAGACAACGGTGGCAATAGCCACTTGCTCACCGCGCGCACGCCATCGTTCAATATCATTCAGTACATCTCGCATAACATATCTCCTAATTGCACAAAGCCTCCAGTTATTCTTGAGGGTGAGGCTTCGCTACTTTACACCTGAGTTCGTCCATGCAGCAGCAGCTTTACGGCGGGCAGCGGTACTGCGTAAAGGACGGCTATCATCGATTGTAGCCAAAAGATTACCCAGGTTAATCAAGCTGTCCAGGTTATGGGCAGGCAAAAAATTGTCGATATATGGCAATGCCGTCTTCATGCCGATGGTCAGCGGGCGATAATCAGGCGAACCCAGGAGCGGATTGAGCCAGATCAGCCGGTGACAACTGTGCTGCAAGCGATCCATCTCAACTTCAAGCACACCAGCCTCTCCACGATCCCATCCATCGCTGATCACCAGCACCACAGCTCCACGCCC
The DNA here is from genome assembly GCA_003450555.1 of Ktedonobacter sp. Classification (GTDB taxonomy): domain Bacteria; phylum Chloroflexota; class Ktedonobacteria; order Ktedonobacterales; family Ktedonobacteraceae; genus UBA11361. Next base: position 16,435 of record DMFQ01000131.1, read on the forward strand.
GAGGACACGCCTTGACCATTTCTGATTAAAGTAATGGATCGCATCGCCGATGCGAGTCCCTCCCGACCAATCCTGCACCGACTTAGAGACATCACGCACGGCATCGTCAACGTCGCGTCTTTTTAATTGCCGGGTAATGCGCGTCAGGCGCGTCCCAAAAACAAAGGCTTCGACATTCATCAAACCATTGGAAATGGTATGAATGAAATGCAATAACAACCGCGAATATAGACTCATTGAACCGCTTATATCGCAGATAATGACCAACGGACGCGGCTTTCGTTTTGTTTTTCGCCAGGTCAGTTCAAGGATTTCCGCGCCATATTTGAGGTTACGGCGCACAATGCGGCGCATATCGGGATATGAGCCGTTACGAGATGGAGCCTTACGGTGTGTCGGGCGCATCCCCAGGTTCCAGCGCATCTCGGCCATCAGCTTTTTGGCCTCTTGCACCTCTTCCCACGTGAAAGACTCAAAATCCTTTTTCCTGAGCATCTCAATAGCGCTGTAGGCTGTTCCTTGCGGATTTGCATCATCTTCGTCGTCTTCGTCGTCGATATGCTCGTGTGCACGGCGCGGCCGCTCACTCTGACGCATCTCGGAACGCAGGTCTTTGCGCTGCTGCTCGTTCGCATTCATATGCTCAGCTAATCTTTTGCGCTCAGAGGGAGGGAGGCGCATCTGCCGTTCGTCACGCTTTGCCGCGCCCCTTGGATTCTCAGCCTTCTTGTTCTGACGATCTCGCATGTACCAGTAGTAGAGAAACATCTGGTCGAAGATCACCTCCTGCTCGTGGCGCGCCAGGAGAGAGCATTTGAGTGTGTTATAGAAGTCCTCTTTATTGGTGACGTCGATATAGTTCAGCGTCTCGGCAAGTTCGAGCATCTTCCGTGGCCCTACATCGATACCAACCTCCCAGAGAATGCGGCCAAATTCAGTTAAGCGATAGAGCAGGCGCTCACCGCGCTCCAATTCCAGCGGGCGCAGCGGGTTATCGGCAAAGTAATGTCCATTCTCCAAAGGATTTACGCTCATAGTTTAAGAGGCTCCCCGCGCCTTCTGCACAACTTTGAAAAGATCACTGCCACCAACTTTTAGCACATCGTCTTGATATTTAAGCAGCGCTCCCAATGTATCGCGCACCGGACCTTCGACTAGATCCAACTGGTTGAGTGCCAGCAGAGAGCTAATCCAGTCCAGGGTTTCAGCAACGCCAGGCGCTTTATACAAGTCAGCACTGCGCAACTCGCGCACAAAGTAACAGACCTGCTTGGCCAATTTTTCGGGTACACCGGGCATGCGTGCCAAAACAATAGAATATTCTTTTTCCAGGGTGGGAAAATCGATCCAGTAGTAGAGGCAGCGCCTACGTAAAGCATCATGAATCTCGCGTGTTCGATTCGAAGTGATGATGACAACAGGCGGCTCTTTGGCTTTTATTGTGCCAATCTCTGGAATCGTGATCTGGAAATCAGAGAGCAGTTCTAGCAGATAGGCTTCAAACTCTTCGTCACTGCGATCCAGTTCGTCGATAAGTAGCACAGGCGTTTTGGCGTTTTCCTCATCGATAGCCTGGAGCAGTGGACGCTTCATCAAGAAGTCCGGGCCAAAGATTTCTTTAAGCTCTTCCTGACGCTTGATACCTTCTGCTTCCATCAGGCGTATATGCAGCATCTGGCGCGTATAATTCCACTCATAAACGGCGGTACTGATATCGATGCCTTCATAACATTGCAAGCGTATCAGTTTCGTGTCGAGAGCAGCGGCCAGCACCTTGGCTATCTCTGTCTTACCGACCCCAGGTTCACCTTCCAGCAAAAGTGGTTTACGTCGTTTGAGAGCCAGGAACACCGTCGTTGCCAGGCTGCGATCGGCGATATAACTCTGGGCAAACATTGCCCTCTGTACATTCTCTATAGTGTCAAAATTAGATACCTGTTGTTCCTGCTCCAAAGGGGCCTCCAAAAAATGAATTTGTGCTTTCCAGCACAAGAAAGATTAATACATAGTACATTCTATGCTATAGAAAGGGAAGTTATCAAGTTAGTTCGTTTTCACAGCTCAACCTTTTCACACCAGTATCTTGCCATCTTGCAAAAACAACACATCATCTACCCACACTAAAGACAAATTCTTCAAAGTTGTGTAGGGACATTTCAGCATCCTGAGCGTAAGCAGTGGTTGGATACAACGTAGATGACCAGCGAAACTTCCCGGCCTGTTCGCGTTTTTGCGAAATTTGATATATATCCCGAAAAGCCTTTCTGCGGGTAGAAACCCGCTCAGGCTTTATGCTGCTGAGCGCCTTTGTATTACTGCGTGATGCAATAAAAAGTCGGGCGTCGCATTGTTCTACTGCTGCAGCTAGCACAAAAGACTTTTTGGTAAGTTGCTGTTCATTGCCCTCACGTAAAAGGATCTCTTCAAGGCTTTCCAGCTCTATGAAAGGCAACGGATGCGCCCCTACACTCAGTAATTCGCGGTAAACAGCCTCAACCAGCGGAGCCGCCAGGGGGGTCGCGTGAATAGCAACTGTATCTCCTGCTTTGATGTACAAAGAATAGTGAACGAGCGTGCGCGCCCAGCGCTCTATACGAATATCTTGCATGATCTATATTGTCCTTCTCGCAATATAATAGAGTAAGAATAGTTCCATAGTAGCATACGCTTACAAGGGCCATATGCTCTACTACAGCAAGCTCAATCATCGCAAATCCTTGACACGAAATACTATAGTTATCACATAGTTGCAGCACAGAGTGATTGTATGCCACGAGATAGCATGCGCCAGTTTGCCAGAAAAAATCTTTTGCTTTTGTTGATACTATGCTGTAGTATCGTATTTTTTATCACGTCATTTATCTACGTCCGCTTTTCATCGCCACCTTCAGGTGATGAGCCACATTACCTGGTCATCAGCCAGACCCTGCTCAAATACCATTCTCTTGATGTCATGTCAGACTACACGAATGGTGATTATCACGCCTTTTATCCTGGACGTATTGATCCCCATCTTTCCTATGGTGCTCATGGTCAACTACTCCCTTTGCATAGTATCGGAGCGCCCATCCTATGGCTCATCCCGTTCCTCGTACTTGGCAGGTTGGGCGCGGTATTTTTTATTTCTCTGGTATCGCTGCTGATCATTCTGAACATCTATAAATTACTGGTAGCGATGAAGATCAGCCAAAAAAACGCTTTTATCGTTAGTCTCGCCTATACCATTGCTTCGCCTGTGTATATGTATTCTCATCTTACGTTTATAGAGCCAGTAGGCGCGCTTATATGCATCTACGTACTTAGAAAAATAGTGCAAAAGGAGCTGAAGATTACAGAAGTTAGCGTGTGTTCCCTGCTTTTAGGTCTGCTACCATGGGTGCATATCCGCTTCGCACTGTTTGAGCTTATCTTATTTTTTGCCCTGTTCTATACCATATACGAAAACATTGGGCGAAAGCATATTACCTATTACGCCTGTTACCTCTGCCCCATTATAGTGCTGTTCGTAGCTTACGAACTCTACACCTATACTTTTTGGGGAACATTGAATCCTGGTGTGATCGAAATAAACGATATTCACAAAAATAGCAGTCCCTTTGCTATAGCCCCTTACAATGGGATACTAGGCATTTTCTTAGACCAACAATACGGCTTTCTGATCAATTTTCCCATCTTTATGCTACTTTTTCCAGGCATCTTTTTAGCCATGAAAAAGCAGTTCGCACGCTATAACCTTTTGATGTTGCTCCTGTCCATCCCATACATTCTCTTATTCACATCGTTTAAGAATTGGACAGGCGGCTGGTGCCCTCCCGCACGTTTAATTTTCGTTTTATTGCCACTCTATGCATTTTATCTTGCCTATGCATTGCAACAACTCGATAATGTGCTTGCATATGCTATAGCGGGGATCACGATACTGTATGGCCTGCTCTATAACCTGTTATCCCTTTTCCCTTCCCTCAATAGTTTCAATGGTCCAACCGGGCAGAACAGGACCATCATGTACATACAGTTATTCAATTATCGCTTAACAGATCTATTCCCTTCCCTGTTTGTAGCCAATCAGACGGGCCTTTTCCTGCTCTGGATCATCATTTGTGCTGGCCTGACATGTGTCCTGCTCTTTTTCAAGAGGATTGAAGAGTGAACCCGGCAAACACAGAATTGCGTAGGGAATCTACAAATATACAAAAACGTGGAATGTCAGGTACCTGACATTCCACGTGTCTTTACGTAATTAGGAGCAAGAGCGAATTATGCTCGCTCTACTGCCCTTAAGACTGCCCGGCGCATCATTACAGCCGTCATCTGACTGCGATACGCCTTGGAACCGTGAATATCCTCCAGAAGCTCGAGACCATCAGCGGCATGTGCTGTGGCAGCCGCCACAGTGCTCTCGTCGAGTTTCTTCCCCACAAGGGCGGCCTCTACCGCGCTGGCACGGGTAGCTTTCACTGATGCTCCTGTTATGACCAGGCTGGCGGAGGAGCAGGTGCCATCTCCACCAAGGGAAACGACTGCCGCGCAACCAGCCAGCGCATAATGTGAAGCCTTGTTCTCTAGCTTCATATATGCGCTGCCAGTACGAGCAGGAGGAGTGGCAAAACGAATTTCGGTGATGATTTCATCAGGCTGCAAAGCAGTCTCAAACATGCCCTTGAAGAAATCATCGGCCTTGATGGTTCGCACGCCATTAGGACCCTGTACCAGGATATCCGCCTTGAGAGCCAGTACAATACCAGGCATATCGGCAGCAGGATCAGAGTGAGCAATACTGCCACCGATAGTGCCACGATTTCGCACCTGCGGATCACCTATGACGGATATTCCTTCTGGCAACAAGGCAAAATGGCGACTAAGAACTTCAGATCGCTCAATTGTCGTATAGGTCGTCATCGCGCCGACAGCGAAAGCGCCATTCTCCTCACGTATATAGGAAAGACCACCAATCTTCCCAATGTCAACCAGGTGGGCCGGCTGCGCCAGGCGCAGCTTCATCGTGGGAAGCAGACTATGCCCCCCCGCCAAGAGCTTTGCATCATCGCCATATTGTTGCAGAAGTGCAATAGCCTCATCCACCGACTTCGCTGGATGATAATCAAATACTGCTGGAAGAGACATACTATTTTCTCCTTTTCACCCTATCGCTGCTGCTGAATGATTTTCCACAGCTTCTCTGGCCTGAACGGCATGTCAATATGCGCCACACCTAAAGCATCCGCAACCGCGGCGGCTACCGCCGGCGTAGAACCAATCGTACCGGCCTCGCCAATACCTTTCACCCCCAACGGATTGACGGTTGTCAACGTGAC
>DMFQ01000457.1:0-757 GCA_003450555.1 Ktedonobacter sp.
TTGTAATTATTAGAAAGTTCGCCTAATGCCTCGAGAAAAAGCTCGCAATTTAAATTCAATTTTGGATAAGATACCATTATGTGTTCCATAATTACTCGGAGATTTTTCTAGTTGCCTATGCATTCGAGCGATTTCCCCGGCAAGAAAATCAATACTAACCTTTTTAGCTAATTTCCTTTGGCCTAGTTGATAATCTAAACGCCAATGTTGATTGAGACATCTCATAATAAGTGCATACTTTACGCCCGGTTCAAGTTTACTTTTTTCAGGTACCTCGATCAATCTTCCGCGGCGTATTTTCTTAGTGTCTTCGCTCAATGTAATAGGTGCAATACCAAGATACACATTTTTAGCAAACCCCCAACTGAAACCAGGCCCTTCAAACTGAGCAAGCTTGCGGTTGAATGCTAACCCATCTAAGAGATAGTCCTCATCCCTTTTTACTAATTTATCGTTACAAACTTCATCCTCAGATCTTTGCCATATTTTCAAACATATATGTTGGACAGTTCGCTTGCTACGAGTAAAAATAACTCTCGTCGTTGTCAAAACAATTTCATCTTCAATAGGATACCATGGCTCTTCAGAACATAGGCGTTGGAGAAAACGTAATAAATAGAGAGGAGGGAAATATGCAAAAAGCCAGTTGCCAAGAGACTTTAAAAGAGCTAGAAAAGAATGATCTTCATATTTCTTTTCCAATTCATATGCAAGAAGTTTACCGCAGATAGCTCTAAATGATTCGGGTGTCAAATAG
>DMFQ01000457.1:766-2336 GCA_003450555.1 Ktedonobacter sp.
CTCATATGCAAGGAATCTACCGAGAGCAGATCTTAGAGGAGCCAGCACCCGAGAGTAGATAAATTTCAAAAGTGCTAGAAGCCAATTTTGCCTTACTTCTACTGTCAAACGAAAAGCCAGAGGAACGTCAGTAGTATCCATTCAACGAACCTTTAAAATACAAGCCGCACAATTTAGACACAATGACTGAATGAAAAAAACGGTAAAATAAGGATAGGAACAGAGTGATAGAACTGATACTAAAAGTTCGTAAAAAACGCGAAAAACAGTTGAGCAGTTTCCCAACTATATCAAGATACCTGCTCTTCACTGCTTTTCATTTACGCTCTAACAGTTACCCTATATTACCTCCACACAAACGAAACTCCAGGCCCCGGAGTGAAATCCCACCAGCTCCAGCGTGCCCAACCGCCACCGTTGTTGTACCAGTTCCAGTTCGTCACGTAGACAGTACCGTCCGAGTTGATACGTTCGACAACGCCAACGTGACCTAAACCGCCTGCACCCTGCACTCCCGGTTGCAAGACGATAATCGAAGGAACATGTGGACTGGACGAGACATTCCATCCATAAGCACGAGCACCCGATGCCCACTGCCAGGCATCCCCTCCCCAGGGAACCCAGTTGTTTGTCAACTGATGATAACGCAAATCAGCCCAGTACGTACATTGACCATACGAAAAACCATCATAACCATTTGAACCAGAAGGTGGAGCAGGAGGGATCGGATTGGTTTGATAGCTACCTGATGAATTGCTGGCAGGTTGGCTGGTAGTCTTCGTAACGACTGTGGCCGTTGCTGCTTGCTGTGCCAGAAGACTGGGGTTGCTGTTACCGTCCTCGGCCCAGTTTATAATGGGTCTAAAAGGATTAAAGCCCATTTCACTACTCGTTCCGGCAGGTGCCACTGCTAACAGTGTACCAACCGCCATCAATAGTAGTACTATTGTGACCGAGAGCTGTACTACCCAGCGGCGTCCCTTGGGAGGACGCATAGTACCTGTGCTCTTTTTATTTGTACTGCGAATCACGACGGGTTGCCGTAGGGATGTTGTAGTAGTTCTGAGTGAGGCCATCGCATCAGTCTGAACTTCGGGAAGGCTGCGTGTGACGCCGGGAGATGAAATAGGTTCTGATAGAGGTCGAGTTATACCTTGAGCAGACTGATAGAGATACTGGCTCTCTGGTAAAAGTCTCGTTCCAAATGAATGTTGAGATGCTTGAGGAAAGGATAACTGTTCTACAGGAGAAAGCTGGTTAACAAGTCCTGGAAGCTGTAGTGTTCCACCTGGAGTCTTTTGTTCAACGGTAGCACTTTTTTGACGATCCTCAACAGACGACATACATGTAACCTCAATCCTTACGTGTTAGACTACTTCTACACACAATAACGCTTATCTTGCTTTACTAATGACTGTACCCGCTAGGCATTGTCTGGTCAAGCTTCATAAGCTTGATCTAGGACTATGGTACTGAACTGTGGAAGCACTTTTCACCCCGATTATTATCTCAAGTAAACCGAGATCCCCTATTTGCTCCTCTTTGAACATGTTGCGAACTATCACAGCCC
>DMFQ01000457.1:2363-7762 GCA_003450555.1 Ktedonobacter sp.
GCCCAGTATAGATATTTTAAGTACATACAAAATAACTATACCAGAGGAATTTTCGGAGGAGAAACTCAATGCAATATTAGTGTCTACTCAACCGTTGACACAGTATACCAGGCTGGTTTGTTCTGGGTCGACTGGCTCCCATTTTTAGCAAAGCTGAAGCGGATGCCCTTCGTTGCCAGTTCCTTGATTATAGGAAAAAGCTCAGAGCCACCAACAACCCAGATGGCACCTCCCGAAGCCCGCTTGTCGATTACTGTCAACCCTTTTTCACATAGGAAGGTGATTAAGTTAAAAGTCCCATTCTTATTTCCCTGATTGGACGTATTGAAAGTGTGTTGTTGTGAAACTTTACTTGCGGATACTTGTTGTCCCACTGGTTTGACAGGCTCATACTTCTTTTGCGTTGCTGGATTGATAACCTCAGATTTAGGCGGTAGTACTGTAGCTGAAACAGCATTGACTTGTGAAGCTACCGCGCCTTTTTTCGAACTGTTGTTTCGCTGCCAGCCTTGTCTCGTGGGTATTGATATTTCCTCACCATGTTTTGCCCACTCTCGTCGGAGTTCAGCGGCGCGACGTTCAATATGCTCCTTCAGTTCCTCACCTTCACTATCTACATCACTTCCTGTAATAGAGTTTCCTTCAGGTGAAATATCAAGTGCTTGTAGTCGGGAGAATACTACCTCCATCGCTTGCTCTGGATTGCGGAAAAACTGGCTGCCACGAATGCGTACAAATCGCCAACCAAGACGTTCCAGAATGGCTTGTCGCTCCATGTCTTCTGCGAGTTTCTCGTGAGGATGCCAACGATCACCATCGCATTCTACTGCGAGGCGTTTGCCATTGCCTTCAACCACCAGGTCAATCCGGTAGGCTCCTACGGGCCATTGAGGTCTCACACGATAGCCAACCTGTACCAAACGTCGCAGCACCTGCTTTTCAAACTCGGACTCTGTAAGTTGTTCTTTGGTATCGAGCAGGCGTACAAGCGCATATGGGTCTTTAGCATGCTCAATAAGTTTGCGGCGAATATCTCCTGGCTTCAGGTCGGTCTCTGGGTCCAGCGAGTGAACTACCCACATCTGGTCACGCGCGCGACTGGCAGCAACATTGAAGCGTTTTTTAAATGTGTTGTCTGATCCTTCCTGGCGCAACGGCAATGGGCCATTGGCGCCTGGCATATCAACCATTGAAAGGAACATCACATCTCGCTCGTCACCCTGGAACTGCGCTGCGTTGCCACATTGAATCCGCCGTTTCACATATTCCTCTGTAGGGAGATGCCGCCTCAGTAGCTCATCTATACGCATGGTGTTCGCTTCGTCACTGACCATTGAGATGACGCCAAATGTTGCTCCCCTATACTCCTGCTGTTCTGTGGCTGCTGCTAATAACGAGGCCACAGTTAATGCTTCTTCTTCATTGGTATGCCCATTGGCTACAGAACTCTTGACTCGATAGGCAATCGTATGGGGCTTTCGTCGAACCTCGCTGGCGTCGCGTAAAGGCTTAATCTTTCCATCATACGAGAGGTGATTGCTAAATTGAATGATCGGTGAGACACAGCGGAAGTGTTCACGCAGACAAACAGGCTCAAATGTAGTCTGCGCCAGTTCATAGATGGAGAATTTTCCATCGTACAACTCTTTATTGGGAATAGTATTGAGGTACTCATCAATCAGGTGCTGTATTTCATCTAGATTCTGACCTACAGCCATCGGGCTTACCTGTTCGTGATCACCTACAACCACCACCTGGTTTCCCATATAGACCGCCGTTAATGCGATGACATCTGCCTGGCTTGCCTCATCGATAATGACGACATCAAAGCGATTGCGCCGCGGGTCAAAATTCTCCACTACGCGACTCAAAGGCATAATCCAAACAGGGACAGCAAGTTTGAGATACAAGCATGAGCTGACGAGCGGCAGCTAATAGCCTGGGAGCTCTTTTGCCTTTCCCTTTGCCAACCTTTTTCATCAGTGCTTTCCACCCTTGAAGTGCCTGCCGTTGCTCAAGAGTAGTACGTCTGGCCTGCGCTGCCCACGCTTTTTTCTCTACCAAATCCGCCGTGACGCGCTGTAATTCAGTACTCAGGCGTGCTATCCGTTCTTGCAAATCCTCCAGTGATGTTCTCGCTCGCGCATCCAGTTCATCTTGCAGTTGTCGCCATTGCCATGCCATCGCACAATCACCTGGCAGGTCACGTTCTCCATGAATATCCAGGCGATCTCGAATGGCTGCAGCCCAGGCAGGAGCTACCTTATCCAGTTTCACTAACAGTTCGTGACGGCGTTGTAAATCCTTCCTTTGACTATGTAAGTGAGAAAGTTGGTTAAAAGCTTGACGGTATCTCTGAGCATCTAACCTTTTGACTGCCATGAAAAGCTGCTGTATGACTTCAGCCTTTGTTGCTCCTGCACTATTTAGTTCAATTTGCCTCTCTACATTACGCAGCTTGCTCTCATTCTGTGCTAGCACTCTACGATTGACTTCAGCAGCTACGACTGGTGAAAGTTTCTCGAACACAGCTTCTCGCAACCGCAAAAGGTCACCATGCTCAACTAGCATGACTGGCATTTCAGCTAAGAAGGCGTTCCAGAGGAATCCTTGCTCTATCAATACTTGTTCCAGTGGAACCCATGTGATTGTGAACCAATCAAGGCATTGCCGTATCGGATAGACAAACTGTATGCAGTTCCGCTCTGGCTCAGGACCAAGAGCCATTGCATCAGGTCCACCTAATGGAACCATCTGTCTTTGCCAGCGCCCAAGTAGATTCAGGCGAGCTACCTTCAAGCGTAGAAATACACGTAGTGCTATAAAGTGTTCCAGTACTTCGGGGGATTTTCCCTGCACCCGTGTATTGTCAATTAATGTCTTCCAATCTCGATGCATGAGTAGCGTCAGGGTGCTCAACTTTCCGCTTTTCTGCAGATGCTCTATAACCGCATCTAGCACCTTTTCGACGCGATCAGGGAGGCAATCTTCAGGAAGAAATGGATCGTACTTTAGCAGCAGAGGGTGTGCTTGAGCCGCAAGTGCACTTACACTCTGGATTTCAGTCAATAGATCTTCCCAAGCCTGCCGACGCGGCCCACCTTCACAACCTGCCGCGATTGCAGCCAGACACCACCCCGTACTATCACGTAGAGGTACGACGGCAGATGTAAGACGGGCCTGCAGTTGCTCAAGAGCATCCTGTGATCTATCTTTTACTGCTCCAGTCCAGAGGTCACGCCGATAGCCTAGATTTTCATGCTGCAACTGTACTCGCTCAGTAACCAGGTACTCAAAATCTGCCGGTGTTACTAATTTGCCTGGGTTTGGTAGGATACGACCGATTTCCTGTTCGTCTTTAGCTGTTACCGTGACATTTGTGCGATAGAGTTCAACGAGTTCCCCTTGTGAAAGAGGGAATGGCTCACCAAGCTTCACGGGGGTCGGAATCCATGAAGATGTTGCCGCGTGATCTTTGATGAAACGTGCAGCCTCAGAAGGTGAAAATTGCTTTCCTGCTAAAACGATACTCCGGTACTCATCAAATCGTGCTTCACTCAGCCACTGCCGCGTTTCCTGCAACTGGCGCAGCAGCTCAATGCGCTGCCGCATCAGTATACCGGCCTCACGCTCCAATGTATCCGTATTGGAAGATGCGAGCCGTTCAGTAATCGCATCAACACTACGTTCCATTTGCTCCCTACTTGTACTGTCATCCAGTACGCTCACACACAGTGGCTGTAGTGGTTCGACAACCTTTTCGCGGAGCACATTTAAAGCTTTGGCTGTATGGCTGGTAACGAGTACACTCTTCCCCTGCGCTAGCAAATGTCCCAAAAGATTTGCGATGGTATGGGTTTTACCGGTACCGGGAGGTCCCTGTACTAATACTGCCCCCTGTTTTTCAAGACGCCGTGCAATCTCCAACTGTTCTGCATTAGCAGGTTTACTGAGTAATACATGCTCATCTTCACCATTTGGCGAGGATAAAGCCGTGGGACTCTGCTCTCCCTCTTGTCTTATGGCTTTCGAAGCAATACCAACAATATTGGTGAGTGAAGATGGCAGGTCATTACGCTCTGGCAAATCTTCAAGTATCGACTCAAGTGCAGTACTAAAACCGGAGTGTCCTGTTACGTAGAAAAAGCACAGGATCACGACTAATACGAGGAACATCTTTATTTTTCTGAAGAGTGTTCTCAGCAGCAAACTCTCCATATGGAGAAAGCAAAGTAACAAGCCTTTTGAAAAAGGTAGAGGTTTCCTCCCCACCTAATGGATGCCATCCGTACAGATCAAGATCGTTACGGCAACCGGATAGAGCAGAGGCATTGACTCCTGGTATTGATTGGAATAGCGCCGTATACAGTTCCGGTGGTCGATCAGTTTGAACCAATATGAACTCAGGAATTTCTGGATTGAAGTGCAACTCAAGACGCAAAAGCAATACCGGATGGTTGATCGGATTGCCATCCTTTGGCTGCCAGCTAAGCAAGCCATCGCCTACTATGAGTTCCAAGCGCTCAGACTCTCGCTCTATCTGTGCTTGCAATGCATAGAGCTTTTCAAAGATGGACATCGTAAGATAAGCGGGTTTTTCGTCCTCGACCCATTTAGCTCGCATCGCCATCCAATTCTCTAATACCTGTTTTAGCCGAGGGTCGTCCTCAAAACTGGGAGGGCGTGTTTGACCATTGACAGTTGATCGATTTTCTACGTTTGCATATGTTGACGTAACAACTACCTGTCCATCGATGCGCTGCCATCCATTTTGCAACCAGGGAAGAAGTTCACGAGGTGGTTCTGGCGGCTCCAGTAATGTAGGTCGTCGTACCTTCAAGATGAAGTCGTCGGCGACACCCTTATCATCCTTCTGTCCCTCCAGGAGTTGATTGTCGCTGCCGTCATCAATCTCATTTGCTCTGCTAGCTATTGCACTTCGGCGAATACATGGGTGATTAGGCAAATCATGGAACCACATAGTCCATGCTTGTTCTTGTATATCTCGTTTGGTAGGATTACGTAGCTGATTCAGTGCCTGAAGATAACGAAAAATTTGAATAGACTTAGAATGTGCCTGATCGCGCACAGTATTATTGATATCCTGCTTCACCTACTGCTCAATTCTAGTTATTCGCCAGGTATCTTTACCGGAGTGATACCCTTGCAAAGCACTTATTGCTCTCTACCTATATAAAATGGTTGACTCTTTATATTAGGTTTAAATAATTATTTTCTGGTTATCAGTATAACAAAAAGCGACTCATATCTCAAGAGAAAGCTGTTAACCAAACCTCTAGCAGAGAGGTCTTCCCAAAAAGCAGCGTTTTCGCTGGTGTGGTATATAATAGAAATGCCAAAGTACTGACGTATATAGTAGCAACATGCTGTAATCCCAC
>DMFQ01000046.1:0-744 GCA_003450555.1 Ktedonobacter sp.
GCGCCAGAGATCAAATGAAGGGAGTGGCAATCCTTTGGAGCGCAGGTGAGCGAGGCTGATCCCCATGCGCTTATACTCGTGCAGTAGCAGGCGGTAAAAGAAGAACATGCGGAGGCGATAGGGGAGGCATGCTGCCAGGCGTGTCAGCTGGTGATCGTATGGTCGTTTGAGGACATAACGTGGAATAAACCATGCGCCATTCGTTGTGCTGAGGTACACCTGGCGTGCCACCTCGCTCAATTCGACGGCAATATCTACGCCACTGCTTCCCACACCGGCAACGATGACATCCTGGCCTGCAAACTCTTCCGGCCCCTTGTAGCTGTGGCTGTGCAGGATCTTCCCCACAAACGTCTCTCGACCGGGCAACTGCGGCAGTGTGGGATAGCGGTCACGGCCGCTGCAAATGATTACGGCATCGAAGGTCTCCGTCACGCTCTGCTGGCCCGTGCTTGTTCGTACCGACCACTGCTGCTGGCCCGTTGGCCGAGCAGACTCAACCACCGTGTTGAACTGGATATACTGCTGCAAGCCAAAGGATGCTGCATACGCACGAAGATACTGAAGTATTTCGCTATGATGGGGAAAATCTGGCAACGTTTCAGGGAGAGGAAAATCGGAGAAGGCCAGCGTGTGCTTAGAGGTGTTGGTGCGTAGCGAACGATACATGATGCCACCGCCATCGGGTAGGGTTTCATCATAGTTCCACAACCCGCCGATCTGAGACTCCTGCTCATAAACGAC
>DMFQ01000046.1:842-4637 GCA_003450555.1 Ktedonobacter sp.
GGTTTTATAGGGTCTAGACAAGGCGCTTGTCCTTTGCCCCTCCTGGTTGGTAATCATCAAGCGATCCAGGTAAAGCTCGCTCCGCTTCATCCTCCAGGCGCTGCTCGTTGCGACGCAAAAAGAGCAAAAATCCGATGATGAATAGTGCGGCCAGCACGATTGCGCTAATGCCTATTGGCCCTGTAAATCGATGGATGTTATCACCCAGGAAGTAACCGCCCAGTCCAAAAAGCGTCGCCCACACAATTCCCCCCGCAGCATTAAAGAGCAAAAAGCGAGGCCAGGGCATACGGTTCGTGCCGGCCAGGAACGCGGCGAAAGCGCGGAGCACGGCAACGAAGCGTCCAAAGAAGACCACTTTGCCGCCATGCTTCAGAAAGAGATACTGTCCCAGTTTCAGTCGGCGCTCTTCAAGGCGAATGTAGCGACCATAGCGACGGAGCAAACGATAGCCGCCTTCACGCCCGATCCAGAAACCGATATTATCACCCATGATGGCGCCAGCGGCCGCCGCTATGATTACGAGAGGAATCAAAAGTTGATGTGTCCTACCAGCATAGATGGCGGCAACAAGCAGTATGGTTTCGCCGGGGAAGGGGATACCTATGCTTTCTATGCCCACAAAGACGAGAACCGCCCAATAGCCGTACGTTGTGAGAAGATGCGTCAAATCAGATGGTGCAATATGAATCATAGATTGTGTGCTTTCTCCTTCCATGCTGTATACGGCTACCCGCGAACCATGAAACGTGGCGCTCTAACATAGGTCTCTCTTTATCTATACGGATACCGTCATGAAAAGAGATCTTTTTTGATGATCTGTAGACCTGGCTCAGCCTCGTCAAGTTCGGACGCCTGGTACGCTTGTGTCTCACGCGAGAGGGTTTTGCAACAGGGCTTCTATGTCCTTGAAGGCGAAGTGGAGTTTCTGGTGGGTACGGAGAAAATGCATGCCGCCAGGGGAGCGTATGTGACGGTACCTATCGGTGTTCCCCATGCCTTTGCAAATACAGGCAATGAGCCTGCACGTTTTCTCAACACGTTTACACCGCCGCATTATCTCAACTACTTCGAGGAGTTGAGCAACCTGATGTTTACAGGTATGCCGACAGCTTTGCAAATGCGCGAACTGATGGCTCGCTACGATACAAAAGTTGTTGGTGTTAGAATGGGATGAGAGTATACGGTATCGTTCAATTTCTTTGTCTAATCTTTCTCTGGGGATGATGAATAAGCGGCATAGCATCCACGTCGTGGGTATTGAAGGCCGTATGAAGGTGGAGACGTCTAGGGGTTCGGCTTTCCAGAAAGGGCATTGGCTATGTCTGCCGCGTTTATTCCTTTTGAAGTTCCTTTTTTTGCCAAAGCCTTCATGCCATCACGAAGAAACGCGGGAGCGTTAGTGTCTACCGCCTCCCAGAAGGGCGCAGACAGTTTCGCTTTCTTTTCGCTCTACTTTGACTGTGTTGCAAAAGCGGCCGTTAGGTGAGCAAAACTGATCAGTTTAGCGGGAGGCGAGGCGCCCCAGAAGCAAGGCTGTCATGAATGGTTGAGTTATCTCAACAGTCGTCTCAAAAAGAACGGCTCAGCATGTTTGGCATCAGATGAGGAAGTGAGACAAACAGCAGAGTTCATGAAACGGGTATTTCAGATGTCCACTTATTCCAAACTTCTGTCCCTTGCTTGAGTATATCAAGATGCTCCTGGTTTGCCATAGTATTCCACCTTTGCACCTGTAACGGACTCGACTAGGACACTCCCGCTACTCGTCAGGTACTTCTTCTATCAGATCATGCACACTCACATCCAACGCTTCAGCAAGTCGCCTCAGAGTAGTCACCGTCACTTCAGCGTATGGGTCTTTAAATAGCTTCCTGATTGTGTTGTAGGCCACTTCTGAACGATGGGAGAGCTTAGTCATGCTCATTCCCTTCTCTTCAGCCACTTCTTTTATTCTCAAGCGTGTTTTCATGTGCCAAGTGTACACTGAATACCGCCTTGACAGTAGCGTGTATATAATGCTACCATTCTGATAGCGCTATTATAGTGAGAAACGGAGATACGATCATGAGATGGGCAGTCGAATATGAGCTACCAAGCGGTTCAATAGGCTTGTGTATCTTTTCAGCCGAAGACCTAGACGCCGCTCAGGTTTTTGTGGATGAGATGCGAACGCAGTATGGTCACCATGACGTATTCAATCTGAACGAATTGGTAAACGGAATGGGGGTAGATGAGCTTTACCTGCTGTTTCCGAGACAAGCAAGTGTCGTCAATCGAGGAAATATACCAGCAAAAAAGTAGGTGGTCAAATCGGAGAATATGTGAGCTTTATTAGGAGAGATGAGAGTATACGCTATCATGTGGATAAGCTCTTTTGTAAGCTTGTCCCAAATATGGTACCATCCAGGAAGATTTCAGTTGTTTATGCAAGGAAACGCTCTCAAGATAGCGACTTTCGTTCAGATTACATCATTGGATATTCGTATGAGAAAGATATACTGCTCCCTGGTTGCCCTCTTGCTCCTGTTGCAACTCACAGCATGTACAGGTCCGACAGGTATTACCATAAGTCAGGGGACTCCTGTAGCAACAGCCAGCGGCTCTCAGGCACAAGGGACGGGAGAAGAACAGCAGCTCGCGCAACGACTGTTCAAGCAAATAAACCAGGACCGCGCGGCGAACAATCTTCCCCCTCTGGCGTGGGAGCCCCTGCTGGAACGGAGCGGGCACCAGCATGATCTTGTGATGACGGCGGGATGCGGGCTGATGCATCAATGCCCCAATGAGGCAGACCTGGGGACGCGCATAAGTAAGCAGGGAGTGCAATGGCAGACGGTGGGTGAGAATATCGGCGATGGTGGGCCTATCTCTTCAAATGATGGCGCCTGGAATATGGTGTCGATGCTCCACCAGGGGATGATGGCTGAAAAGCCCCCCGATGATGGGCATCGACGCAATCTGCTGAGCAAGGATTTTCATCGTATTGGCATAAGCATATCTATCGATGCCAAGCAGACACTTTGGCTCACGGAGGATTTCGCCAATTAGGTGTAAGGAAACAACTTTGAGATGAACCTACGACATCCATCCCCAGAGCCGCCCCTACTTCACCCGCCGTGGCAGCTTGCGCGTGGGTGAGGTGTCTTTGTGAATGGCATAGGTGACGACCCCCCACATTTCGATTTCATCAGGAGTTACCACGATATCCACATAGGAGGGGTTATCTGCTCTGAGGATAATGCGCTCATCCTCGGTGATAATGCGCCTCACATAATAATGCTCGTGGTAGACCACGACCACGGTGCGATAATCCAGTGGAGTAAGGACACGGTCGACTATCAAGATATCGCCTCGGTGAAATGTTGGCTCCATCGCGAGGCCGCTATTCTTCACAAAATAGGTGGCAGTGGGATGCACAATGAGGTCATCCAGGCTGAGTGTCGGCTCTAAATAATCATCTGCTGGGCTGGGAAATGGCATAGGTACACACCTCCTATGAAAACGAGTCCCTGTTTTATAGAACGAGCGTTCACACTCATTTAGGAGAGACATACAAAAAGGCGAGGTGTCCATCAAGCTACTTTGCGGGTAGCGACAGCTTCGCTCCTTCCATCTCTGACTGACTATTCATGGATTGTTGTGGCATAGTAACCCCTTGGGCAAGGTTGCGTCTTTGCATGAGTAGACTTGATCGAGTTGTTGTTGAGTGAGGTTTGCACCGTTGAGGTTGGCACGGAAGAGGTCGGCACGGAAGAGGTCAGCACCGTCGAGGTTGGCTTCGCTGAGGTTGGC
>DMFQ01000368.1:0-6192 GCA_003450555.1 Ktedonobacter sp.
ATCTTATCTGTGGTGGTCTGCGACGGGTATGTTTGTCCTTCAAGCAGGTGTTGAAGGGGGAGGAAGAGTGGCTCTGGTAAGGAACTCCAGTTAAACCAGCCCACCCCGGACTCCTCTTCTGGCGCCTGGGCCTTTGGTTCCCCAGAGACGTATTTTGCCTCAAACCAGACCGTGATGTAGTGCTTTTGCTCTGCCTCAAAAACGTCATTGGTAATCACGCGGAACTTTACATCACTGATGCTCACACCGGTTTCTTCCTGCGTCTCGCGCATAGCAGTCTCTTCAGGCGTTTCCCCAAAATCTATGTGCCCGCTGGGTGGTCCCCACGTACCGGCACCATGGGTGTGTTGCCGCTTCTCCAGGAGTACCCGGTCACCATTCATGACGAGGACCGATACCCCTACATTTGCCTGTTTCTTTTCTTGTCCCTGCATTGTTTTCTCCTTACTCTAAAGTTATCCTTCAGTATATACACGCTTTGAGCCAGGGAGAAGATGCAGAGGCAATAGCTAGACTGGCTTTTCTGCCCGCCTGGCCGTCAACCACTCTTGTGCGAAATCAACCGCCGCTTTCTGACGAAAAAGCCGTGTATCAGCAGAGCCGACCTTTGCCATACGTACCTGGCCAGTTCGCTCAAAATCGGCACCAATCTCTGGGAAGATGTCGGAGTCTATCTCAATATCCCTGTAGCGCTTCCACACCCTCTGGCCGTTTTCAAGTACAGGCGCTCCTAGCATAGTCTCCTCAAAGCCAGGAGCACGGTACTCCGCCAAATGCATCGATGTGTTACTGTCATGCCCGACCCCTAACAGCAAAACCCACCCATCCAGATCGTAGATACGTGCGAGCGGAGAGCCTTCTCCCAACCCATATTCCAGTGAATGCCCTGTAATGATGTGTCCAGCATGTCTTCCCCAGGCAGCAAAAGAAACCGTCGGATGATCACTGCGCAGCACACCCGGCCAGCTGCGGAACGTCTCAGCAATGATTCCCATGTGACTGGTGGGTGTTATACGCGCATCAAAGGCTGGCATCGTATCATAAATAATTTGCCACCAGCTTTCGGGTACAGGAGGATGCTGCCATAATGCGGGATCAGAATATTCGGAGGTCTGCGTGGGCACGACGATAGTACCCACTGGCGTAACGACATCCATCAAAGCCTGTAGCACCGTTACAGGACCGCCACACACCCAACCAAGCGATTTGAGCGATGAGTGCATGATCAGAGTCATACCAGCCTGTACGCCCAGTGCACGCAAATCATTGCCTAAACTCTGGCGAGTACGAGGCAGGGGGGCATTATCAACGGTCTCTTGTTCACTCATGGTAATGAGCTTCCTTATACAGGTTCAATTGCAAAGTACACTCTTTCCATATTGGTGCTGGGAAGAGCTCTTGCCGTGATCGCGGTGAACTGCTCGCCATATTTGGCTGCCAATGATGCGTGCGCCTGCCCAAATTCGCTCTTCGATAAAAGGTGAGCATGCGCCTCAATCTCCTTGCCCAGTATTGTCTGGCCGGTTCGGTCACAAGGAGCCAGCAACACGTGACCATTATTGCGAATGCGCTTGATTTTGCCCGCTGTATTCATTGTCGTTACATATAATCTGCCGTTGTCTTGACCAAACCAGACAGTGGTTGGTACAGCTACACCACTCTTACGAAATGTGGTAAGGCGTATAAATTGATATTCATCCAGATAGCTAAAAGGATTATCTGCCTTGCTCTTGGTATTTGCACTCTCATTAGTCACGGAACGTCTTTCCTTTCAAAGGTATAGACACTTATCCACCAACAAAGAAATATCTTGTGAACATGACGCTTATGCTCAGGTAAAAGGGGCAAGACAATTCCGGGTGCTGCTCAGCACCCGGAAATCATCATGTTGTATCTCTACATAGCCAGCGCCGATAGCGCTTTTTCAAAGCATTCCATTGGGGGATAAACTATGCCAGCACCTACCTGGCCCACACCGGGGAGACGATGAGCAATACCTGTATTGATTACGGGGAGCATATTCAATCGGCATACCTGTCGGATGTCGATTCCAGTGGGTACGCCCTGAAAATCGAGCGAGGGGAGGCCAAATAACGGATTACTAGATACCGTGATATCATACATCTCGCGCGTATAGCGCAGTGCATCAGCAGGAGAGCCACCGATAAATTGCACAATAGCAGGAGCGCCGGCCATGGCAAAGGCACCTACTCCGCTTGTCTCCGCGATAGCGCTATCGCCAATATCAGGATTGGCATCTTCCTGCCCGAAGCCAGCAAAGTACAGTCCCTGGATATATTGCGCAGGCCCAACAAACCAGCGATCCCCAAGTCCACTGACCCGAATTCCGAAATCAACCCCATTGCGAGCCATTGTCACGACGACACTGCTGTGAGGTACATTAGCTCCAGCCAGCGTAATCGCTTTAGCCGCTGCCATTGAGGGATTGAGATGAAAATGGTCATTGCCCGCAATGAAGCGCAAAACAGCAGCAGTCTCTTCGCTGGAACGGCCAGTTTCTACCAGATCCGCACCTACCTGGCGCACAAAGAGCGATGTTGCCGCTTTATTTCGGTTGTGGCATTCATCACCCATCTGCAGCGCCTGAGACATGATTGCACGCACGTCAACGCCACCAAGTCGTCTTATCGCACGACCGAGCGCCGGGCCCAGCACCTCTTGCATCCAACTCAGTCGCTCTAAAACTTCGGGAGCAAATGCCCCATAGCGTAGCACCTTCCCCAAACCCTCGTTCAACGTAGAGAACGTTTGATTCCCCTGTGTCTTGTCCTCGACCACAAATACTGGCATCGATGGGGAGGTAATTCCGGCCATGGGTCCAACTGCGTTGTAGTGGTGGCAAGGCTCAAAGTCGAGCGTTCCTGAGTCGGCTAATGCAACGGCTTCCGGCTCGTCTTTAGCCCATTCTTCATAGATGCAGGCTCCTACTACCGCCCCGCGCATGGGACCACACATGCGCTCCCATTCAATAGGAGGACCAGCATGGAGCAACTTGTGTTTTTGGAGCGCCGATATGACCTCGTGTGCTGGCCGTACATCGACGATAACGGGGTGCGCGGAAAGCATGCGCTCGACTGCAATCTTGTTGGCTTCATTCACCCTGGGATCTGCCAACAGCGTCATCAGCGCGTGTTGGTCACCGGCTGGTGGTCGCCATGCCACATGTGTAACGGCGAATCCCTGTGCTTCAATGGCATCTGCGAA
The DNA here is from genome assembly GCA_003450555.1 of Ktedonobacter sp. Classification (GTDB taxonomy): domain Bacteria; phylum Chloroflexota; class Ktedonobacteria; order Ktedonobacterales; family Ktedonobacteraceae; genus UBA11361. The sequence continues at coordinate 3,226 of DMFQ01000368.1, forward strand.
GAGATCGGCACCGATATTGACCACGGATAGAGCTGCACTCGTGTTTGAAATTGTATTCACTGTATCACCTCAAAATCTCAATACAGCGCAGAGCTGCGTCGGCATTGCTTGTAAAAATCTCTGCCCCTGCCTCGCGTAATTTCGTCGCCTGTACAGAAAGCCGCTGTGGGTCGCCTTCTGTTCCGCAGAGCGAAATAATGAAGGTGAGTGACCTACCCTCGTGTTTTGCCTGTTTCCGAGCGGCAAGGATAGCGGGGCCATATACTGAGGCTGGATCGGGATGCGAACAATAGCCTAGTACGATATCCAGCAGAATGACTCCTACCCTGGGGTTGCTTGCCTCCTCTTGCAGCCGTTTCAGACGCAGGCTCGGGTCAATCATAGGGTGTGGGCGCCCGCGCGTGTACTCATCCACACCAAAGTCAATCGCGCAATGCCCCTCTACGCGCTGTCCCGCTTCTACCAGTCGCCATTCAGATCTAATCGGAATATTTGAGTAAATAGCGCCAAGTGGCTCCGCCCAAAGATGCATAGCTTCGTCACAAAGCGTGCCGCCTGAAAATAGGGCCGAGAGAAATTGGTTTCCAGCGCGAGCTGTTTTTACTGCGCGTACCGCCTTCATCTCACGAATATGCCAGGTTCCCGTTGTGATATCACTGCCGCCGCACACACTGACCGCTTTTTGCGCGGCCTCAGCCAACGTGCGCGTCACCACTATGCGATTCCCATAGCGATTTTCTAGCGCAGCATGATCCGCGCCAACAAAAATCACGATCACGGGCTTTTTCCCTTTGACGGCTACTTCCAGCACTCGTTCGGCTACGGCGGGCGCTGGCGGTTTAGAGACTAGCACGATAACTTCCGTCTCCTCATCTTCCTGCAATAGACGGAGTCCCTGCAAAGTGGTGATTGCCCCTACCTCTTCTGAGAGGTCGCGTCCGCCACTGCCAATCACCTGTGAGACTCCACCTCCCAGGCGTGCAATCAACGACATTACTTGCTGAATGCCGGTGCCAGACGCTCCCACGATACCTATTGGCCCGCTCGGGACGACATTGACAAAACCCAGCCCAACGCCGTTTAACATTGCAGTGCCACAATCTGGACCCATGAGCAGCAGTCCACGTTCTTGCGCCAACTGCTTCAAGGCAATTTCATCTGCAAGTGGCACATTATCGCTAAAGAGGAAAACATGTAAACCGGCACGCAGCGCACGGTCAGTCTCCAGCGCAGCGTAAGGACCAGGAACAGAAATAACTGCCAACCTGGCGTCTGACAGGAGTTGAAGCGCTTGCTCCAATGAGCGGGGTTGTTTCTGACCACCCATATCTCCATCAATAGAGGTAAAGCCTGGGCGTTGGGCCAGTTGTTCTTCCGCGGATTGTAATGCCGCCTCGGCACTGTCCTCATCGCTTGCTCGTACAACAAGCAAAACATCCTCCATGCCAGCATTTTCGTCGAACGGTGTCAGCCCGGCCTCTTTCAAAAGTTCTAAGTTAGCTGCTGTAGCCATAATAGCCGCAGCATCCTCGACACCGTTTATAGCAGTAAGCGTGCGCGCAATTTTCATGAGAGTGATGGAGTCAAAATAGGTATTGCGTTTAACGCGAGCTTTGATGACCATGAAAGTTTGCCCCTCTTAACTTCAAATTATCTCCGTTTAAGTTAGATTTATTTTACACGAGTTGGAGGCAGAAGGAAAGCAAAACCCGCGTCTTTAGCAGGATCATCACGAACTGAAGAGAGGAAAATGTGAGGGAAAGTTGCTTGCGCCAGAGCAAATTCTAAATGCCCACGGTGGGACTCGAACCCACGGCCACACGCTTAAAAGGCGCGTGCTCTACCACTGAGCTACGTGAGCATGACCCTAGTGTATCATAGGCTGTCAATAGAGAACGAGCTGTGTTGGTCCACCAAGTGGCACTTTTAGGAAGTATCAAACCTGCCACAAAATCATTAAATAATGCTGAGAATATCAATTTGATCTTGTTTGTTGCTGTTTGACGTGTTACACTACTGCTAGCGTTTAAACCTGAAGATTGGAATAGTGAAGTGACGACAGGAGGCGGCGTTTTTTCCACGACCCTGGACGTGGGTTGTTGCGCCGGTAGTATGTGACAAAACGAATACTCATTGTTGATGATAAAAACGAACTGCTTCATTTGATGCGTCGCGTTCTTGAGGATGAGCAGTATCAAGTCTCTATTTTACAAGAAGGCAGAGACGCTATTGCACGTGTCAAAAGTCAACTACCAGATTTGCTGATACTTGACTTGAAATTGGGAGATGTTTCAGGTCAAGATATATTAAAGCAATTGAAAGATGACCACGTCACAGAAGATATTCCTGTCATTGTTTACACTGCCGCGGTCCTTGAGGCTGAAGAGGTAACCAGGCTTGTGTCAGGTAATCCAGTACGCTATCAAGGTGTGCACGTTGTACAAAAACCTTTTGAACTGGAAAGTTTGTTGGCCTTAGTACAACAAGTATTGACGAAATCTGTAAGCTAACTGGTTAACCACATCACTCTGTTTTCAACCGGATAGTCTTTTCCGGTAATTTTGCGTGCTGATTTAGTTACATCTTAAGAACTAAATTTGGCTTTTCGATCAGAAAGGATGGTATAACATTATGAAATTTATGTGGGGACTTCTTGCAGGATTCGCCCTCGGTGTAGCTACAGGCTTAGTCCTGGCACCTCAATCAGGTGAGGCTACGCGAGCTCAACTTGGCGAACAGGGTATCATGTTGCGCGACCGTTCAGGTAATCTAACCGGTGACCTGCGTACTCGTGCCAGCGGTCTCACTGGGGAACTTCGTTCCCGAGCCAACGATGCAATGGATCAGGGTCGCGAAATTTATTCTCGCACCAAAGAAGATTTGAGCGATCGCTACACCAAGGCGAAATCTGGCAACCTGTAGAGTATTTAGCCCCGAACGGAACTTCTTAAACAACATGAAAAATAG
>DMFQ01000368.1:6216-8943 GCA_003450555.1 Ktedonobacter sp.
CTATTTTTCATGTTGTTTAAGAATCTTTTCCACCATGTTTCCTATCTCATGCCAAATATGGTGCTGGTAGTCCAGCATAGTTGCCTGGCGTAGATCATACTCTTTATTCGAAGTATCCTTGCGCGCATTCTCCGCAAACTGTTGCGAGAGTTTCAGAGTCTTGTCTCCCCTATTGTGCAAATAGGTAGCCAGTTGATGTAGATCTTCGAATAAAGCGGCAAGCTTTTCCCCGTCTGACGTCATACTCACTTATTCCTTTACCACGCTATCCGGCGGCAGAATCTGTAGTGCATCTGCAAAACGATTAAAGAAATTGAACAAACCTATCACAGTAGCAAGCTCGACGATCTCACCATCGTCAAAGTGAGCCTGTAGCTCGTCCCAGAGAGTTTCATCAACCTCACGAGCGCCTGTTGTCATGATCTCAGCAAAACGTAGAGCAACCAATTCACGTTCTCTGAAGAGATGACGATGCTCGTCAATGCGATACAAAGCGTCCAACAACGCCTCGCTGACCCCTAACTGCCTTGCCAAGGCCGTATGCGCGGCCATTCAGTAGAAACAGTGGTTGACCTGTGAAACGCGGATCGCTAGTAATTCTTTTAGTCCGGGATCAACCGTCCCAGTTCTCATCGCCGTCTCTAGCAGCTGTATGCTGTGTTGTGCCAGTTCGGGGCGATGCGCCATAACGCGAAAGAGTGTAGCCATAGCAGCGCTTCCCGGCTCTTCCTGTAATGATAACGCTATGTTCTCAACGGGTGGGATACGTGACATGCTTCGGAATCTCCTCTTTCTCCTCGATTTGGTAACAGATATGATCTGTTACCCCGTATCACATTGTAATAGAGGTTGGGATTACATGCAATGCCTCGTCTTTCTTTTTTGCCCTCCTGAAGGCAGCACCTGTTATTGTATAATTGAGCTAAAAGGTGTCACCTATGAGCAAAACCAAACCTACTAACGACAACAAACCGTATATTACAAACCATTCTATCTTTGCCAGGGTGTACGAGCTGCTTTCCCGTAACGACTCCGAGAGCAGCTTTATGGAACCATTGCGTAAAGAGACAGCTGGCGCAGCACATGGTCTCGTGCTAGAAATAGGCGCGGGTAATGGGCTGAACTTCTCCTTTTACGATCCCAAAAAGGTCGAGAGGCTAGAAGCTATTGAACCTGATGCGACCATGCTGCACTACGCACGTCGGCGCTTGGCCACTGCACTCGTGCCCATCACGCTTACACAGGCAGCGGTAGAGAACCTGCCTTTTGCCGACAGCATGTTTGACAGTGTCGTAGCAACACTTGTGTTCTGTTCCGTTACTGACCCGGAGGGCGGATTGCGCGAGATCATGCGGGTACTCAAACCTGGAGGTACGCTCTATATGGTGGACCATGTGCGGTCTCAGGGAGCCATTGCTGCACGTGTGCAAGATATGGTGACTCCCCTCACCAGGCTCGTTTCAGGCAATTGTCACTGGAATCGCGACACGGCCCATGCCGTGTCCAAAGCGGGTTTTCAGATTAACCAGAAACGTGACTTGAGCGGTATATTGATGCCTATGGTCGTGCTGCAAGCAACACGCTAGCTACAGGAGGGTTGGCTTATATTACTGTTGTAATCTGTAATTTGCCAGGTACCAGAACTTCCTTCTTGAAGCGTAAGATAAAGCTGATATGGTTTTGCAAGTTTTCCCCGCGTAATCGTGTAGTTATAGCGCAGTGTATTCCCTTGTGATGGTGTGCCAGCATTTATAGCCGTATAATGCGTCACTGATCCGTAGCAACGATCTTCACTCTGTGCTCTCTGTTTAAATTGATCTCGTGTAGTATCTTTGGTAACTGGTGGGCCGAGGTCGTTATATGCCTGGTCATAATTACGGTTAGAGACGGCCAGCATAAAATCATTTGCCATTGCACTGGCGCCTACTGTACTTGCAGGTGTATTCTGCGCTGTAAAAAAGTGAAACGCTGCGTAGCCAAGACCACACGCGAGCAGCCCGAGCAGGACAACGAGAACTGCGAAAACTTTCAAACCTCGCTTTAGACCATGCCCTGCTGTCAGCCATATTTGCACTGCTTTCCAGGACGCTCTACCTCATTGGTTTATTCGCTGGATTAGTTTCTATCTTTCTGAATTGATTTCTATCTTTAAAGAGAGTTACATGTAGATTACGTATGAGGCTTAAAGAACAGATACTTGTCTTGTAATGTAAGCGGTACCCACTCGACCACGAGGTTCAACTCTGATATAATATGAACATATCAATATAGAACACTAGTTTCAGCTAATCAGGAGCACAGAGCATGAGTGATCGGCTTGTCTCGCCTAAAATGAGCGAGGAGGAGCAGGCAATTGAGACGAGTCTGCGACCTCGTCGACTATCAGAATATATTGGGCAGGAGAAAATAAAAGAGAACCTCAGCATCCTATTGGAAGCTGCTCGGCGTCGCAATGAGTCAGTCGATCATGTTCTGCTTTATGGCCCTCCCGGACTGGGTAAAACAACCCTTTGCAACATCATTTCGGTCGAGATGGGCGTTTCTATGAAGACGACTTCTGGACCAGCCATAGAACACGCAGGCGATCTTGCCTCTATTCTCACGGCGCTCCAACCAGGAGAAGTGCTTTTCATCGATGAAATACATCGCCTCTCGCGAGTTGTCGAAGAACGCCTGTATTCCGCGATGGAGGACTTTGCGCTCGACGTGATGATTGGCAAAGGGCCG
>DMFQ01000368.1:9115-14019 GCA_003450555.1 Ktedonobacter sp.
GGTTCACTCACGGCTCCTCTGCGCGACCGCTTCGGAGCTATTTACCGTATGGAATACTATGATTCTGCTGCACTCAAGGAAATTTTGACTCGCTCAGCCCGTATCTTGAAGGTTCCCGCCGATATAGGGGGTATCGAGGAGATTGCTGGTCGCGCTCGGGGTACACCGCGTATCGTCAATCGGCTGCTCAAACGTGTACGTGACTATGCACAGGTTAAGGCGGATGGCGTCATTATCAGGGATGTAGCGAAGGCTGCACTCGATACCCTGGAGGTCGATCAGATAGGTCTTGACTCGACCGACCGCAACTTGCTGCTTGCCATCATCCAGAAATTCGGTGGAGGACCGGTCGGGCTAGATACGCTCGCGGCCAGTACAAGCGAAGACACGGAGACGATTGAAGACGTCTATGAACCATACCTCCTACAGTTGGGGTTCATTGCGCGTACACCTCGTGGCCGTATTGCCATGCAAGCAGCTTATGAACACCTGGGCTTGACGCCTCCTGGCGGAGGAAATGGGACGGGAGTGGGTGGAAAGAGCCTGTGGACAACAACATAGTGAAAATCAGTGATTTTGATTATGACATGCCGCCAGCATTAATCGCCCAGACGCCAATCGAGCCTCGTGATGCTTCACGCCTGCTGGTGATCAATCGTGCTTCAGGCGCTCTTGAACACCAGCATTTTCGCGATATCGGTGAGTATCTTCGTCCTGGCGATCTCTTGATTGCTAACCAGAGCCGCGTGATACCTGCGCGCTTGTTGGGCCAACGGGCTGAGACCGGTGGTACAGTCGAAGTGTTGTTGTTGGCTGAACGTAAAGACCTCGGGCCGGACTATTGGGAAACGCTGGTGCGTCCAGGACGGCGCTTACATGAAGGTTCACGTCTCGTATTTAGTCATGAAGCGCTCCCCCATCTGGTCCTCAACGCGGAGATATTGCAGCGCACGGAGGCTGGCGGGCGCATTGTACGTCTCTCTCCAGCGGCGGGACAATCTCTAAGTGTGCGTCAACTGGTTGAGCAGCTGGGGCGCATGCCGCTGCCACCTTATATCCACGAAACACTGACCGACCCGGAGCGCTACCAGACGGTCTATGCGCGTATCAGCGGGTCGGCTGCTGCTCCCACGGCTGGCCTGCACTTCACACCCGGCTTGTTAGAACATTTGCGAAAGCAGGGGGTACGCGTTGGCTTCGTGACGTTGCATGTGGGGCTGGATACCTTTCGGCCAGTCGAATGCGAAGATGTCAGCGAGCACAAAATGCACAGCGAAGAAATCGAGTTGGATGCTCCCACCGCGGAACTTATCAATGAGACGCGCAAGGCTGGCGGCCGCATCGTGGCAGTGGGAACAACATCGGTGCGCGTGCTGGAGAGCGTGGCCGGTTTTTATAATGGGCGGGTCGAGCCTTACCAGGAAGCAACCCGCCTGTTCATCACACCTGGCTATCGTTTTCAGGTCGTAGATGCCATGATTACGAATTTCCACCTGCCCCGCTCAACGCTGCTTCTCCTTGTCAGCGCTTTTGCCAGCAAGGCCTTGATAGAGCAGGCCTATCAAGAAGCCATGCGTGAGCATTACCGATTTTTTAGCTTTGGCGATGCTATGTTGATTTTATGATTCACCAATCAATGCCTCGGCCTCTATTTCTACCACCATCTGCGGGTCGATCAACCGGCTGACCTCAACCATCGAAGTGGCCGGTCGAATATTGCGAAAGAACTCGCCGTGTGCTTTGCCGATCTTCTCCCAGTCTCTGATATTGGTGACGTAGATACGGGTGCGAACAACATCCTTCATACTGGCGCCCGCTCGCAAGAGGGCAGACTCGATGTTCTTCAGAGTCTGGATGCTCTGTGTATAGGGGTCTTTGACGCCTACAACCTGCCCGTGCTCGTCGGTAGCAGTCGTACCTGAGACGTGGATTGTGTTTCCGACGCGGACTGCCCGCGAATAGCCTATGATGGGTTCCCATGGCGTACCTGTTGCAATGTTCTGTCTTGTCATCTTTTTCTCCTTATTCGTCTTCATTAAGATGGACCTCTATATTATAGGCACATATCTCGTTTGTCCTCTTGTGGGTAGCATTGCTCCCGTGTTAGGATAAGGCATATCTTCCATGAAAGGATAGTGTGAAATGACTCAATTGGAGACATATATTACTGAGAACGAGGGGCGTTTTCTTGAAGACCTGAAAAGCTGGCTGCGTATTCCAAGCATCAGCACGCTGCCGGAACATGCCGTTGATATACGCAGGGCGGCGGTGTACGCAGTTGACCAGTTAAAGCACATTGGTTTTGAACGGGCCGAGTTGATCCAGACGGCAGGGCATCCACTCGTCTATGGTGAGTGGCTTAAAGCACCAGGGAAGCCGACGCTGCTTATTTATGGGCATTACGATGTGCAGCCGGTTGACCCGGTAGAACTGTGGAATTCTCCTCCTTTTGAACCGACGGTACGAGGTGACAACCTGTATTGCCGGGGGGCGTGTGACGACAAAGGGCAGACTATGCTGGTACTCAAGGCACTGGAAGCGCTGATGATGGTGAATGGTACATTGCCGGTCAATGTAAAGGTGCTCATCGAGGGAGAGGAAGAGGCTGGGGGTGAGTCGATTGAGCATTACGTCAATACCTATCCCGAGCGTTTGCAGTGTGACGCAGCCTTTATCTGCGATACGGGGATACCTGCCAAAGACATTCCGGCGCTCATTTATGGTCTGCGCGGCATCATCTACACCGAAGTGGAGGTGCGCGGGGCAAAACGCGATCTGCATTCGGGAGAATATGGCGGAGTGGCTCCCAACCCGTTACACAGCCTTGCCATTATTATCGCTGGCTTGAAGGATGCCGAAGGGCATATTCATGTACCCGGTCTCTACGATAAAGTGCGCAAGCCGACGGCGGAGGAACTGAAATTCTGGCATGAGGACCCGCTGCACATCAACGAGTCCCTGTTGGAAGAGATGGGCGTCTCGCAATTTACCGGTGAGTCAGAGTATCCACCGATGGAGCGCATGTGGGCGCGTCCAACGCTTGAGGTGCACGGCATTATCGGTGGCTTTGTTGGAGAGGGAGCCAAGACGGTTATTCCGGCTGTTGGCAGAGCCAAGATAAGTCTGCGGCTGCCACCAGATGTGAAGTCGGAGGAGGCATTCACGCTCTTTGAGCGGCGAGTAAAAGAACTGGCTCCAGCTGGGGTAGAGGTGATAGTGCATAAGGTACATGGCGGCGAAGGGGTCATGGTTTTGCCAGACTCGCCTCCAATACAGGCAGCGGCAGCAGCTCTGAAAGAGACGTTTGGCAAAGAGCCTATCTATATTCGTGAAGGAGGCTCGATACCGATAGCAGCTCTCTTCTATGAAGTGCTGAAGGCACCGGTGGTGCTAATGGGCTTCGGGTTGCCCGACGATAACCTGCACTCGCCAAACGAGAAGTACTCTCTTACCCAGTTCTATAAGGGTATTCGCACCGTGGCAAGCTTCTTACAGAAACTTGCTTAGAAAGGGAAGCTCACAATGACAGATGCAGTTACGACGTACCTTGATGAGCACGAGGGAGAGGCACAGGCGCTGCTTGAGCGACTCTGTCGCCAGCCAAGTGTCGCGGCACAGGGTCTGGGAATGCCGGAGATGGCTGATATGGTCGAGTCTCTGTTGAGCGATACGGGCTTTCAGACGCAGCGACTCTATGCTGAAGGAGCTCCACCGGCGATTTATGGTGAGTTGCGAGGCCGTAGCCCCTATACCGTGCTCCTCTACAATCACTATGATGTACAGCCTGCCGAGCCGCTGGAGTTGTGGCACTCGCCGGCCTTTGAGCCAACGGTACGCGACGGCAAACTCTACGCGCGCGGAGCGGCTGACAACAAGGGTGAAATAGCAGCACGGCTGACCGCTATCCGCGCGCTGCGGGCAGTGCTTGGAGAACTGCCCATCACGCTGCACTGGATCATCGAGGGAGAAGAGGAGATTGGCAGCCCGCACTTTGGCGCTATCGCTTCGACGTATGCATCACTGCTGCGGGCAGACGCGTGTTTCTGGGAAGGCGAGGGCTTTGGGCCGACCGGGCGACCTGAGTTAATGCTGGGTACCAAGGGACTGCTCTATGTGCAGCTAGACGTACAGGGCACGGGCATTGATGCGCACTCGGGAGCGGCGCCTATTCTGCCGAGCGCGGCATGGCGCATGGTGCAGGCGCTTGCGACATTGCGCACGCCCGACGGGCATATACGCATTCCGGGCTTCTATGATGCAGTGCTCAAGCCATCTGAGGCACAGTTAGACGCCATTGCCGACCAGCCAAACATGGACGCGGAGCTGCGCGAGGCATTCCAGGTGCAGCAATTTGTAGATGGCCTCGCGGGGGCGGCGTTGGCCGAACGCGCGGCATTCACTCCCACCTGCAATATCGCGGGGTTGGTGAGTGGCTATACTGGAGAGGGGTCAAAGACGGTGTTGCCCGCTAAGGCGATGGCAAAGATCGATTTCCGTCTCGTGCCTAACCAGGATCCCGAGGATATCCTGGCAAAGCTGCAGACCCATCTCAAGGATCAGGGCTATGACGACATTAAGATCACGACCTTTGGGCGCGCGGAACCGGTGGTGACGCCGATTGATGAGCCGCTGGTGCAGCGTATCGCGGCCATCGCGGAGTCTTATAATGGGAAGAAGCCAGCGATCAATCCTATTGCTGGCGGAACGCTGCCGCTGCTGGGTGCGTTACGGCGCTATGTTGGCGTTCCCGGTCTTTCGGTGCCGGGGAATCCAACGTATTGGGCTAATGGCGCTCACGCGCCCAACGAGCATATACGGTTGGATGATTTGCGCGAGGCTGTACGCTTCAACTGCTATATGTTCCAGGCGCTGGCGAAGTGAGTTTGTCGCACTTGTCGCACTTG
>DMFQ01000368.1:14215-14413 GCA_003450555.1 Ktedonobacter sp.
GGGAGGTGCTTTGGGAGCGGATGCGTACCTGTAGGAGCGGGCTTCTCAAGGGGGCTGGTAAGGAACCTGCTGGTGAAAGAGCGTTCATCATTCTCCGGATGTGGTTACCCTGTTCGTACATGTTAGAGATGTGAGGGAGCGAGGGGTGCAGAGTAACAAGAGTTGCAGGTGTGAGGGGCAGGGCAAGGGCAAGCCTTG
>DMFQ01000270.1:0-624 GCA_003450555.1 Ktedonobacter sp.
TGTGTATAATCACCCAGGATTGGGCAACTGACCGTCTCTTCTTCGAGGTTAAAGGCCATGCCAAACAGTCCTGTGCGGGTAAATTCTACCAGTTCAAGATACTTCACATCTTGCAGGCCGTAGACGCGAGCGATACCGTCCTGCACCGTAATCACGGTGCCAACGCTAGCTGTTTCCGTCTCACCTCCACCAAACCCTGCGATGTTTTTCTCAATGATGGCACTGATTTCATCAGCCCAAGATGCCATCGTTATCCCTCCTCGGATTCAATCCTCATTGCTCTAACTTCTTATTGTATTCTACTCGGCTCAGCCGTATCTCCTTGCGAATTTGGCGTTACAAGGGCATCTTCAGCCGTTGTTTTTTTCCCCTGATCATTTCCTGCTTCAGATAGGAAATCGATGCTGCTGCTAGGAGATCCGGACAACAACCGCTGTCGTAATGCGCTCAAGCGATAGCGAATGCTACCGTCGATTACCTGGTCGCCGATACGAGTTATTACTCCACCCAGGATTTCGGGCTGAACCTTCGTTTCTACAAGAATCGTTTTACCTGTTCTACGTTCAAGCGCTTGCTTGATAAGGTTCATCTGCGCATCGTCAAGTTTCGTTGCCGTTGTAACTT
>DMFQ01000270.1:735-2041 GCA_003450555.1 Ktedonobacter sp.
GCGAGGTTGAGCGATGAAGGCAGCACCTTACCCACCAATGCCTGGTGTATAGCTGTCTCTTTGCGCTGCGCGGGAATTTTAGGCTCACGTAGAAGATAAGCCAGTTTGCGATTCGCAAAGACCTGAGCTATCTCTTTGACATCTTCGAGAGTGCGGTCAAGCTTATTCTGCTTAAGCCCGATCTCGAACATGGCCCCCGCGTAGCGACGTGCTATCGCTCCTTTTAGCATTACTGTTCCTTTGTCTGGCTAGTGCTAACGAATTCTTCCACCAGGCGGCGGTTATCGCTGCTATCGACCGATTTACTAATAACCTTGCTCGCTGCATTGATCGAGAGGTTCACAACCAGGCGATTGAGATCAGCGTATGCGCGCGCAGCTTCCTGTTGAATACGCGCCACCTGTTGCTTACTAATCTGCTCAGCCTGGGCGTGCGCATCTTCGCGAATTCGATTGGCTTCCCCTTCGGCAGCCTTTGCTGCCTGTGCGATCGTATCTTGAGCCTGCCTGCGCGCTTCAAGCATTAACTCGTCAGCACGTCTGGTCGCTTCTTCAAGATCACGTTTTGCCTTTTCCGCGTTCTCAACTCCTTCACGAATCACAGCTTGTCGCTTCTCCATTGTACTGAGAATTGCGGGCAAACCCCATCTCCAAAGTAATAAGAAGACGATACCAAAGCTGACGAGTTGTGAGAGGAAGGCAATTAAATTGACACCGAAGCCACCTAACAGATCGGCAAGAATAAGTATGTGCATCACTGTATGCGCCTCCTTTCGTCAGAGGTAGTAGAAACAGAATATTCGTCTAAAATGTAGTGGCAAGGAGCCACCTACATTTCAGGCACATCCTGGAAATACTATCTGGCGTTGAGCAAGAAGGCGATAACCAGAGCGTAAATAGCAATAGCTTCGGCGAAAGCCAGACCAATAAACATGTTGATACGGATCAGTGGCTCGGCTTCTGGGTTGCGACCAATGGCATTGAATGCCTGACCGGCGGCAATACCGATACCGATACCAGGGCCGATGGCTCCCAGACCGATTGCTAACGCTACAGCTAACGTGTTAAATGTCGTGTCAGTGGCTCCCAAAACAATGGTTAACACTGATGCAATGGAACTAAAAAGCATGATTAAAATCCTCCTTAAGGGTCATTCTGCTATTGAGTTGTTTAACTGAATTTATGCAATCGCAGCTACAATTTCTGCGAGTAGCAATTACTGTTCTTAAGTAGGGACGAGACGCTTTTACAAAACTCTGTGTGTATTCGCGTTTCCACCCAGGCGCCGGGACGCGATAAATCGGGTC
>DMFQ01000270.1:2210-5375 GCA_003450555.1 Ktedonobacter sp.
GCACTATTAATGGGCAGTTGCTGTTGCCTTCTCCTCGTTTCGCTCAAATTCTGCATGTGCTTCTTGTTCACTCTCGTCTGTATGTGCATGACCCGTTGTGGCCATTTCCAGGTAGACAAGGGTGAGGAGGCCGAAGACCAGGGCCTGTACGAAAGCCACAAAAAGCTCCAGCGGAATAAAGACCACGTCGGATACAAACGGCAAGATGAACGCAAACACTGCTAACACTGCACTGCCGGCGAAGATATTGCCGAAGAGACGGAAGGCGAGCGAAAGGATACGAGATAATTCACTAATGATGTCGATGACACCTACGAAGAACTCGATAAGTCCCTGAAACATTCCTCCAAAATTAAGTCTGCGCGCCGATTGGAAAAACGTTTTCAAGTTGATGTATTTACCCAGATGTTCCAGGGGGCCCAGGGTGTAGAAACCAAAAACCTGGCAGGTTATTACAGCGATAAGAGCCATGGCAAAATTGAGGTTCAGGTCACTAGTGGCCGGACGAATCCAGGGGATCAGCTTGTCAGAAAGATCACCGAAGAGCAGGAACCCCCAAAGTGGTTGACTGGTTACATGGGCAGCTTTGATGGCATCATGGTTGATCGTACCAATGGTATCCACACCCGGGATAACATCCAGCAGATTGGAAACGAGAATGAAGATAAAGAAGGTCGCTACCAGGGGAAAAAACTTTCTCCCTTTTTCTTTACCTGATACACCTTCAACCAACCCTAGCAGAAACTCTATGAGGTACTCGGCCACGTTCTGTATACCAGAAGGGATCAAAGCACGCCGACGAGTGGCAAAGAAGAAGAATACAGCTAAAGCGAGGATGGATAACCAGGTACAAAGTAGCGTGTTCGTTACCGGAATTGGCCCGAGGTAAAAAATCACATCCGGTTGAATTTTGATTTCAAGAAGTTTCCAGAGTCCCACTCGGCATCCTCCTGTTCACCGAGCTCTGCTAGATCTGTTTCGTTGTAGCTGGCTCCCGTCTATCCTAATCTAAAAAAAGCCTTTAAATAAACGGTAGGCTCCAAATATGCCCAAGATCAGGCCAAGCAGCAGCCCGAGATATAGATATAAATTATGTGTGTGGGTAAGGCCATCGAGGTAATTTCCTCCGATAGCACCTAGAGCCAGGGGAACGGCTATGATGAAGCCAAGCTGCCCCATCAGGGCCAGTGATCCCCAAACAGAGGGCGGCTCATTCTTTTTCATTCGCGTAATCCCATCTGTTATCTCTCATTTGTACCAGTAGGATTATAGCACAGGGTAAAGAAAATGTGCAACAATAGATACAATTTGATCATTCTCCACCAATCGGGCATAGTAAGGCTCGTGATGCAAGTTGATATAATCTCATAACATGCCTCGTCACAGGTGAACCCTTGAGTTTCCCCTTGCCCGCGTTACGCTCGTAGCGTCTGTTTCTGTTTTGCGGGTACAATCTGTTTCTGCGTCACTTCCGCCTTCTCTCCCTCAGTCTGTACCTTCATAGCACTTGAGATCGTCAGTCCCAGAGCGCTGAGACAGGCCATGCCCGTTAGCGTCATCAAAAGAGCTGCCCAGGGATGGGAAAAGACGAACATGGCGGTAACTTTATCCGCGGGGAGACCCAGAAGCCCGTGGAAGACCAGCAGGCCGGCCACCTCGTTGCTGCCGACCTGTCCAGGAGGAGTTGGTAGGATATAGAACATGTTGTATACCGTATAGCCAAAGATGGACGTGCCAAAGGGGATAGAATAGCCGATGGTCCAGAAGGCCAACATAGCAAAAAGGCCGTCGAAGATCACCGCGATGCAGGTGAGCAGCACCGCTGGCAGAAAGATTTTGGGGCGGCTGGCGCCAAGCAGTAGTGAATCGACAAAACCGGTGGCGAAGCCCGCGACTTTGTTCCCGAGAGAGCCGGGGAGCAGGCCCGTCATTTTCTGCATGAGGGCGATGGCGATGGAACGCTTCCAGGCAGCAAGTGCGATGAAAAAGATCAAGATTACCAGTAATCCCCCGACTGTTCCCAGAATGAACCAGAGTTTAATGTCCATCGTGACGCCGAGGAATGGGACGATTGCCATGATGAAGAGCGCAGGCATCAGATCCAGCGCTTTATCCATGGCAACGGTTGGCAGAGACTGGCTGACAGGAATATTGGCGATGCGCTTGAGCATCAGACTCTTCGCTACCTCTCCCCCGCGGATCGGCAAAAGGAAATTGAGAAAGATGCCGACGAGGAAGAGCTGAATAGCTTTAAATGTACTGATGTGGCCAATAGGATTCAAGAAAAGCTTCCAGCGCATGCCGCGAATACTGAATGCTGCCAGAAAGGCAACCCCTGAGAGCAGCGCCAACATAATACCGCGCGGTGTGGTCAGGTTTTGTTGCAGCACATGTGCTGTGGCCCTGATGTCCACAAATTTTGTGACGAGGTAGAGCATGCCAATGCCAACCAGCAGGCCAAAGATGATCTTTGCCGTCGGAGAACTGAGCCAGGCTCTCCATGCTGGCTGTTCCCTGGCAGGAGGTTGAGCAACCGCGACAGGGATCTGTGGCAGTGACCGACCGAAGGGCTCGTTGCCATACAGGTTGACGATGGGCAATGCTCCCGTCTGCTGTATACCGTACGGCCAGTACTCTTCTTCGATGATGTTCATCGCGCCATCATTGTTGGAGTTGGCTGCATTCCTCTGCTTGGAAGGCTGCGGTTGTTGTACGCGGACTGTGCGCAGCATACCGCTGAGTTGCATGAGGTTCGTACTCTGGTTGCTAATATCATCCAGATCAGGTTCAAGGTCAGCAGGTGATAACCAACCGAGATTATATGCCGGCGTTGTTGGATGAGGCGGTTTGCTCACCTGCTGCATTAGCTTTGTCGGTTGATTAGCAACATCGTTTACTGCGTCAAGCTCAGTGCTTCCATTGTTGGGTATAGGGTGGGTAGGGTATTTGACCAGCCGTGCTGGGCGACGCATGGATTGTGCTGAACGTTGATCGTGTTGCATTCAAACCTCGTACATAACTTTGACTTACTGAAGAACGATTGATACCTGCATTCTTAACGATATATAACCTGGAGTGCAGTGAACCACGTGCTTTGAAGCTTACAAATAATGGTGTTTTGCATACCACTCAGCCGTCAACCGCATGCCTTTTTCCAGGTCTACA
>DMFQ01000270.1:5493-10923 GCA_003450555.1 Ktedonobacter sp.
CTATTGGTGAGAAATTTCACACGGCTGCGCGTCAGTGGTGCGCTTTCTCCCTGAAAGCCGGGCAGCGCGGCAAAGATATCGGCGGCAAGATTGGCTAGCCAGAGTGGGATACTGCCAGCGGGCAACTCCTTGTCCATGGCATGTGCAATGGCGGTGGCCAGTTCGCGGATCGTCACGGGACGCTCTCCTGCGATGTTATAGCTGCGACCGATGGCCTCAGGGCGCCGAGCGCACAGAAGAAACGCGCTGATCATATCGTCGATGTAGATCGGGTGAAGTAATGCTCTCCCACTATCGATGACGCGAAATAGTCCTTTCTTGATTGAAAGAAAGAAGCCGAGCAGGTGCAGATCGCCCGGCCCATAGACGAGCCCGGGCCGTATGACGCTGACAGGTAGTCTATCTTCTTTATAAGCTTTGAGGGCCAGCAACTCCGCCTCCAACTTGGTCGCTTCATAAGGATTGGTTGGAGCAAAGGGGGCATCCTCCGCAGCAGGCGTTCGGCCCGTCACACCATGAACTCCGGTCGTACTACAGTGCACGATACGCTGCAACTGGCTTTGTCCCTGGCAGGCGGCGAGCAGGACGCGTGTTCCCTCGACATGGGTCATGCGATAAAGTTCGGTTGGGGTGCTGGGATGGTAGAGGCGGCCCACGAGATGATAAATCTCTGTCGCGCCATCGACTGCCTGCCGCACCTGCTGTTCGTTGGTAATCTCACCTGGGATAATTGTGACGGCCGCGCCAAATTGCGCGCGGGCTTTTTGTTCATCGCGGGCCAGGATGCGCACTGGCCGCTGTTGCCGCACCAGTTCCATCACCAGGGCCGAGCCAAGAAAGCCCGTCGCACCTGTTACCAGTATGGTCATTGGCGTGCTCCTGAATAACCCTTGACACTGATGGCGTTTTCGGGACAGGCCTCGTAGCAGAGCAGGCAGCGCTGGCAGGTGGCGTAGTTGACCTTTAATGACTTGAGATCGATGACGTTCGGCAGCGGGCAAGCCTCGACGCAGACACCGCAGCGCGTGCAGTTCTCCTCTTTGATCTGTGGGCGCGTGCCTACCAGCCCCGTGCTGTACAGCGTAGTACAGAGATGCTTGCCGCGCTCGGAGATCCAGGTGAATGGGTAGTCCAGGGGATACATCATCCAGAAGACGAAGCGATACAGGGGCTTCACTTCAGGGAGGCGGAACTGCTTGATAACCCCAACATCTTCACCTGCCAGCGTCCAGGACGGCTTGCCGACTTGCTCCAGTGCAAGCTTGAGATGCGGGATGTCTCGCGGCTTCACGCCAACGAGCTGGCAGCAGACGAGATCGACGGCGAGGCTATCGTGTCCGGCTACCAACACCTGTAGATCAGCTCTATCGCCATAGAGAGGTCCCTCACCGTCCTGGCCCACGCTGCCATCGATGATGGTCAGATCTGGTTTGATACCCAGGTTCATATCGACGATGGACTGGTCAATCCCGAAGGTATGCATCGAGCGGCGATCAGGACGGGGCAGTATACCCATCGGGTTTTTCATGCCCAGCGTCATAGTCGAGACGACATGTGTTTTCAGAACGGGCAAGTTAATCAGGCAGGCCTCGTTGAGGATACGTGGGACGTGGAAGCGGCGCAGCTTCTTCGCGCCAGCTGGTTGCACCGGGACCCAATCCTGCTCATTGCCTTCCGGGTCTATGCGCAGGATGCGTATACCACGCTCCTGGCAAAATTGTTCTACTCCCAGAATGGTATAAGTGGCCTCGCGGTCGAACTCGGTACCAGGCATTTCGCAGAGCACTGGCTCCGCTCCACAGGCCTGCACCTCTTCCGCTACGGCCTTGAGTAGGGCAAAGCTGGTAGTCGAACCTGTCTCGGCGCCACGACCAGCCACAAAATTCGGTTTGAGAATGGCGATCTTCGCGCCTTTGAGGACGGAGGCCATACCCCCTACCTGTTCAATCACGCGGTGTGCTGCCTCTTCAATACCGTCAAAGGTGCGCGCAATAGCGATTGTATTGGTCTCTGGTCGTGTTGCTACCATAATTTATGTTTTCTTCCTATTATTAAATGTGTGATTGACCTGGTAAATTTGCATGGCGTATTGTTGATCAAACGCGTTTGGACGAAACTCGGCCACTAGTGATGCATTTTGTAATGCCTTGTTGACCAATTCCATATTACCATGGAGGTGCTCGATATCGCGCAACATAGGAGAATCGGTTACTATATAGTCTATGCGGTTCCAGTCATTTTGCAAAAGAGTGTCGTGTATCTCCGGGTCAAATGCTACGTTCCAGTAGACATGCGCGTAGGGGTAGATCGTCCCATCGCCGACGCCCGCGCCCCCCTCCTCATGTAAATCGGTGAAGAGATAGCTGTTGATGACGATGACATCGCTATGTGGCACATTGTTCCGTATCCATGCCAGTGCTTTGACCTGTGGCGATGTCAGGTTTGTGGCAAAAATGGTGCTGGAGTGCTGTGCATCATAGGTAACTGTGCCCGTTATAAAAAGGAAGATGAGGGTCACCTGTACTAACTCGATACGCGTGATTTTGCCTATCCACTTCGTCATGATGGTAATGGCCGCGGCAATATTGATGGCGTTAAATGGCAAAAGAGGAATAATGTAGAAAGGGAATGTCACGCCGTTGCGCAGAAAGAGCAGGGAGAAACTGATGGAAATGAGCGCGAGCAGCAGCAGCTTGCGGTTCCACCAACCGGCTACGAGATTGAAGAGCATGGCAGCTACGCTACAAATAATGAGCAGATAATCTTGCTGCGCCCAGATGTTCCAGGCAACTACCACGTCTCCCTGGTTCTGGCCGCGTTGGAGCTGTCCAATATAGGTGCTGAAGAGGTTCAGGTGCGGGTGATGATCCCATGGCAAAATGCCGGTTGGCAGCAGTTCCCCTTTTAAAGTTGCCAGCAAAACGAAACTGGAACCCATCGCGATCACGCCGTAGGTGAAGGCCACCAGCGCGAATTTGCGCTGAAAGCTGGTAGAGTGCAACCAGACCGCGTAAATCATGGCAGGGAAGAAGAGCAGGAGTACCTCTTTTGAGAGCAAGGCTACGCCGAAGGAGATGGCCGAAAGCACAATAAAAAACAGCCGACTCTCGCCGACAACGAGAAGGCACAGCGACAACAGCAGCCAGAAGGTCGCGACGTTGTCCAGTAACACCTGTCGTTGATAGGTGATGCAGAGCGGCGAGAGTGAGAAGATGACCATTGCCAACAGGGCGCCAGTGCGGCTCCCATGCAACCGGCTGAAAATCAGGTAGACCAGTAAAGCGCTGCCGGTTGCGTAGAAGAGCATCAAGACGCGACCAGTGTTCACCGCGTTACCAAAGGTAAAGAGACCGCCGGTCAACTGCACCCATGCCGCGATCTGTATCCAGGCCAAGGGCGGGTGACCATAGCCGTAAGCATAGGGCCAGATCTTTCCGTGCAGAATGGCCCACGCGCTCGACATATAGGTACCCTCGTCAAGCCCATATTGCGGGTAATTGAACAGATTGAAGGCATGCGCTGCGAACGCGATAATCAGTCCTACAACCACGACGGTGGCCTCGACCCATACCGGTAAGGGAAACCTTTTCGGCTCAATGGGATTAATTGATTCTAGATTGGGCATCATGCGCGTCTCGCTGTTGGCAATGCGCATCTCTTGCTCGGGTGCCAGCCTGGGCATCAACGTAGTCTGGCCGGTCCTTCTCCGCAGCGGGTGAGAGCTTTGACCGCGTCGATTCGTGGTGCGCACATAAAAATTGGGTGCGCGATGCAGGATAACGTGGCCGTTCTCAATCGCTGGCTCCTGGATCTGGGGATGGCGGTTGGCAGCAGGTCGCGTAGGTTGAGTGGGTGGGGCGGGTACCGTGGCAGCAGGTAGCTGTTCAATGCCGCTGGGGGCAAACGATTTGTGGGGCGTGCTCTGTTGCTTTTCGGTGGATGGTACGGCGGATTGGGCAATGTGAACGGGACGAATTATATGCGATGGCACAATGCCAGGGGTGGGAGCAGCAGGGACAGGAGTAGGGGCAGCTTGCCCGTAGCTCGCGGGAGAGACCTTGCGCCGCACCGAGCGCGTTACTTTTAGTTCCGCTGGAGCTTGCCGCTGCTCTTGTGACGTTTGTGACGTTTGTGACAGTTGTGACACCTGTGAAGCTTGTGAGGATGAGGAGGTTGTCATAGCGCGGCACTCGATCTCTGCGCAGCAGAGCTATTGCGATGCTGGCCAATGTGGGCCGTCTTTTCCCAGTTCGACCTTCCTTGTGTGAAGCGGAAGACTGCTCGTAGCGCGCCAAAACTCAGCAGCCATTGATACGGAATAAATGCCACGATCATAATCATGGCTTCATGCCAGTTCCAACTGCGTTTGTGCACCTTCAGAAACTCGTGCAGTCCTGCCAGGTCTATAAAAGCGGTCAGGATAAAGCAGTAGAACGGCAAGAAGGTGAGCATGGCAAACCAGAGTGGGAGTTTGACGAAGAAGAACATCAGCAGTGAGACCGGCACCAGCAGGGCGAAGAACGCTTGCAGCTCCGGAAGGGTGAGCACATAGAAGGCCAGCAGCCGCTGCGAGAACCGTTCAAGCTTCAACCACTCCCCTTTGAAAAGGATCTGCAGGAATCCCTGGTTCCAGCGCGTGCGCTGCTTGATGAACTGCGCGACCGTGTGGGGAGTCTCCTCGCGTGTCACAAACTCGTCATCGTAGATGATGCGCATGCGCGCGTGCGAGATGTTGAGGCGAATGCCAAGGTCCGCGTCCTCCGTCAGGCAGGTCTCGTCCCAGCCGCCCAATTGCTCCATCAGCTCGCGGCGCACAAAAACCGTGTTGCCGCCAAGGGGCGTCATGCCGACCTGAGCGAAGAAGTGCATGGAGGATTTGAACCAGAAGAAGTATTCCAGCACATTCAAAAAGCAGAACCATTTTGTATTGTGGTTCATCAACTGCACGCCGCTCTGTACGACATCCACGTCATTGTTGAGCATCGTCGTGTTGATGATGTTGAGAATATCAGGATGCGGCTCGTCCTCGGCATCGAAAATGGTGACGATATCGCCACGCGCCACCTGGAGAGCCAGGTTCATGCCGTGCGGCTTATTGACGGGGTAGTCACTATAGATGACAAGCTGGACGTTTGGATCACCCAACTCGTCAATTTTTGACTGCGCCTCCGCGATCGTGCCGGGATCATCCTCGCGGCAAATGGCCATGATTTGTAAGAGTTCTTTGGGATAGTTCAGGTTATAGACTTTCTGGATAGTTTCACGGTAGACAGCTTCTTCGTTCTTAGCGGGCAAGAGCAAGGTAAAGGAGAGGCAAGGATCGAGGTAGATCGTGGGCGCGTGGTTGAGCCAGGCGTGTTCCGGCACCTCCCAGATAAAGAGGCGCAACCGTATATTGAAGATGGCCTGCGCGGTCATCACCAGGATAAT
>DMFQ01000270.1:11071-12575 GCA_003450555.1 Ktedonobacter sp.
CAGCGCATCGGTTTTGTTACCACAGATCGCATGCACTACCAGGCCGGTACTCGCGTCATTGTTGGCAGGAGCAATGAAGCTGTACGCTTCGTCGCTGCCGGAGCCATTGCGGTGTAAGGTCACCACGACCATGCTGTAACCTTTCAGGCTGACATCCAGGCTAGTCCAGGGACTGATCATAAAAAGGCTGTTTTGTGCACTGATCTGGGCAAGCTGTGTTGTCGGCGATTTATTAATGAAGAGGAGGCTCACCGTACTATGGCTATCATCCTGTGTGGCATAGACGCTGACTGGATCGCGCTGTGCCTCTAGCGGAACTAGATTGCGCTGCAGACGCGAGAAAAGCTCCATTACGCGAAACATAGGCGTCGGCTGTTGTCCAGCGGCAAACAACGAGTATGGCGTACCTGCGCCAGCCACCGATGAAAAGGCAACATACGACACCTGCTGGTTCATCAATGTCCCCAGGGTGTCAGCCCACCACAGCGCTGCCAGTCCGCGCGAAGGCGCGAGCTGGTGGGGAGGATTGGTATTGATAGTGGTGAGCGCGATAGGTACATCGCGCTCCAGGTTCTGCGCAATCAACTGGTGCAGCCCCGGGAGCAGGTAATTCCATTCTCCAGTGCTGCTTAAGAAGGCATAAGGCGCCTGTGCGTTGGCAAACAGGGAGCGGTGAAATGAGACGCCATCGAGCACAGTAACATGATTGGCTCTTTCATACGCCCCGACACCCTTGAGAAATCCCTCCATCCATAATTCGCCATTGGCGTCGCTCGGCCCGGCGCCGGGGCCATAGAACTCACTGATCTCCGGGCCAAAGACCTTGATGGTTGGATCGGTGCGGTGCATAGCCACAGAAAACTGGATGAAGTCCTGCACATACTCTCTGACGGTATAGCGCTGCCCCGTGGCGGGATTAATCAGTGTATCCGGCTCGTTTCCCACCGTCCACAGTTTGACGGGGTGAAAGGGCACATGCGCGAAGTTTCCTACGCGCTGATTACTATGAGGATTATTGAAGAAATCGACCCACTGGCTAGCGATATGAGCGCGGTTCTTGATGTCTGCCAGTTCAGGAAAATTGCCGCCAATGGGACCGGAAAGGCGCACCTGGATCATACCATCGCTATTCACCTCTTGTAACAGCGTATTATAGGCGCCAAGTTGATCGAGGGTGAGATAGTGCTTTTCCCCCCACGCGCTGCCGGGGAAGCGCAAGAGCTTGATCCGGGCATCTCTAAAACCCTCTATCAGCGACGGACTGTATTGCATGAACCCAGCGGCATTATCTTGCGAAAAGGTGCCGATTTTGGGAAAGACGTTGACGCCAAGAAGCGCCGGACTGATTGGCAAGCTCTGTCGCAGGTCGAGCGTCATCACCTGCTGGTTGCCAACGCGCACAAACAACTGGTCATTGGTGGCGCTTACTCCCGCGGCAAAGCGTACCGCGGCAAAGATCAACAAGAACAGCAGGAGCGCACTGAGCACGACAAATGTACGTCGC
>DMFQ01000113.1:0-1394 GCA_003450555.1 Ktedonobacter sp.
CGAATGGCATTGACGCCATATGAAAGGGGATTGAGCAAGAGAAGCGTGTGCAACCATGGTGGGACCTGGCGGGTTGGGAAGATCGCTCCTGAGAACATGTAGAGCGGCAAGGTAATAAAGTTCTGGATGGTGCCGAAGTTCTCAAAGTCGGTGATCCACATGGCGATGACCACACCAAGGCTACAGATCGCCAGAGCGGTGACAAAGGTTACTACTATGGTAGCAAGCACGTTCAAAGGCGTCAGGGTTACGGAAGCAAATGGGGCAAAGATCAGAATGATCAGCGCCTGAACGGTCGAACTCGATGCGCCACCCAAACATTTCCCGATAGCCAGTGTTGAACGCGGGGTCGGTGCTACCTGTACTTCTTTGAGAAAGCCAAACTCGCGGTCATACACAATCGAAATTGCCGATTGTAGACCGCTAAATATGACCGTCATAGCGATCACACCTGGAAAGACAAACTGTACGTAGCTAAAACCTGCGATAGAACCGAGCGAACCGCGCAGGCCAAATCCCAGCGCGAAAAGCCAGACGAGCGCGCGCGCCACCGCTCCAAGCAGTCGCGTTCGTTGTCGCCAGAGACGCACCATATCGCGGCGCCAGATCATAGCGATGCCTTCTGGATCGATAAAAAAAGCGGGAGCAGACCTGTTTTCAGGTGAGATGTCAGGAACGGGAGCTGGCTGCGTTGTTTTGAGCATTGATGGATTCCTTAGCTAGCGGCGTAAGCGACCACGACTGCGCAGACGAGACCCCATGCGATCTTTGGCGCTGGCAGACTCGTCACGAATGGCTCGACCAGTGAGGCGTACAAAGACGTCTTCCAAGGTTGGGACGGTCACATTCACTCCAAGTACCTCAATATCTGCCAGGGTCAGCTGGCGGATGACGCTGGCTGCTAACGCCTGACCATTCTCTCCCTCTGCATAAATGGCATCATCTGTGCGGCGCACGGGATGGCCAAGATGTTGTTCAAGAATGGCAGCGGCCTGCTCGGGTACGGACGTAGTGAGGCGTACCTGGTCTTGACCGACCATGCGTTTGAGCGCAGTGGGAGTATCGAGGGCCACAATTTGACCATAGTCGATGATGGCGATGCGATCACAATATTCAGCTTCTTCCATGTAGTGAGTGGTCATAAAGATGGTGAGTCCTGTACTCTCGCGCAGTCGCAGCACATGTTCCCAGACGCTGCGCCGAGTTTGTGGATCAAGGCCAACGGTTGGCTCATCGAGAAAGAGTGTTTGGGGTTCGTGCAGCAGACCGCGTGCGACCTCTAGACGGCGCTTCATACCGCCGGAGAAGGTTTTTACGATGTCTTTGCGGCGTTCGTCGAGGCCGACAAGTTGGAGCACATCGCGTATGCGTGCAGCGCGTGTTTTGCGTGGAGT
>DMFQ01000113.1:1487-2241 GCA_003450555.1 Ktedonobacter sp.
CCCTGGCGCACCTGTGAGGCTTCGCGTTCAATATCATATCCATTAATCCATGCCCGTCCGCTGGTGGGACGGAGCAAGGTACACAGCATTTTGATCGTGGTGCTTTTCCCTGCCCCATTGGGTCCAAGAAAGCCAAAGGTTTCGCCGCGTTCGACGTGGAGGTCAATGCCCTTCACTGCTTGTATGTCCCCAAAGGAGCGCGATAGCTTTTCAACGGTGATTGTCATGGTTCTACCTCGATGATGTGGCGCAGGATCGGTAGGGCAGCACGTAGATGAGCCAGTTCTTCCTGGTTCAGGTGTGCCAGGCGGCGTTGTAAGTTGGCACGGCGGTACTCGTCATACAGGGAGACTGCACGCTGACCGCGTTCGGTAGGCAAGACGCGGACCACGCGCCAGTCCTGTTCATCGCGTAAACGTTCGACAAATCCCTGAGTAAGCAGCCGTTTGATCATTGCCGTTACTGTTGGTGGCGCTACATCCAACTGATCGGCTAATTCCTGCATTGTGCAACGCTGGTGTGTGATCAGCATGCGCAGGAGCCTGATCTGTCCGGTCGTCGCACGTAGTTCAGAAATGTCACGCAATTCGGGCGTTTCCTGTTCTGAGTTGATTTCGCGGGGAATATCCGCACGAATCTGGCGCAGGAGACTGGGGAGAAGATCGAGCAAGTCGTCGGCGATGTCCGATGCATGGAAAGAAAGATGCTCTGCCATGGGTGCATAATCCTGTATTTTTACTTAGAGAGGCTATTA
>DMFQ01000113.1:2304-6558 GCA_003450555.1 Ktedonobacter sp.
CTCAGCGTGCCGTCCGACGTCCGTATGCCCATACTGCAAGGGGAATGAAGACGACGAGGATGCCTATGCACCAGGCCAGAGCCTGCCAGATGGTCGAGGCATCAGGCTGGTTGAGGAGAAGGCCGCGCACGGCGTTGACGATGAGCGAGACCGGCTGATGCTCTGCGAAGGTGCGCAGCCAGGTGGGCATGCTGCGCGTCGGCACGAAGGCGCTACTGGCAAAGGTCAATGGAAAGAGCCAGATGAAGCCAGCAGACTGTGCCGCCTCCACGCTGCTCACAGCCAATCCGATGGTCGCCGAGATCCACGAGAAGGCAAAGCTGGTGAGCAGGAGTAGCCCAACAGCCGCTAGCAAGGAAAGGAAATTGCCATCGGGTCGGAAGCCAACCAGCAGACCGACCATCCACATCACGAATATGACGAAGGTGTTGCGCACAAGGTCGGCGATGGTGCGACCCGTGAGGACCGCTGATTTCGCCATCGGCAAGGAGCGAAAGCGGTCGACCAATCCGCGCTGCAGATCGGTAGCCAGGCCGATGCCGGTTGTCGTCGAACCGAAGATGACGGTCTGGGCGAAGATGCCAGCCATCAGATAGTTGACATAACTAGTGCCACTGACCGCAATCGCTCCACCAAACACGTAGCGGAAGAGCAGGACGAACATAATTGGCTGGATCGTCGCGAAGATCAATTCCTCAGGGATGCGCGGGATCTGGACAAGGTGGCGCTTCGCCAGGACGAGGGCATCGGCGAAAGTCCAATAGATTGATGGACGCGGCAATGGCGTCAATGATTTAGTCACGCGGAGATTGCTGATATTCATCGAGTGCTCCTTACCAAAGGCTGAGTGGCCGGGGTATCTATGGTATCTGTGGGTGTTTCTGTCTCATCGGCAGTGCGCCCGGTAAGCGTGAGAAAGACATCATCCAGGGTTGGTCGACGCAGCGCAAGGTCTTCTAAAGGAATGTGGGCGGCATCGAGATCGCGTACGACCGCAGCGAGGAGTTGTGCGCCCTGAGTCACGGGTACGATAAGGCGGCGGTGGTCCGTATTGATCTGAAGTTTGCCAGAACTGTAGGGGTTGAGCACTTGCGCGGCGGCATGCAGGTCGTTCCCGTCCCCGCGTGCAACAGTAAGCTCGAGCCGCTCGCCGCCAACCAGGGCTTTCAGTTCGTCGGATGTGCCTTTGGCGATCACGCGCCCCTGATCAACGACGGCGATTTGATGAGCGAGTTGATCGGCTTCCTCCAGGTATTGGGTAGTGAGTAGCACGGTTGTACCGTCGGCAACGAGGGTGCTGATGACATCCCACATAGCGAGGCGGCCACGAGGATCAAGTCCGGTCGTCGGTTCGTCCAGGAAGAGTACTGGAGGTGACATGATCAAGCTCGCAGACAGGTCGAGGCGACGGCGCATGCCCCCCGAGTAAGTCTTCACAGTGCGCCGCGCGGCGTCGACAAGGTCGAAGCGTGCGAGGAGCTCGTTGGCCCGTCGTCGTGCCATTGCGCCTGGCAGGTGATAGAGTCGTCCAAACATTTCCAGGTTTTCGTAGCCGGTGAGATTTTCATCGACGGCGGCATACTGGCCGGCAAGGCCAATGCGCGCACGGAGCGCGTCGGCGTGTTTGACGACATCTAACCCGGCAACCTCTGCTCGACCTGCGTCGGGACGTAAGAGCGTGGTCAGGATGCGCACGGCCGTGGTCTTGCCGGCGCCATTGGGGCCAAGGACAGCGAGTACGGTCCCCTCTTCGGCAACCAGATCAAGCCCTGCCAGGGCTTTTGTCTTTCCGTAGTGTTTATGAAGTCCCTCGGCCAGGATGGCCGGTTTGTTCGACATGGTACACTTCCTTTTATGATTGTATCGCCGCGTAGTTTGCAGCGACAGAGACATCTTTCGTGCTCGAACTGCTAGATGGGATTCTGACACAGATTGTCGCTTTGCTCGAAGAGCAAGGCGCCTTGTTAGCACGCATTAACTTGCATGAGCAAGAGCTGGAGTATCCACTGCCAGTACAAGGGCGTCAAGTAACGCGCGTATCAGTTGACGCGTCGGCTCGTCTGTGAGGCGACCGGTGCTATCGAACTTCTCCCAGCCCGAGGTAATATATACTTCTGGTTTGTCCAGGATGTCTGCTTTCAGATGGTTCAGGATTTGCCGCAGGTGCTGCTGAGCACGCGCTGTGCCCATTTTTCCACCAACACCCATTATCGCTGTAGGTTTGCCAGTGAATACGGATTTCCCTGCCGGGCGTGATGCCCAGTCAATCGCGTTTTTGAGCACACCAGGAATAGAGAAGTTAAATTCTGGGGTCACAATGAGCAACGCATCGGCCTGTCTAATCTTCTCTTTGAAGAGATTGACGACTTCTGGTTCAGCCCGCTCAAGATCCTGGTTATAGAGTGGCAGGTTTCCAAGCGAAAGAATTTCAAGCTCGGTATCAGGTGGAAGTAGCTCTCGCGCCGCAAACAATGCGGCCTGATTATATGATTGTTCACGAAGGCTTCCAGTGAAGCCAACGATGTGGATAGTCGAAGACATGTTTACCTCTGATGATTAGTTGTATGATGCATAGTTACTAACAATAACTTAGTAATTAGCGCAATTATTCCCTGAATGACGTTTCAGATTCAAGAAGAATTAGACTATGTAGTAAGATGCTTCGACAGGGGGAGATGGGTAAGAAGATATCTCTACGTTGTCTCCAAGGAGAATCTGTTCATTTTATTAGCGCTCAACGTTCCTTGATTTATCGATAACCTGCGCAAGGATACGTATGCCACTGTCAATATCGTTGGGCGTAGCACAACTATAGGCAAGGCGCAGGTTGTGCGCGCCAGCGAAAGGATCCACGAAGAAACCCACGCCCGCCGCAAGAGACACGCCTGCCTGGAGCGCCATGTGCTTGACGTGTTGAGCAAAGACGTTTTCTGGCAAACTAAGCCAGATGAAAAAGCCACCCGCAGGATGTGTCCATCGCACGTCAGAAGGCATGTACTGGCTCAGAGCGGATAGCGCTACGTCGCGACGCAATTTGTAGAGCGACTGCAAGCGCGAAATGTGTGCTTCCCAAGATCCGCTGCGGCAGTACTCGGCAACGATGTGCGCCACTAGAGGGTTCGCGCCACCTCCCATTTGCGTCGTCCCGCAGTTGATACAGCACTGTACGACGTCCTCTGAACCAAGCAGCCAGCCAAGCCGCAAGCCAGGTGCGAGCGTCTTCGAGAAACTGCCAATGCTCACTACCTGCTTGCCATTCGCCAGCGCGTAGAAGCTGGCAGGCACAGAACCCTCAAAAGAGAGATCGCGATAGACATCATCTTCCACAATCAAGAAGTCATATTGGTGAGCCAGTTTAATGATCTCGCTACGGCGGGTTTCGGACAAGGTGCTGCCCGTCGGGTTGTGAAAGTTCGGAATGGTATAGAGCATGCTGGGAACTTTGCCACTTGCGTGTAGCCGTGCTAATTGTTTTTCTAATGCGCGCGGAATGAGGCCA
This sequence comes from Ktedonobacter sp., assembly GCA_003450555.1. Lineage (GTDB taxonomy): Bacteria > Chloroflexota > Ktedonobacteria > Ktedonobacterales > Ktedonobacteraceae > UBA11361. The sequence continues at coordinate 5,804 of DMFQ01000113.1, forward strand.
TTTTCGTCCATGTGGATCGAGCACAACTCGATGCGATGATCCTGGAACGTGTGGATGGAGTCTGCATAGGTCGGCGCCTCAACCAGCACTACTGCTCCCGGCTCGACGAACAAGCGCGCGAGCATATCTACGGCGTGCGTCGAGCCGGCAACCACCATCAGGTTGCCAGGCTGAATAGAAAGACTCTGTTCTCGATTGATTTTTTCCACGAGGAAATTGATAAGGCCTGGCGTTCCCTGCTCTGGACCATACTGGAGCGCTGTATAGCCTTGAGGAGAGCTTATGATGCGCTGCATGGCATCGCGAAGTTCAGGTGTAGAAAGCGTCGCCGAGTCCGGATGGCCAAACAGAAGTGAAATTGTGTTCTGTTCCATTCCTTGAGCTAATTCATTTGATGCCATGCGTGAAACCCCTCTTGATTCTTCTTTAAACACCCTGCAGCACTACTGCCCTCGAAGTAGATGCACTGCGGCGAAGCTTAAGGAGCTCAGAGTATTCAGGCGAATTGTACCAGCGTTTGAACTGTGCCACATCAGCGAATTCTAGAATAACGAGCCGCTGCGACTGCCAATCTCCTTCTATCGTCTCATATGCCCCTCCTCGCGCCAGGAATTTGCCACCGTACTGTTCAATTGTTGCGCTAACGCCCTTGGTATATTCCGTATACGTTTGCGGATCAGTTATCTCCTGGATATCAACGATGAAATATGCTGCCATGAATTTTGTCCTTTCTCATTGACCGCGCCAATTTGGTT
>DMFQ01000113.1:6758-7479 GCA_003450555.1 Ktedonobacter sp.
GCCACCACATCGTCGAATTCGATGGCCTCTTCTGCTGCATTCAAGCGCCTCTGTGCCTCCTTAACAGACCAGATGGTGAGAGGGGCAAGAGAACTGATCTGATGCGCGACCCCGGTTACATGCGTCATAAGCATCTCTTCATCGACAATCGCCGTAAGAAAACCACATTGCAAGGCGTCGGTCGCTGTGAGCAAGCGCCCTGTAAAAAGCATTTCCTTCGTACGCATCGTACCAAACGAATCTACCAGGTGCCGGTAGTTTTCGAGGGTGATACAATTGCCTAGCGTCCGAGCTATAGGTACGCCAAGGCGGGAAGCGGGAGTTGCGTAGCGGAGATCGCATACAGAGGCGAGGACGAGGCCCGCGCCGACAGCATAGCCATGGATCGCTGCAATTGTGGGCTTGGAGATGGTGTAAAGGCGCTCAACAACCGCTGTCATTTTGTGCTCGTAAGCAACACCATCCTCACCTGAAAAGCCCTGAAATTGCTGGATAGCGGTACCTGCTGCGAATGCCTTGCCCTCGCCACGAAAGATGATGACGCGAGTTGTTTCATCGGCGGCCAGACGCTCAAGGTATGCTTCCAGTTGCTGGTACATCGTCCATGTCAGTGCATTGAGAGCGGCAGGGCGAGATAGCGTTAGCATTGCAATAGGTCCCTTTTGCTCGAGCAGCACCGCACCTTCCTCATGATGATGAGCAGCGTTTTCGGTTGACGTTG
>DMFQ01000388.1:0-12052 GCA_003450555.1 Ktedonobacter sp.
TTATACGGGCAAGATTAGTGTCTCAGCCTCTGGCAATGGCGGGGCGATAGTCGAGAATAGTCCAAGTACGATCACTGTGACACTCACAGTCACGGGATATACCTTCAGCGGCACTGTTATTGCCTGCGCCGATACTAGTTGTGTGGTCAGCAAGCCACTGCCGGGAGCTACCCTGAGCCTGTTGAATACTACGACCAATCAGACAATCACCATTGTCGCTGATGGGTCTGGTAACTTCACTTTTACTAATCTTGCCATCGACCCTTACACATTGACTGCTAGCGGAAGCGACGGTATATTAAACTACCTTGGCACGGTTTCCTTCAGCCTGAACGGAGATAAGCTGAATTTTCCTGTCGATGTCTATCCCCATTGACTCATAACGGTATCAATTCTGTTTGCGCCTTCGTGCCTTCGAGAGTTCTCTAATCTCAAGCGATATGGTACAATATGTATCACTATATCAAATTGTATCATTGAGAATATCCGCGAAACAACACTTTAGAGACGTCTGTATGCAAACAAAACGTTGTGCTAACTGCCATAAAATGTCACGAGCAGATGCCGTGACGTGCAGTCGCTGTGGGCAATCCTACGTGAAGGACACAACCAGGGTTCCCACCAGAAGCGGTGAGAGCGCTTCGGGTAGTAAGCGAAGCGCAGTAGTTGAAAGACCAATGCTTCATACCCGCAGGCGAACTATTCCTCCTGCTTCTCCGCATCGCGCAGGCCATTACTCGGGGCTGCATCCAGAAGATCAGCCCTACCAGTCGTCCATGATCGCGGTGCAACGACTACCCGAGAGATCATCGCATCCAGGCGCCTTAGTACAACAGGATGATCTGGAGCCGGAGGTTACCTATTCGCCGGGCTTACCTCGCGACCTTTCAGAGTCCCCAACACTTCCCTGGCGTTCGGAAACTACCGCTAGAGAACTAAAGACCAATGGTAGGAATGGCGAACGGCGTTACTTACCTGCGCCTGTTCCTGCTGTAACAAAAGCTTTTCGCGAAAAGCCTTTGTTACAGCGACGCTATGTACCTACGTTACTCACCATCTCATGCCTGATCTTCCTGGTGGCTAGTAGTCTGCTCGCTTATGCCTTCATCAATAAAAAGCCCGCCCAGGAATCGCAGGTATTAAGCGCTATACCAAACCAACTGCGCGTAAACGATACCTTTACCCTGGCTGGTAAAGGTTTTGGCTTGAACGATCCGATTGCCTTTACGCACGATCAACATAGTGATCCTATCTTAGATGGGAATGGAAGACCACTTAAGGCACAAGCGGACGATACCGGCGTCTTTTCTGTACAAATTATGGTGCCTTTGAACTGGACCGTGGGACAGCACACTATTCATGCCATCGATAGTGGGAAAGATCAAACCCTGAGCGTTCTGGCAAACATTACAGTTGAACAATCGTCCTTGGCTCCGCCACAGTTACAGTTATCGAACTCAAAACTTGATTTCGGTGCGAGTATCCCCGGGGTCGTCTCGAAAAAGGATTTCATCCTTAAGAATGCGGGTGGGAGACAACTGACCTGGCAAGCGGGCAGTGACCAAGCGTGGCTTACCGTATCGCCCAACACCGGCACCTTTTCGGGAAGTGGTACTACGCAAGTGGTGGTTAATAGCGGTGCATTGGCCCCGCAGTCCTATAGCGGGCATATTACCTTTATTCAGCGAGGCAGTGGTAATCAACCGTTGACCCTCATTGTAACCATGACTGTTAAAGCTGCTCCACCTGCTAGCCTGATCATTACCCCTGTTTCATTGACGTATTCGGGGACTCCAAACCAGAATCCAGCTGACCAGGTCATAACGCTGCAAAATACTGGGGGCCAGCCACTCGATTGGAGCAGTTCCGTGGTGACTGGCGATGGTGCATCGTGGCTCTCCACCAGCCCCGCCAAAGGTCATCTTGCCGCGCATACCAGCAAGACGATTACGGTAAGTATCCAATCGCAGCAACTGGCGCCAGGGTCGTATCAGGGAACGATCAATTTCAAGGGTGGGACGAATCCGGCTGTTACAGTAGCTCTGAGCGTGGCTGCTCCTGGTAATTTGATTGCATCGCCTCCGTCGCTCAGTTTCGCGTCCGTCGGACAAAATCCGGCTGCTCAATCCATCTCGCTACAGAATAGCGGTGGAGGGCCATTGGATTGGTCAGTGACGGTGGCTACAGTCGATGGTGGCCACTGGCTCAACCCTTCCCCTACTAGTGGACACCTGGAAATGAACCAGGCAGCGAATGTGGCTATCAATATCAATGCGGCGGCACTCACCCCCCAATCATACCAGGGAACGCTGACCTTTACCTATGAGGGAGGGCTTACAAAACAGGTTCCCGTATCGCTGTCGGTCAGTATTCCTCCTGCTCCAGCTATTGGTTTGAATCAAAGTTCGCTGAATTTTACCACGATGCAGGGAACAAATCCGGCGCCACTCTCGTTTACGATCAGCAATACCGGGAATGCTACGCTCAATTGGGCCATCACAGAAGATCAAAATGGCGCAACATTCGCTCACCTATCTGCTACATCCGGTAGTCTTACGCCACAAAAAAGTGCCAGTATCACCGTCACTCCCAATGCAGCGCAGGCCAATGTGGGAACGCTGACCACCAATATCACCGTTGCAGATAGCGATGCAGGCTCAAGAGTGTTCAGACAGAAGGTAACCGTGAATATCGTGGTGCAGGGAAAGCCTCAGATCACGCTTTCTGCAAGCAATATGAACTTTAGCCAGGATAATGTTATTACAGAATCGTCTCAGTTGTTGGATATTTCCAATACAGGCTCCAAAACGCTGAACTGGGTAACACAGTCATCTGCTTCGTGGTTGAGCGTGGATATTCCCAATGGGACGCTAGACCCAGGGAAAGATTTGCTGATCAATGTACATTGTAACAGCAGTTCCTTAGTGCCAGGTACATATACGGCAACCTTTGTCGTGAGGGATAACGATTCAGGTACAGCAGTTACATCGCAAACGCTGGCGGTTACCCTGGTGGTCAGTTGAGAAGATCCCAAGATAGCCTCTATCGCCTGTAGCAGCCCTGCATCTGTTGGCGTTGACGCTCTTTGCACTCTGTGCTACACTCTGACCAGGATATTTCGCCAATTGCAAGAAATTGGCTTTGTTTGGTTTTGTAATGAACAAATAAACCTGGAGGATAGAGTTTTGCCGACCATTACTTTTGTACGTGAAAATGTCCAGGTCGAAGTGCCAGCAGGCGACCATGTACGTTATCCGGCATTGGAGAACGATGTTCCGGTCTATTGTGGTCTATGGAAATTCGCCAACTGTCATGGCAATGGTTTATGTGGTACAGACCGTGTAGCGGTTTCTCCCTCGTCAAATACTAATCCCCTTACATTTATGGAAAAGTTCTGGCTGCGCGGTGACCGCAAGAAGAACCCCAATATGCGTCTTGCCTGTCAGGTAGAAGTTTTAGGGGATGTGAACGTCGATACTCAATGCCAATAGATCCTTATTACTAGATGTTAAGCTGAAAAATGCTCTCAGTGGCGCAGCCACTGAGAGCATTTTTCAATACAATAAAGCTTACAAATATCGCTTACCTGACGACAAAATAGAGACGAATCGCCAACTGGTTATTCCAATACAGTTCTACCTTGCCCTCGGCTGGTTGCGTATATTTCTGGGTGGTGTAACCTGTAATTGCGTTGGTAGTGACCGGTACTGGAGGGGAAGACTGGTAGAACGAACCATTGGTGTACCATTTGATGATCATGACGCCGGCTGTCTTTGGGTGCTGAACACTATAGGTCAGGTAAATGGTCTGGTTTACCTGAAAGATGTTGGTCGGTTGTGCTGAAGCATGAGAGATGGGATCAATGCGAGAGTTGGTTGTGGCCGAGTTGATGATACTATACGCAGGCCCAAAATCAGGATTTGCTTTGGGATCTGCTAATACAGGCGCCGCTGTCGGTTTGACATTTGGTGGGGGAGCAAGCTTATAGAACTGGCTTAACATTGTCAGTTTGCCACTTGCGTTAACATAATAGCTGACCCCAGCGCACAGTAACCCAATAACAATCAGCACACTCAGTAATCCGCTAATTGCACGGTAGCGTGGAATAATAGCTCGCGGTTTGGTATACATAGGTGGAATGTAAACGGCTCCATCCTGGCCATCACCTGGCAGTGCAGGAGCCATCGATCCCATCTGTTGCATGGGTATAAGCCCGTTTTCCGCCTGCATCGAAGCAGTAGGCATCATCATAGCAGACTGTTGAGGTTGGTATGGGACAGGTAACAAAGACATTTGCTGCTGCTGCTCAGATTGTGTGGATGTTTGCATCATAACGTGTGGTGACTGGTTGTTCTTCGCCAGGTTGCCTGTCGATGAAGAGATGTCTCCCCACGGCAATACTGTCCCAGGGGTTCCGATTCCAGAACTAGCTAATAGAGGCGAAGGCGCGCCACAGCGCGGACAGGGAGCCTCATTGTCTAATCGAGCTGAATTACAGAAAGTGCAGAGCATCGTTGTTCGTCCACCTTTATTCGCTGACAGCTATTCGTATACTGTCCATTGATATTACTATGGTTCACAGTAACACCGATATCCCGCCATGGTCAAATAATGAGCAGGGCAATAGGGTAAAATGGCTATGCTCAATGTATATAAACGTGTATCATTATGCAGCTTGGTGTGACATACCGCCTCTTTGTTTCTACTGGCAGAAACCAGCAATATTGTCTACAATAGACTCAAAGAGACAACAAATTAAAAAAGGAGAAACCTTACATGTGTTATGACGACAACGCTCGCCCTCCACTGCCGCCAGGAGAGATTGGTGCAGCCCATGGAGAAGATATCGTGCTTGAAGCAGCAGACGGGAATCGTTTTGCTGCCTATGTTGCCCAACCAGGAAAGCCTACAGGCTCTCCAGGCTCTGCAAACCCCCAAATCCTCATATTTCCCGATGTGCGCGGGCTTCATCAATTCTATAGGGAACTGGCGCTGCGCTTTGCCGAGATAGGTGTCACCGCGCTTGCGATCGACTACTTTGGCCGCACCGCCGGGATCAGCGGACGCGATGACTCATTTGACTTCTGGCCTCATGTGCAACAGATAAAGCTGGAGACTTTCTTCGCTGATGTTACGGCGGCTCACGCGTATTTACATGCTGGCGCGGGTGCGAATCGAGCCACCTTTACAGTCGGCTTTTGTATGGGCGGCACCTTATCATTCGTCAGCGGCACAAAAGATTTCGGGTGGGCAGGAGTCATCGGCTTTTACGCCGGGATGACCAGGAATTTTGGCGGAGGAGGAACGCTGCTGGAGCAGGCTGAGAAAATCCGTTATCCCGCGCTCGGCCTGTTTGGTGGGGCCGACCAGGGTATTCCTGTCAGCGCTGTGCAGAGCTTTGACCAGGAGCTGGATAAAGCAGGCGTTGAGCACGAGATCGTCATCTACCCAGGCGCTCCTCATAGCTTCTTTGATCGGCGGTCCGAGGAGTTTGCTGATGCTTCCGCAGACGCGTGGCAGCATGTCTTGAGCTTTATCGCGGCTCACACGTAGCTAGCTGTACCACCAGGCGCGGGGGATTCACCTTTTTTACTATGGCAGAAACGCAAGAACAATGGTATAACAGGCAGGCAATTGAGCAACTCGCTCAGCATATTCCCTTTGAACGGGACACCGCCAGTAAATCCGAACAGATAGAGATGCTGCGTGGGCTTGTCATTCGGCACGGTCGTTCTATGGAACCGGAGATGTTCGGTTTTGAGGCGCGCAACGAATTAGTGCGTCTTGGCCTGTGGGACCGTATTGGGCCAGAGCAGGAGGCTTAGCTTATCCCTCCTGCTCTTAAAATCGTAAGGCTTTTCATCGCTGTTTCAGGCTCACGCCGCCATCAGAATTTGGCAGAGTAGAGTTTCGTGTTATCAAGCCATTTCACCTCGTCAGCATAACCAGTCCATGATATAATAGAACAGACCTATGGAATGATATTCCTTGAACTCAAGAAGAGCGAAAGGCAGAAGTCTCTATGCCAACACAAGAAGAGCGATTAGGTACCGTAGAACAGGCTATCACAACATTGCAAAGAGAAACAGGAAAATCCATACGTGAAGTAAACGAGAACAGCACAATCATGCTAGGTTTGCTTCAAACCTTAACACAAGAAAGTAAGCAAACAGGGTTACGCATGGAAATGCTCAAGATACGTATGGATCAATTGGAGACGAAATTTGATGCACATACAGCATTGCTGAATGAGCATACGAGAATGCTGAATGAGCATACGAGGGTGCTCGATGGGCATACGAGAGTGCTTGATGGGCATACAACACGGTTCGACCGTGTAGAAACACTACTTACCCAAATCCTTGCACGCTTACCAGAAACGCCCTAGCAAAGCTATCTGACAACATAAGCCGCAAATGACATCATTGACATCTTACAACTATTTACAAGACCTTACACTGGTAGATAGCAACGTAGCTCTCCACCAGCATATACAGTGACATCAGGCAGAAGGGAAAAACAATGTCTGTTATTCTCAGAGATACACTGTTGTATCTGGCTCAAAATGACAATTTACGTAACTTCGTCGTTACCAACCGGATGACGCGCGGTGTTTCCCGTCGCTTTGTCGCGGGGGAAGCGCTGGATGAGGCCGTACAGGCTACGCGCGTGCTGAATCAGAGAGGTATGCACGTTTCTCTTGACCATCTTGGCGAAAACGTTTCCGATGCCCAGGAGGCCGTATCATCCACACAGGATTTCATCACGGCACTTGATAGTATCAAGCAGACCGGTATCGATGCAAATATCTCCATCAAACTTACCGCTTTGGGTCTGGATAGTTCCCAGCAACTTTGTGAAGAGAATGTCTGCCGACTCCTCGAGCACGCTCAGAAATACTCGATCTTCGTGCGTATCGACATGGAAGGTTCGGCCTACACAGAGCAGACGGTCGATATTGTGCTGCGTATGCACCAGCAGTTTGAGCATGTAGGTACAGTGATACAGTCCTGCCTGTATAGAAGTAAGAAGGACGTGGAGCAACTTATCGCTCAGGGTGTGCGGGTGAGGCTGGTGAAAGGCGCATATAAAGAGCCAAAGACCATCGCCATGCAAGAGAAGAGTGAGGTCGATCACAACTATGTGCAATTGATGATGATGCTGCTCGCGCGAGGGAATTATCCCGCGATAGCCACCCATGACGAAGCCATTATCAATGCAACCTGTAAATATGCGCGCGATCATGGCATCAGTAAGGAAGCCTTTGAATTCCAAATGCTGTATGGTATCCGGCGCGACCTGCAAGAAAAACTGGTGGGACAAGGGTACAATATGCGCATTTATGTGCCCTATGGTTCGCAATGGTACCCCTATCTCATGCGGCGCATGGCGGAACGGCCTGCGAACCTGATGTTTGTGATGAGCAACGCGCTGCGCTAAGGATCATCTCTCTACAATCTCTTTAAGGAAAAGCTTATGACTACGACAATGACATCTTTTGCAATAGCGGTAGGTGTGGCGGATATCCGCCGTTACCCGGACGCCTCCTCTGAACTGGTCACCCAGGCACTGATGAATGTGCCTGCGACTGCTGGCGAAATTAACGGCGAGTGGACGCATGTCACACTTTCAGACTACACAGGCTGGATTCGCACAGACCAGTTGGATGAGCCGGTCAGCAAAGGATATTGTAAAGTCGGTGAGAACTGTAGTACTCCCTTGCAGTTGATGGCCGTTATCAACAAGCCCCGCACTACCCTCTTGCCGGATGCAGAAGACAACAACGCGCCTGGAACACTCTATCTCTCGACAGCGTTACCCGCGCTGAATACGGCTGAGCCAGAGCGTGTGCAGGTGGTACTGCCGGGTGAGCGCAGCGGTTGGCTCATACGAGACGATATTGTAATGCGCAAGGGTGAGGAAGTGTATCCACGCGCAGCGACCGAGGTCATTACAGATCACGCCCGCGCTTTTCTTGGACGACCCTATCTCTGGGGAGGAACAAGCTGGGAGGGCATTGATTGCAGCGGCCTGGTGCAGCTGTGCTATCGCATGGGGGGCTACATCATTCCGCGCGATGCTGATCAGCAGCACGATGTTTTGTCCTATCGTGTCGCTCGAGCTGACATGCAAGAGGGCGACCTGATCTTCTTTGGCAGCCAGGAGATAACCCACGTTGCCATGGCGCTCAACCATAAAGAGTATATCCATGCCGAGGGGCAGAATTATAATTATGTGGTCATCAATAGCTTTGACCCGACGGACTCTCATTACTACCCGCGCTTAGACCAGATTGTCTGGGGCATCAAACGAGTGGCGGTTTAGATGCAAGCGAGCATAGAGCAGGAACTCTCGACGCTGGGAGGACATGTTGCCTGTGTCGTGATTCGTATGACGGACGAAGTTCCGCAAGAGTTAGTCTCCATTAACGCGGATCACGTTTTTCCTGCTGCCAGCCTGGCGAAAGTCCCCTTACTCATAGAAGTGGCTCGCCAGGTTGAATTTGGCATGCTCTGCTGGGAGACCCGTTACCGGGTCTGGGAGGGCGCGCGCGTTGCCAGTGATGGCGTGATAGCAGACCTTTCAGCGGACCTGCAGCCCACGGTACAGGACCTGGCACACCTTATGATCGCTATTAGCGATAATACCGCCTCGAATATGCTCCTCGACATTGTGGGGATGGATGCAGTAAATGCGACCATGAGCAACCTGGGACTGACCGACACGCGGATAGAGCGCCGTTTCATCGATTTTGAGGCGCGCAAAGCCGGATACGATAACTGGACTACAGCGGCTGATATGGCCCTGCTCTACTCGTTCTTCTTTACAGAGCTCCTCCCTGGCAAAAAGAAAATGTTGAAGATGTTGCTGCGCCAGAACGACTATACGATCCTGCCTGCCTACTGGGGGGAGAAGACTCCTTTCGCCCACAAAACGGGTGGACTGGCAGGTATCATTCATGACGCGGGAATCCTCTATGCGCCTACGCACCCGGAGACGCCCCTCATCATTGTCATCATGACTTCAGAACAGGTTGATGAGCCACTGACACGCTACACGCTTGCACGTGTGGGCAGAATTATTTATCTCGGTGAACAGAGCGTCAGTCCTCGTTGAGCTGATCGACAGATTTCATCAAAAATAGTCAGCACTACCCCTGTGACTTTTTTAAATGCTGCCGTCTTATATGTACTATCACTGAGATAGTGTGAATAAGATTCCGACTGTCAACATAGGTCTCTAGATATGCTGTTATGGTAATTAATTGACCCATTTTATTCCTAACGCGCGTCCTAGAGAAAACAGTGATACTACAATCTTTGTTCACATTTGCGAGACTTGAAAGGAGTACAGCATGCAAAATTTTGGCCAAGCCATAAAAGCCAAGAACGAAACCGATAAAGTCCTCGATAACCTGGAAGGGGAGCTTGAAAAGCGTATGGGGAATGTTGGTGGTATGCTGGGAGGTCTATTCGGCGGCCATAAAGACAATCAGGGCAATTAAGCTATGCCCTTCGCATGGATGCGTACCTATTAAGAAGAATGGAATGTTGCTGCGATTATAATAAGAAAAGATTGAGAAGAAAATCATGCCAGTTTACCCTTATAAAGGTGTTTGGCCGACCATAGGCGAAGATGTCTTTGTCGCTCCTGGCGCAATGATCATCGGCAATGTCACGATACATGAGGGAGCAAGCATCTGGTACAACGCTGTTGTACGAGCGGATAGCGCCCCTATCGTCATCGGTCGCCGTACCAATATTCAGGATAATTGTACGCTCCATGTCGATGCTGACGCGCCCCTGACTATTGGTGAGGAGTGTACCATCGGACACGGCGCAGTTGTTCACGGGGCAACGCTGGGCGATCGAGTGCTGGTGGCGATGAATGCCGTGGTATTATCTCACGCGCATGTCGACTCTGAAACCATCATTGGGGCCTGTGCATTAGTGGGGGAGCACAAGGTCATTCCTGGCGGCGTGCTTACTGTAGGGGTACCAGCGAAGGTGATGCGTGACCTGACAGAGGCGGAAAAGCTCCATTTACTGACGAGCGCTTCTGATTACTGCCAACGGGCTTTAGAACATAAAGAATCGCTGCGAGGAGTTGAATAGTAGAGCTTAACTCGCTGCCGTTGCCGAAGGCAGCGAAAAGTAGAACGTGCTGCCTTGTCCAGTCCTACTTTCTAACCACATACGACCTCCATGCCGGATCACAATTTCGTGAGCGATGTAGAGACCAAGCCCGAGTCCTTCAATACCTGTATTGGCGTTCGCGTGGACACGATAGAAACGCTCAAAAATATGTCTCTGTTGTTCTTCGCTGATGCCACGACCTTCGTCTCGTACAGCGATAGTCACTTCATGCTTAGTGCGCTCAACCCTCACCTCGATCGGCTTGTCCGCTTCACTATATTTGATGGCGTTGCTGATCAAGTTGTTCAATACCTGTTCCAGTCGACCTTCATCGCAATTGCCGATGATCTCTTCCTCTTGCGTGACGAGAGTGATCTCGCGATTGGAATCGGAATACTGCTCAAGTACGCGCCGCACCAGTTTGACAAGATTGACGTTTTCCATGTGCTTCAGTTCGAGTTGTTCACTGCGTATCCGTGTAATATCCATCATCTCCTCGATCAAATGATTTAACCGTCGAGACTGGTGAACGATCATATCAAGGAGGTGCATCTCCTGGGTGAAGTCTGACCTGGGCGTTTCAACGCTTTCCTTGCGTTTCAGATTGCGCTGGAGGAGTTCAGAATGTCCCATAATGGAGGTGAGCGGAGTGCGCAGTTCATGGCTAGCGAGTGACAAGAAATCGTCCTTGATGCGATTCAATTGAATCAGTTCCTGGCGAGCCTGCACCTGTTTCGTAATATCAATAGCAGAGACGACGATAAAACGGATGTTGTCTTCTTTTTCACTCGCGTAGATAGGAATAAGGCTGTAGTCCCAAACGCTTTCTTGCTTGTCTGCTGAAGTCCCTGAGTGAACTTCTGGCAGGTGAACCGATTCGCGAGCCTCTAACGCTGTCTGCCAGAGTCTATCTGCCTCACCCGTCAACGAGTTGATAGTCATGTCGTGCCATTTCTTGCCGTTAAGCTCACTACGATCCATATCGTGGGTACTTGTAACCATGTCGAGGTAACGGGAGCTAGCTATAATCAATTCGGCTGTCTGAGCATCGTAGAGAGCGAAGGCTGCCATGTCGCTGTGATCGAAAATCAGCCTGAGCTTTTCACGTTCCTCCACGATTTCTTTCATGCGCTGTTCAGTTTCATCCACAGCGTAAATGATCACGCCCGATATTCTGCCGTTGGCATCGTGAGAAGGGACAAGAGTATAGACAAAATAATTCTCTTTAATCTCCTCGTTGGTATTTGGCAAACTGGTGCGTATCCTGGATGTCGTACGCGTAATACCGTGTTCATAGACCTCGTGGGCTGTGCGTACAATGGGGATGCCTTCCTCCCAGAAGAGTTCGAAAGTAATAGCTGCCTCATCCAGATCGGTGGCAAAGATTTTGATGTTCCACGCGGAGAACTCTTCACCCAGCATCTCTGCGATTAGCAACGCCAGTGAATAGGGTTCCTCACCTGTCGCACATCCAGCCGTCCAGAAGCGCAGGGTGTGGTCTCGCTCGCGTGCCTTTGTTATCAGATCGGGGAGAATATCCTTTTTCAAGTAGGAGAAGGCTTCGGGATCGCGAAAGAACTGCGTGACGTTAATAAGAAACGCTTTGACCAGCTCGCCAACTTCTACTGGATAGGTCTTCAGGTATTCCAGGTAGTCACGCATTGATCGGTTGTGAGTCACGGTCATGCGCCGACCAATGCGGCGCAGGATAGTCGAGGATTTGTAGGGACGAAAATCAATGCTTGCCTGGTGACTGACCTGTTCGAGGATACTGCGCAGCACGTCCTCCGTCTTCTCTTCAGGCTGTCGCAGGTTTACCCCGTTCAGGAGATCGTAGAGCAGCGGCCCAATCTGTTCGATTTCCACCTTGAAGTCTATCACCGTGGGGGGAGAGCCAACGGCATTGAGGGATAGCG
>DMFQ01000388.1:12165-15860 GCA_003450555.1 Ktedonobacter sp.
ATTGCTCCTGCAGCGCCATCGGAGCCAGAGCCAGTCAAGATCACTGCGATCAAGCGCTCTGCCTACACCTCTGCCGCGCTTGAAAGAAGGAGATCCACCGAGGGTGTGGGTCGTTTAGGATGGGTGCTCTGCACCTCAACATGGCCATCGACGATAGAGACGTGGCGATTAGAGGGTACCACGTAAATCGTGCCAGGCTGCAGATTGCTGCGCGAATGTATCACCTCGACCGACAAAGGTGTCCGCCTCTGCAGGATCGTATCCAGACTACTGGGCCGGTTGGGGTCAAGATGTTGTGCCAGCACAATAGGCGCGGGAAAGTTCGCTGGTAGAGTGCTCACAAGAATTGAGAGGGCTTCGATACCCCCGGCGGAAGAACCAACCACGACCAGGTCACCATTACCAGAAGATAGGTTCTCAAGCTCGCTCACCGGATATCTACCTCTCCTTCTATAGAAGCCCATATGCTTATATACGCAATGGATAAGCTACGCGGATACAAGTTAGTTACTGTCTTCTTTTTGGCAGATTACACTTTTTTAGGAGCCTTCCACAGTTACCGTAAAATGCGCATCTATTGGCGCCTTTCCCGGGCGTAGAATGGTCAACCCGATATCCCAATCTCCGGGCATGGAAAAGGCCGTATCTCGTTTGAACACGGCAATATAGGTTGGGTTGTCACCCTTGATGGTCGTGCTGCTTGTTCCCATATCCATCACTACCATATTGATGCTCATTTTTACTTCCGCACCTGTGATCAGGTTGTCGCTACTGCGATCCTTCAGCGATACTATGATGGTATTGGCGTAGTGGATGCGTCCAGGGAGGATCTGTAGGGTGATAGCGAGGTTCCCTACCTCCTGTGTCTGGACATTGAGGGTTGTAGGAGCGGTAGTCGAGGAGGATGAGGGCTGGGTATAGTCTACGGTGGGAAAGACAATCGGCGGGGCAAAGAACGACAGCGAGGCGGCGCAGAGGAGCACCGCCATTCCTAACCAGGATTGCACGCGAAAAGCATGTTTCAGATTACGCGTGGTCTGGTCTAGAGCTGTCTGGCGTGTCCGCCTGGCCGGTAATTCCGCGTTCACGACTGGCAGCAACATTGTCTGCCTGGAAAGTTTCGGTTGGAGCGTAAACAACGCGTAGGCGCTGAGCAGGATCATTGCGGCGATGAGTATCCACTCAACCAGCAGCGTGCGTCCGTAGGGTGCTGTAGTGAATTGCAGAACTCCGTTCAGACTTGTCTCCGTCAAAAAGATTCCACTGACAAGAAACACCCCCAGCGTTGCCAGCATCAACGGGTGAAAGCGCCGCAACACAATGGTAAGTATCTCGCTGTGGTGGTCTGGTTCGACCACTGCTAACAATGGAAGTAGCACATATCCCAGATAAGCTATTGTGCCAAACCAGATACAGCGTGCTGCAAGATACAGCCAATCCAGCATGATGGCGCTCATGGGCGTCTGGGCGAGCGCGGCCACGTCTCCTGAAAGCACGAGAGTGAGCAGGATAAGTCCCGCCAGGAGTAGCCATATGATGGTGAAACTTCGCGCCGAAGTTGCAACTGGCGTCGCGTTCTCCTCGGTTGCTATTTCATTTTTTATAGGGCCGGAGCCGAGTTCCTGGGTAGTCCGCTGGATCTGTTGAGCCTGCTGGCGCATCTGTCGAAAACGGCGACCCGCTGTACGCGTTCTTCTGGCATCTCCGATGTTGCTGCGCGATCGAGTCGTCCACCAGAGGAGACCGAGGGCGATCCCAATGAAGGCGATGCGCAACAGCCAGAGGTAACCATAACGTGTTTCAAAGAGTATGTGGTCGAGAGCAGCAAGGTCGATCCCGCTGCCATGCAAACCCTGGGATAGCTGCGTGGTGCGGAGCAGCAGCGTAATCAGCTCGCCAACGAGGAGAGCAGTTAGACAGAGCCATTGCAGAGGGCGCGCCCGTTTGTGCGTTTCTGCGAGCAGGTTCGAAGTGCGCTCAACACCGGCGAGGATGAGCCCTTCGACGACGAGGATGCCGACCCAGAATGTCAGCGCCATCAGCACAAGCCATTCCCAGGCGACCGCGAGGATGCCTATCGCATCAAGTTCTGGCAGGATATTGCTGGTGCTTGGCCCTAAAATAGTTTCGCCCGACAGTCCTGTACTGGAACGTCCAACGTTAAAGCCGATGACGCCGTGCGTCGTGTGTCCATCACTGCTGGCTAAGGCCGTCCAGCGCACTGTATAGCTGCCCTGCGGCAACTGGTCAGGCGTAATGAGAGGCGTATCTAGCTCGCGGGAATCTTTGCCGGAAATAGTACTATGGGCAGCATCTACCATCTGTTCGTCAGGGGTGAATACGTAGGCGATGCTCGCCGGGCTGATCGCTGAAGCAAAAAAAATACGCACGACTCTGGGCACCGTAGCTACCGTCGAGCCGTCGATAGGGTCAGAGCCGATCACGAAGGCATGCGCCAGCGCCACTGATCCACCCGTCACAGTGTTTATGCTGGTAGAGAACAGCAGAAGGCTCACACTCAATGCCAGAAGTATGAACCTGCTGTAGGGATGTCTTCCGCGGATACTCCGCCTCGCTAATTGTCGCTGTCGCATGATGCTCCTTGCCATTTCGCATAGGATTGCTATGCAGATTGTACCTTAGTTGTCCCTTGCCCGCAATATTTGTTTTTACCCTTTCCCGTTGTTATAATAAAATCTATAAACTACATGAAAAAGAGTAGAATTAATGAAAAAACGCAATTGGTTACACTCGTGGTCGCGCTTTCTGCTTTGGTCGCATGTGATTGGTGTAGTCAGCTTTTATCTTGTGCTATGGCTGCGTACTGCTCCAGGGAAAGAAGATGGCGCCAGGAAGGTGCCACCCAGACCTGGGATACCAAGACAGTCCCTAAAAAGTCCAGCGGTCTCTATTATTGTGCCAGCTCGCGATGAAGAGCGGAACATTCGCCGCTGTGTAACGTCGCTGCTGGAGCAAAACTACGACGATTACGAAGTAATTGTTGTCGATGATGGTTCTACTGATAGCACGGCAGACATTCTTGAGGAAATTACACGCGATCACCCGCGCGGACATCGACTGTGGGTGCTGCGCCTGCGCGACCTTCCAAAAGGTTGGGCGGGCAAGCCGCACGCGCTTCACGCAGGTGCAATGGAGGCACACGGGGACTGGCTGTTATTTACTGATGCCGATACCTGGCATGTTCCTGCCGCCTTGCAGTTTGCGGTGACGAAAGCGCATGCAGAAGGCATCGACCTGCTCTCGCTTGGTACAGAACAGGAGTTGCCAGGTTTCTGGAACAAGGTCATGATGCCGATGGCCTATCTTGGCATCAGTATGCAGTATCCCATGAGGTTAGTCAATGATCCCGACAGCCCGGTAGCCATCGCAAATGGGCAATTCATTCTGTTGCGGCGTGCGGTTTATGATATCCTGGGTGGCTATGCTCGCCCTGACCTGCGTAACACATTACTGGACGACCGCGATCTCGCTCGCGTTGTCAAAGAGAACGGTTTCCTGCTGCAATTCGTGGATGGGCGCGGCCTGGTACACGTTCGCATGTATAGTACCTTGGGCGAGACATGGCGCGGCTGGCGCAAGAATGTATTCTTAGGAAGCCGTGGCGGCCTGGCTTTTGTGCTGCTGCAGCTGGTTGGCTTGCCTGTAGTATCTATTATCCCGTTCCTGTTGCCGCT
>DMFQ01000388.1:15971-16567 GCA_003450555.1 Ktedonobacter sp.
CTCGCCTATCGTATATGGATGGACAAAAATTTGCGCGTCCCGTGGTACTACGCGTTTACGCATCCGCTGGCAGGCGCACTGTTTGAAGGCATTCTAGCGCAATCGACCTGGCGCGTCTTGACGCACAGGGGTGTAGATTGGCGCGGTCGACAATATTACGGTGACGCTGGAAAGGCCACGAAAGTATCTGCGGAGGAGTTCTCTGTTACATAACCGTCAACGATGAAGAGGGATGGCCCCTCACCCCTCTTTATCATGTCAAGTCACACTTATTGGATGATTGGCATATCAACGCCTAATTTTTGACTCCAAGGCTATTAAGAAAGCCTTTACCATATCTTCTGCCGCGCTCATTGTGTATGCTCCCTTCGTTATTTCGTATAGGTTCTCTATAGAGCACGGTCAGAAACATCATCTGGATGTAGGAAATCAACTTACCATCCTTGCTCCATTTGGCATCGAAGGAAGCGCCATTTCCACCACCTTCAACATTTTTATGAATGTTTTGGTACATCCAAATGGAGAACAGAAGATTTACCCACCGCTCTCGCGTCCAGGCGACTACATCATTTTGCAAGCAGAGATGGATGTGATCG
>DMFQ01000483.1 GCA_003450555.1 Ktedonobacter sp.
GAGCAAGCGACTCATTACTCTTGGAAACAGAAAAGAAGCGGATTCAACAACGATGATTGACGAGCAACAAGCCACCACTGGCGAAAAAGAAACAGGCAGGCTAGAAGCGTTCAGCGATGGCGTATTTGCTGTCGCTATCACCTTACTGGTATTCGGTTTACAAGTGCCGCCACCAGAAACGATACACTCATCGCGTGATTTGATTGGCGCACTCTTATTGCACTGGCCTTCCTATTTCGCATTCTTTATCAGCTTCGCGACCATCCTCATCATGTGGGTGAGCCATCACAGTATGTTCAAGCTGATTCACAAGTCCGATACCTTGTTCATGTTTGCCAATGGGTTCTTACTTTTGCTGGTAACAATTGTGCCATTTCCGACACAGTTAGTATCAACATATCTGACAACATCGGCGGCAACGGCAGCCTGTGCTATCTATGCTGGCCTCTTCATGATTATCAATATAGCCTATAATCTGCTCTGGTGGTCAGCAGCGCATGAGCACCGCCTGCTTAAAGGACAGGTTTCTCAAGTAATGGTGAAGACGCGCACTCGCAACTACCTTTTAGGCTTCCCCAGTTACCTGATTGCCCTGATACTCGCCTTCTGGAATCCTGCCGCAAGCATTAGCATTTGTGCTGTCCTCTGGCTCTTCTGGGCCTTCACCAGCTATGAACGAAATCCTGGGAAGATACGACGCCAGGAGGTAGTAGAGCGATAATAACACCTCCGTAAATAGAGTGGGCCTGAACTTGACTTTTTTCACCCCATTCTTATAATTACAGGTATATGAACAGTTGACTATTTAAGTTAAATTGGTCAATAATCCGTAATGAAGAAGGGGAAGCAGAATTGCCGAGTAAGCGAGTAGAGGAAGTCCAGGCCGCGGGAGAAGAACGATCGAAACGGCATGAACGCGCGCAGCGCATCCTGGATGCCGCCGCAAACCTTATCCAACGCTGGGGCTATAAAAAGACGACAATTGACGATATTGCCAGGCTAGCAGGGGTGGCAAAAGGCACTATTTACCTGCATTGGAAGACGAGGGAAGATCTTTTCACGGCTCTTTTGCTGCGCGAGTCCATGGAGGCATCGGTAGATATACTCGAACGAATCAACAACGATCCCAAAGGGATGTTCCTGAGCAATCTCATGAAGCACGGCATGTATGTTATCATGACTCGCCCACTGGCAAAAGCGCTCTTTATTCGAGATGTAGAAGTGCTGGGCGAGCTGGTACGAAGTGGTCAGGAAGATATAGGACTTATTTCGCAGCAGAAAATGATTGCAGGAAAGGGTATGCTCGAGTTGCTGCGGAGCAAGGGAATGTTACGAACTGACCAGAGCATCGCAATTCAGATGAAAATGTACAACGCCATTTTTATGGGCTTTATGACGGTCAATCAATACTTACCTGATGAACTACAACTTTCACTAGAGGAGAGCACGGAGTCATTGGCTGAGTCGATCCGGCTCACACTGGAGCCTGACAAAACAGTCGCTCCCCAGGTCTTACAAGAAGTTAAGGCCACCTGGGACCAGCTCGTGCAGCAAATGAATAAACTGCTTAATGAGCGATTACAAAGGGAGATAGAGGTTTGACAGTGTCATCTACAAAGAGTCAAGCATCGTTCGAATAAAACCAACACCGATGGAGAGCCAATCAAACGAGCGCGTCCAGGCAACCCATTCTTGCTGTGTAGGCCACGACGGCCTGTAACGAGGAATCATCTCTTTCGGCATGACAACGGCCCACTTGCTGCCTTCACCAAGACCTCCCGGTGTAATGCGGACCGAAATATTGAAGATATTCTCGCCAGGAAGTTGCACCTTCCAGTCTGGCATAGTCCTCAGCAAGAAATCACGCCGCCATGCACTGAAGAGAGTGGGGTCCGCGGGAGCGCCGCTTTGCGAGCGCTGTAAGGAGATGACCTGTCCCACAACGGCAGAGCGCTCCCACTCAGGAAAACGCAACCAGACAGAATAGCGATATTCATCAAGGCCGGCTGCTTTGATGAAAGCTTGATAGCCCTCTCGTTCGATACGCCGTTCGGTGTCACTCTGCCAGATTCTGACCATCGCATCAAGGCGTTTTTTCTTCTCTTCCTCGCTGAGGTTCGCGTGAGGTCCGTAATTAGGCGGGTATTGTACTGTAGACATCAATAGCTCCTAAAGCGGTAGGAAAATAATTCTTCATCCAGAAAACCAAATCTTCTGCAAGTGGGGCCACAAAACGGGACAGTGCATTATCAGGGTATCGCCGGAGTTCCAGACTATGGGCGTGCAAAAACTGCCTCCTCATCATCGCCTGTGGAGTGCCTTGCCCTGCAGAGGGAGCATAGACCTTATCTCCGACAATCGCATAACCCATAGCTGCAAGGTGAGCGCGAATTTGATGGGTACGACCAGTTATAAGGCGCACCTCCAACAATGTAAATGGCTCTGCGCTAGCTAACACCTTTAGCAGAGTTGTCGCGGACTGACCAGCCGGACCAACGATTGAGCGACGACGATCATCAGGATCTCGTTGTAGTGGACCGTCCAGCACAAGTTCATCATCTTGAGCAAAGATGATTGCGTCAGAGTTTTGGAACATGTTCACCGTTTCTTGCGGCCTTGTTACAGTGAAGGTGGTTCGGGGTTGTGTCCAAACGGGTGCACCTTTTTGGACAACAGCCAGGTAACGTTTGACGATCGAATGGTCATGAAACTGGCGAACCAGGTGACGACGAGCATGTTCAGTGCGTGCTAGCGCTACAATACCCGAAGTATCCTTATCCAGGCGATGCAACAGGCACGGACGAGGAAGCAGGCCATCTTCTTTCCACTGCTTCTCGGTGCGCCTCTGCCGCAACATGGATTGTATGTGTAGTGGTGCGCCTGCCCACTCAGGCTCATCTGACAATATAGGGGGCTGCCAATCGTCAGGGCCTTGCTGCTCAACGTAATCTAGCAGCGCGTTCCACATCGTTCCATCAGCGTTTTTATAGGTGGGGTGAATGACAAGCCCTGCCGGTTTATTGACAATAAGCAGATGGTGATCCTGGTAGATTATGGGTATGTTGATCGTCGTCATGCTGAGAGTATAGGACTAGATGATCGATGGCGTCAATAGCAGATGGCAACCTACCATGCCCAACAAAAGCACATGGTAGGTTGCCTTCCACAGTAGCAATAGGCTACACTAGAAGCAGTGAACATGCTCTTGATAATTCGATCATTCAAGGGGATATGTCAATGGAAATCCTCCTGAAAGAAGCAAAAAGCATCCTGACGCCACAGCGAAATGGCTTCCTGGCAGCCAAACCCTACCCTTTTACCCATTCGCTCTCAGCATATGTAGGATGCGGCTTTGGGCAGACAACGTGCGGCCTCTATTGTTATGCACAATTTTTGCCCAACTGGCATTTCAGCGGTTTCACCGCGGACTGGGGCCATGCCGTCCAGGTGAAAACGAACGCGGCACAACTGCTAGCGAAGGCGCTAAGTACTATGAAGCCTCAGGCACGCCAGAAGCTCCGCATCTTCATGAGCAGTACAACTGATCCCTACCAGCCTCTTGAACGCCAACATCAGATCACACGGCAATGCCTGGAAGTCTTCGCTGATTACTCCGATCTTGATTTGCTGATCATCCAGACGCGCTCCCCGCTGGCCGCACGCGACTTCTCATTAATGGAAAAGATTCCTTATGCTTGCCTGTCAGTCAGTATTGAAACCGATGACCAAACTTATCTCAAGCGCCTCAAGGGCGGACCACCATTAGAGAAACGCTGGGAACTGGTGCGAGATGCTCGTGCCTGCGGTATTCAAGCTCAGATCACAGTTAGCCCATGTCTCCCCTATACAGGAATCGAGGAGTTCGGGCAGCGGCTGCTCCAGAGCGGTGCTCACCGCTTGATTGTCGATTCGCTTACCGCTGGAGATGGGGTTGGGGGGGAGCGCACGGCTCGCAGTCCCTTCGCAAAGGCTGAGCCAGGATGGAGAGATACATCTCACGCGCAGCGACTCTACAACTACTTGCGGGAACAAGCGAGTGGGACAAAAATCTCAATTGGTTGGAGTATCGCGGGTTTTTGTGGAATTGGCACCTCGTCATGCAACTGATGAGCTACTATCATAAAATGCCATGTGGAGGCTATCATGGGCAACATTGCACAGCCAACCGATCCGCGCCTGCAACAGGTTCTTAACTTCCCACTGGTAAGCGGCATCTTTGGACGGCGTTCGCGGCGCTTCGGGTTTGGTATGTCTATACCCACTGGGCCGCTAGCCTATACCTCGCAACATGAGCCGCTGCCACTCTGCGATCTCGAACGAGCGCTGCTGGTGAGCGCGGCAACAGGCGTGACTGGCTGGAACTTCGGCATTCCCTTTACCACCAATCAAAGTGAGCACTTGAGCAACTATAGTTTACGTCTGACGGGCCGTACCGTTCCTTCGGCTGCCTCAATTGGAACCTCAGAATTATTTTTTACGGATGACTCGGGTGTTTATATCACGCGCACAAGGGACCTGACTCCAGAAAAACTGCGCGAATTTGAGGATAGCGACGATGTTACGCGTATTATAGGTGTCTCGCGGGCCGCAACCGTCCAGTTGAGTAAGCAACGGCTCTCTTTGCCAGTGGAACCACCCCATTATGACGAGCACAATCTCTGGAATAGTAACCGTCCTGGCTCAACGCTATTCATGCCAATGGGCGATGTGGGACAGCAGTTACTAGCCCTGTTGGCCATGTACGTCTCCAACGGCTATACTCTCTACGACGACTACAGTGGATGCCTGGGTGGTAAGTTGCAACCTTTTATCCGTACCGGCATCATCAACGATACGCCACAGATGCGCTTTGCGCTCTCGCATATCGAGCAGGCCGCCTACTCAACAACTGCTATGGAGCTTTCTTTAATCTGCCAGAATATCGTGCTGATGATGCAGGCTATCGGGCTTGGCGGCTGGATGTACAGCGGCATTTTCCCCTACAGCGTCCTGGGAGCCTTTGCCAACGAGGGAATTGGTGGCCTCGGTTTCCGCTTTACCAACCGCGAGGACTGGGTGATGCCAAATCCTATTGGGCTTGATGGTATCTACGAGTCACTCTGCCCTCCCTATGTAACGGACATGTACGAGGCTGCCCGTACGTTAGCAGCACGAAAATTTGGCGTTGGCGGTACGTATGATCCCGCAACTGGTGGGCCTTTCCAGCAGAGCGAAGCAATCAAAGCAACGGCCCTCCCTTACTCACAGGCGCAGATTGATTGTATCGGCGAGATGGCACAGTACATTTACACTACCTATGGGCGTTTTCCCGCTCGCTTCCCCACAATCCTTCTTCGTATCTACGCCCAGGCACACCACCTCGAGTTGGAGTTTTACGACCGCTTTTTCGCAGAGGGAGCATATCTGCAAACACACGCGGAGCATATGCAACGTTGGCACGCTTGAGGTATGCTCTCCACCCATAAAACAAAGGATGCCGTTCGTGGCTACATCAAGAACGGCATCCCTCAGCATTTAATTCTTCCCTCTTTTCAGCTATGCTACAATGATACACATGACACACCTGATACTCTTGACACAGTGTGACGCTTGAAGACCAAACCATCAAAGAGGTACATGATACACCTGTTACTCTTGTTACTTTTGTTACTCTTGACATAGT
>DMFQ01000481.1:0-13205 GCA_003450555.1 Ktedonobacter sp.
AACTGCGACAAACAGCAAGCAGCGTCCTCAAGAAGAGTAAGCGGGTTCGATCCTCTTCGTCCCAGCTAACCCTTTGTGCTCAACCTACTCAATGTGGTGGGCGGTATGCTCCTGCCACTCGTGCTGGTGTTGATGATTCTCCTCTGTAACGACCGCCGCTTGATGGGACGCTAATCAATCTTGAGCAAATTTTTAGCTTTCTCCCCATTTTCTTTAGTGTCCATTGACCTCCCTTGAGCTACCTTAAAGAGGTGAGAAAAGTGTACCAATAAATGTACAGGCAGGGCTTGTCCTGCCTGTATTCCATGGGCAGGTGCAAGTCCTACCCATGGAAGGGAAAGTAATACATGCTATGACTGACAAAGACTATCCACTTATCATGGATGAGGACGATCCTTCCCTGCTCGTTCGTCCCGAGGTGCGCCAGGGCAGTTTGCCAGGCAATGTACGAGTGCGCTTCGTACGCCCAAAGAATCCCACCTTGCGGCGTATCAGCTACGGAGTGCTCGAAGCGACTGAAGTCACACAGGCGCCACAAGGTGTTTTCGGGCAAATCAAGCGCCTGCTCATTGGAGCACCCATCCCCACCGCCCGAGCGGAGCACGAGCGGTTGACTAAATTCAAAGCCCTGGCCGTCCTCTCATCCGATGCTATCTCCTCGGTCGCTTATGCGACCGAGGCCATTTTGGCCACCTTGATCGCTGCCGGATCGGGGAACTTGGGGCTTACCTTACCGATCTGCTTTGCCATCGTGGGGCTGCTCAGCATTGTGGCTCTTTCCTACCGCCAGACGATTCCAGCCTACCCCAACGGTGGGGGCTCCTATATTGTGGCGAAGGATAACCTGGGAACGCTGCCAGGGCTGCTTGCCGCCGCCTCGCTCATGATCGATTACGTGCTCACCGTTTCGGTCAGCGTGGCCGCTGGCGTGCAGGCCCTCGCGACCCTCTTTCCGGTCCTATCGCCCACGTTCGACGTGGTAACGATTGATGTGGCACTGGTGCTGCTCATCATGGTCGTCAATTTGCGTGGGGTGCGCGAGTCGGGCTCGATCTTTGCCATCCCCACCTACATTTTCATCGGCAGTGCCCTGTTGCTCATCGTCGTGGGCGGCATCAAATCCTTCTTCCTCGAGTACCATCCCATTATCGGCCACTTCCAATATGTTGCCGCTACTGAACCACTCTCCATCTTTCTGATTCTCAAATCGTTTGCGGCCGGCTGTTCCGCGATGACAGGTGTCGAAGCTATCTCGAATGGGGTACCTGCCTTTAAGAAGCCAGAGGCGCGCAATGCAGCAGCCACCCTGACGTGGATGGCAGTGATTCTTGGAACCCTCTTCATAGGCATCACGCTCCTGGCGACCTCCTATCATGTCGAGGCGAATGCAGCGGGTAATCCGACGGTCATTGGGCAGATCGCCCAGCAGGTGTTTAGCGGGCCATTGTTCTTCATGTATCCGGTGTTCCAGCTCGCCACGCTGCTCATCCTCACGCTGGCCGCCAATACCAGCTATTCCGACTTTCCTCGCCTGGCTTCACTGCTGGCGCGCGATCATTTCCTGCCGCACCAGTTCGCCTTCAGAGGGGATCGCCTGGCATTCTCGATTGGCATCGTGTTCCTGGCCGTCCTTGCCAGCCTGTTGCTCGTCGTCTTCAAAGGCGATACGACATCACTCATCAACCTGTATGCTGTCGGTGTTTTCCTGTCGTTTACCCTCTCACAGAGTGGGATGGTGCGCCACTGGTGGCGTCTGCGCAGTGAACACAAAGGGTGGCAGCGCAGCCTTGCCATCAATGGCTTAGGGGCAGCGACTACTCTGCTGGTGGCGGTGGTGATCGCCTCCACCAAATTCCTTGAGGGTGCCTGGATTGTCGTGGTGCTTATCCCGCTGCTCGTCGCGATGTTTCTTGCTATCAGCCTGCACTACCAGCGCGTTGAGCGCGAACGCACTACCGAGATTCCTATCCATCCGAAGGATATCCAGCACCGTCTCATTGTGCCGATTACTGAACTGAATGTTGCTGCCAAACAGAGTTTGGCCTATGCCCGTTCGATCTCATCCCACGTCACGGCTATCCATGTGGCAATCGATTGCAAGGAGACCGACGCCCTGGCTCGCACCTGGCAGGAGTGGCAGCAGAGCCTCTCTGAAAACGAGCAGTCTCAACTTGAGGTCGTGGAGCCAGCGCGTCGTTCGTTCCCGCGCTCCGTACTCGATTACATCGATGCTTTGGAGCAGCAGTATCCTGGCGATACGCTGACGGTCGTCCTGCATGAGATTGCTGAACCCTCCCTCTTGAAACGACTGTTCAGAAACCTTATCGTTCTGCGCTTAAAGATCGCGCTGTTCTTACGACCAAACATTGTGGTGACCGATTTTGTGCCGCCTCAGCAATCCGGCGACATGCCCATCCGTCCAATCAATATTCGTCATCGCTTCATCGTTCCGATTGCAGAGTTGGACCGTGCTTCGGTTCAGAGTCTGGCCTACGCACGTTCGATCTCCCCACATGTGACTGCGGCGCACGTGGCTATTGAAGCGCAAGATGTTGAGAAGGTGCGTGCCAAGTGGGAGCGTTTGCAAACGTATCTTACAAAAGAGGAAGAGACGCACCTGGTCGTGATTGAGTCACCATATCGGTCCCTTGCGCGCCCGCTCCTCGCCTATATTGATACAGTGCATGAAATGCATGCTGAGGAGACCTTGACCGTGATTCTGCCCGAATTTGTGGTTGCCCATTGGTGGGAATATCTCTTGCATAATCAGACGGCGTTCCAGTTGAAAACCGCGCTGCTTGCTCGACCGGGCATCGTCGTCACGGATATTCCACAGCACCTGCGTCGCCAGTCGAAGGATAAAATGGCATAACTTTGGTTCCTCTGGTATACGTTTAACGTTTACCTCATAGTTGCCAGATGCTGGTAGGTTAGTGGACCCTTCCTCGTGATGAGAGGCATGAACCACACAAAATCTTGAACACATTTTGAGATGTCCAGGCACTCTCTTGAGCATCCATTGATATGCTTCGGGTTATAGTAGAAGGGTGAGGAAAGACCTGGTATGTGGGCTATAACTGCACAGTCAGGCTCTAAATACACCCTACCTTACTGACTTTTCTGCTTATGTCGCGCCTGGAGTGAGATCATGGCATCGGTTACACATTTCCCACCAATCGAGGCAAGAGAAGGGCCGCGGTGGAGGCGGTACCTCATCGATAGTACCCTGTCGATTGCAGGGGCACTTGTGGTCACCGGCATCATTGACGCGTTGCACCTCTACCCACGCATCCCAAATATCTCGGTCATCTATCTGCTGGTGGTTCTGACGCTGGCAAGTACTCGTGGGCGCTACTCCGCTGTCCTTGCTTCTGTCGTGGCCTTTCTCGCCTTTGATTTTTTCCTCGTCCCTCCGTTGTACCTGTTTACGATCAACCGCGTGGAAGAATGGCTCGCGCTTTTTGTTTTTCTGGCGACAGCAATTCTGACCGGTCAATTGGCCTCAGCGCTACGCGAGCGGGCAGAGCAAGCGGCCCGCCGGGAGCGCGAAACGCGCATCCTCTTCGAACTGGTGCATGTGACAAACCGAGAGGACGATCTTGAGCACCAACTGAGCATTATCGCACACGGGGTGGTCGAAGTGTTTGCTCCCTGGGGCGTGCAGGACAGCGCCCTTCTTCTGCCCGATGGGAAGGGACGCCTCACGGTTCAGGCGTGCACGCGTCAACCGATGGAGCAGCAGGCACTTTCGTCCGATGAGCAATCCACGGCGGCATGGGTAATGGAACATGGCCAGACAATGGGCCTCTATGATGATCCCGCTCTCACTTCCCAGAAGTCTATCCCTTCCGTGCTACGCGTCATTGTGCACAGTTCGGTAGCTGGACGATCCCCACGTCGCACCATCCGCATGCTCCCGCTCAAAATGGGACAACAGGTGGTGGGGGTGCTCCGCTTGCGTATCCTGCATGATCCACAACAGTTCGACAAAGAAAGCAACTGGGAGGTGGAACGCGAACGACCAGATCCACGAACGACGTTTTTTTGGACTTTTCTCGATCAAGCGGCGTCCGTGATCGAGCGCGCGCGTTTACGCCGTGAAAGCGTCCATATGGAGGTATTGCAACGCACGGATGCTCTGCGCGTGGCACTCCTCTCCTCAGTCTCGCACGATTTGCGTACGCCCCTCTCCTCGATTAAGGCAGCCGCCAGTTCCCTGCTCCAGGAGGACGTCCAGTGGGATGATGAGGCTCGGCGCAGTTTCGCCCTTAGCATTGAACGTGAGGCCGACCGCCTCAATCGCCTGGTGGGCAACTTGCTCGATATGTCACGCATTGAAGGAGGGGCGCTCAAACCTGAGAAAGAGTGGTATCCCCTGAATGCGCTCCTTCATGAGGTGCTGGAACACATGCAACCAACTCTGCAAGGGCGCGTCGTGAATATGCACCTGCCGGGCAATTTACCACAGGTCGAACTGGACTACGTGCAGATGGATCAAGTTTTGACCAATCTCATAGAGAACGCGTTCCTCTACACACCACCGGAGTCGCCGATCGATATCAGCGTCCATCGCGAAGGGGCCCAAATCGTTATCAGCGTAGCTGATCGCGGCCCAGGCATACCTTCCAGCGATCTGGAGCGCGTGTTCGACAAGTTCTACCGCGTCCACCTGAAGCAGCATAACGCTGGCTACCCGGGATACCATACAGGCTCAGGGCTGGGACTGGCCGTGTGTAAGGGATTGGTTGAGGCACATGGTGGACGGATCTGGGCGGAAAATCGGGAGGGTGGAGGAGCGATCTTCCAGGTGGCGCTCCCGGTTGGCAAGAAAGAAGGCATACTGGTATGAGTAGAGGTGGGGCGCGCATTCTGGTGGTTGATGACGAACGGGAGATTGTGCGCATCTTGCAGCGCAGTCTCGCGGCCCACGGGTACCGGGTGTTCACAGCGGGAAGCGGTCACGAGGCCATCGAGGCAATGGCACAGCACCGACCTGATCTCCTGCTGCTCGATCTCAGGCTACCGGATATGAGTGGACTGGAGGTGTGTCGACGAGTGCGAGCGGAATCGAATGTGCCGATCATTGTGCTCTCTGTGAAAGATACTGAACGTGACAAGGTGATCGCACTCGACCTGGGGGCTGACGACTACGTTTCCAAACCTTTTGGGATAGATGAAGTGCTGGCTCGTATCCGCGTCGCCTTGCGCCATGTAGCAAACGCTGCAACGGAACCAGACTTTCGTGCTGGCCCGTTGTACGTTGACTTCGCACTGCGACGAGTCACGGTCAACGGGCAGGAAGTCTCGTTGACGCCGACCGAGTTCGATCTGCTCAAAGTCTTGATCACGCAACGGGGCAAGATTTTAACGCGGCAGATGTTGCTTGATCAAGTGTGGGGGAGCAGCGCTCACGCCAAGGCTCACAGCCTCCATGTCTATGTCGGGCAATTACGCCGAAAAATTGAAGCAGTGCCAGAGCGTCCTCGCTTTATACTCACCATCCCGGGAGTTGGATACCGTTTCAACGAGGATGGAGAACTGCATGAGCGTACCATCTCAGAAATCATGACAACATCTTGAGGGTGTTGCCTGTTCTCCGTAGCCCCTATTTAGCGATTGTGCGCTACACTGAAAACGAAGGGAAAGAGTGGCTCTCACGCTACAACGATTCTTTTGCTATGGAGGAGATCATGAATACAGTCCGTATGCTCCTGCCCTTTACGCATGGGGTAGATCTTTGCGCAATTGAACACGCGATACGGCTCGCTAAGAGTCGGAATGCAACGCTTGTCCCTCTTACAGTGGTCAGCGTCCCAAAAGGGCGAAGAACGGGGGGCGCGCGACTTGAGCATATTCAACAGTCGAAAGACTTTCTTGAGGCCGTCCAACAGAAGGCAGCCAGGTACCAGGTGCCTGTTGAACGCTATGAAGTGTTTACCAGTAATATACGCCAGAGTATCGCGACGCTCACATGGGAACTACATTGTGATAGCATCCTGGTGTTTGTCACCGGTCAGAAAGGCGTGTTGCTGGACGCTCGTGAGATCAAACAGCTTCTCGAAGGGGAAACTGCACAAATCTTCATGGTTCGCCTGGAACCGAACAACAGAGGAAGCGTGAGACATCTACTGGGGAAAACGCTCTCGCTGTGGTCACGAGGAAAGCGGAAGGACGAAGTCTACCATGGACAAGAGTATCCTGAAAGCGTAGCTAAAACGCCGGTCAAGATAGGAACAATCGACTGAAAGGAGCTTCAGGCATGCCTGGTGCACGTATCCTGCTTGTCGAAGACGATGCCGTACTGTGTGACGTTATTGGGCGAAACTTGCGCGCACGAGATCATGAGGTGAGCGTGGCGATGGATGGTCAGAGCGCGCTTACGCACCTGCGTTCTGAAAAGTTTGATCTTATCATCCTGGATATCAACCTGCCTGATCAGACAGGATGGGATGTGCTCCGCGTTGCGCAACACGAAGGATACCTTCGCCCACAGAAAAAAGAGGAAGGTGCCGCTACACTCCCAGTAGTTGTGCTCTCGGCTGTAAGGGTAAGTCCGGGGCGACTCGCGGAATTTCATCCACTGGCATACCTGCCGAAACCATTTCCCATGGAGGCCCTCCTGCGCTTTGCAGCGGAAGCCGCTGTAGGAGTGCCGACAGGCTCGACAGGCTTATGGCACATGGATATGACAAAGGAGGAATTGAATGCTTGATCTGCTCATTGTTGTAATCACAATGGCATCGTTTATCGTTCTCATTGGCTTCACACGAGCCTGTGATCGATTGTAAGGGGGGCTATGTATGAATACTCCTATCGAGTACATCCTGCTTGGTATCGTGACCCTGGCGATCATTGTCTACCTGGTGATTGCGCTGCTGGCGCCAGAGAAATTTTAGGTGTGTTTTATTGTCTTATATATTCTGTAATCCATTGAATTTTATGAAGTGAGGAAATACCTATGCCTGTATCACTCAATAGTGTTCTGCAGGTGCTGATCTTTCTGGTCCTGGTGCTGTTAATTACCAAGCCGATGGGCCTGTACCTGACCAGGGTCTTTGGGGGGAACCATACCTGGCTCTCGCCAGTGTTCGTCCCCATCGAACGGCTGTTTTATCGCCTCAGCGGTATCAACCCCGAGGAAGAGCAAAAGTGGACGGGCTACGTCATCGCCATGCTGGTCTTCAGTGTAGCTGGCATGCTGCTTTTATATGTCATCGAGCGCACTCAGCAGTGGCACGGTCCGCTCTTCAACCCACAGAACTTCGGCCCAGTCGAGGAACGTCTGGCCTTTAACACTGCCGCCAGTTTCACCACCAACACCAACTGGCAGAACTACACCGGTGAGCAGACCATGAGCTACCTGACCCAGATGATGGGACTGGTCTTTCACCAGTTCGTCTCCGCCGCTACGGGCATCGTGCTGGCGGTGGCGCTGACGCGAGGGCTGGCACGCCGCAGCGCTCAGACACTCGGTAACTTCTGGGTGGACCTGACCCGCGCTATTCTCTACATCTTGTTACCCATCTCTATCATGGGCGCGCTCGTCTACGTCTCGCAAGGGATGATTCAAAATTTCAACCCGTATACGGTGGTACACACCCTAGATGGGCAGACGCAGCTGATCGCGCAGGGGCCGGTCGCCTCAATGGAGATTATCAAAAATCTGGGCACGAACGGCGGTGGCTTCTTCAACGCCAACTCGGCTCATCCCTTTGAGAACCCCAACGCTTTCACCAACTTGATAATCATGCTCACCATCCTCACCATTCCGGCAGGCCTGTTCTACATGTTTGGCAAGATGGTGGGCAATACCCGTCAGGGCTGGGTACTGTGGGCCGCTTCCGCCGTCCTCTTAATCATCGGACTGGCGGTGATCATCCCCGCCGAGCAGAGCGGTAATCCTCTGTTGGCCAAAGTCGGAGCGAACCAGCACTTGAGCGACACACAGGCAGGAGGCAACATGGAGGGTAAGGAGGTGCGCTTCGGCATCACAGACTCTGGCCTCTTCGCTACAATCACGACGGACACTTCCTGCGGCTGCGTCAACAGCTTCCATGACAGTTACACGCCGCTGGGCGGGTTGGTTCCGCTCACCAACATCGCGCTCGGTGAGATCGTCTTCGGGGGGACTGGTTCCGGGCTTTACGGTATGTTGATGTTCGCTATCATCGCTGTCTTTATCGCTGGCCTGATGGTGGGGCGCACGCCAGAGTACCTGGGCAAGAAGATTGAGCGCAAGGAAATCATGATGGCGGCTCTCGCACTGCTGATCCTACCCGCCTCAATCCTCGGCTTTTCCGCGGTGGCCAGTGTGGTACCGTTTGGAGTCAGCCAGCTCACCAACGCGGGACCGCATGGGCTCTCGGAGATTCTGTACGCCTACACCTCGGCCAACGGAAACAACGGCTCCGCCTTCGCCGGGCTGAGTGGCAACACGCCCTTTTACAACTGGACGCTGGGTTTCGCCATGCTGATCGGACGTTTCGCCTTCCTCATCCCCATCCTGGCCTTCGGTGGCTCGCTGGTCAAGAAGCGGGTCGTGCCAGCTGGCCTGGGCACCTTCCCCACCACGGGACCGCTGTTTGTGGGCCTGCTGATCGGCGTGATCTTGATCGTGGGCGCACTGACCTACTTTCCTGCGTACGCCCTGGGACCGATTGTTGAGCACTTGTTGATGCAGGCAGGGAGGACCTTCTAACATGCAAACCGAGACGAAGTCTGATGCTTTAGAAGTCAAGCAATGGAAAACGCGCCGCAAAGGGGACCTCTCCATCTTCGACCCTACTATTATTCGCCGAGCGATCCCGGACTCCTTCAAGAAGCTGGACCCGCGCGTGCAGATCAAGAACCCGGTGATGTTCGTGGTCGAGATTGGCAGTGTGATTACCACCATCGAGTTCGTTCGGCTGCTGTTTGCAACACCTAACGCAGCCTTCACGCGTGACCAGCTTACAGGCGAGACGATCTTCGTATTGGCAGTGGCCATCTGGTTGTGGTTCACTATTGTCTTCGCCAACTTCGCCGAGGCGATGGCAGAGGGACGCGGCAAGGCGCAGGCTGATACGCTGCGCAAGGCCCGCTCCACCACGATGGCAAGACGCCTGACAAGCCGCGACCGTTCCGGGACCGTACAAGAAGTAGCGGCACCGGAACTGCGCAAGGGCGATCTGGTACTGGTGGAGGCTGGGGACGTAATTCCTGGTGACGGGGATGTGATGGAGGGAGTGGCCTCGGTAGACGAGTCGGCCATCACTGGAGAGTCCGCGCCCGTCATTCGCGAGAGCGGCGGTGACCGCAGTGCAGTCACTGGTGGCACGCGCGTGCTTTCGGACTGGATCGTAGTGCAGATCAGCGCTAACCCCGGCGAGACCTTCCTAGATCGTATGATAGCCCTGGTCGAGGGAGCAAAACGGCAGAAGACGCCCAATGAGATTGCCCTGAACATCCTGATCGCCAGCCTGACAATCATCTTTGTGCTGGTAGTGGCCTCCCTCGAACCGTTTGCCATCTACTCGCATGGACCGGTCACAGTCACGACCCTGATTGCGCTACTGGTTTGCCTGATTCCGACGACGATTGGCGGATTGCTCTCATCCATTGGCATCGCGGGGATGGACCGCATGGTGCAGCGTAACGTGCTGGCAATGAGTGGGCGAGCGGTCGAGGCGGCCGGGGACGTCGATGTGCTGCTGCTGGACAAGACGGGCACGATCACGCTTGGCAATCGCCAGGCGACGCGCTTTGTGTCGCTACGCGGCGTAGGCGAACGAGAAGTCGCCCAGGCGGCTATGCTCTCCAGCCTCGCTGACGAGACTCCGGAGGGGCGCTCGATTGTAGCATTGGCGAAGGAGCGCTACGGCTTCGCGGATGAAGTGGATCCATCGACGACCTTCATCCCCTTCTCGGCCACGACACGCATGAGCGGAGTGGACCTGAATGGCAGTACGATCCGAAAAGGAGCCGGGGATTCGATCGCAACCTATGTTGCGGAGCATGGTGGAGCGAACAGTGACGAACTGAATGGCATTGTGAATAGTATCGCCAGCGCAGGAAGCACGCCGCTGGTGGTCGCAGAGACAGAGGCACACTCCAATGGCATAGGAGAGAAGGCACGGGTATTGGGGGTGATCGAGCTAAAGGACATCGTCAAGGGAGGCATGCGCGCGCGCTTTGACGAGATGCGGAGCATGGGCATTCGCACGATCATGATCACCGGCGATAACCCGCTCACGGCCGCAGCCATTGCCAAGGAAGCTGGAGTGGATGACTTCCTGGCGCAGGCGACGCCGGAGACCAAGATGAAGCTGATTAAAGAGCAGCAGACCGGCGGGCGCATGGTAGCGATGACTGGTGATGGCACCAACGATGCACCCGCCCTCGCCCAGGCGGATGTCGGCGTCGCGATGAACACGGGCACGCAGGCGGCCAAAGAGGCAGCGAACATGGTCGACCTCGACTCCAACCCGACCAAGTTGATCGAAGTTGTGGAAGTGGGCAAGCAGCTTCTGATCACGCGCGGGGCGCTGACGACCTTTAGCATCGCCAATGACGTCGCCAAATACTTCGCGATCATCCCTGCAGCCTTCGCAGTGACGTACCCACAGCTCAATGCCCTTAATGTCATGCAATTGGCAACGCCGCACAGCGCTGTCTTATCCGCTGTGATTTTCAACGCGCTGATCATCATCGCGCTGATTCCACTGGCGCTGCGAGGAGTCAAGTATCGTCCAATTGGAGCGGGGCCCTTGCTGCGCCGGAACCTGCTGATTTACGGCATTGGTGGCATTATCATCCCGTTCTTCGGCATTAAAGCTATCGACCTGGTACTACAGATACTGCATTTGACGTTGTGAGGAAGGAAAAGAAACCGGGGGTAGGCGTCACCAGGAGGCGCGATGCTCAAGTGATGGCACCTCCCACCCAGTGATGAAAAAAGGAAACAAGTAATGAACACGTTTATGAACAAGTACATTCGTCCCGCAATCGTGCTGACCGTGCTCTTGACAGTTCTCACTGGCCTGATCTATCCTGGCATTGTCACAGCACTGGCCCAACTCATCTTCCCGTACCAGGCTAACGGCAGTTTGCATACCGTCAATGGAAAAGTGATTGGTTCCGACCTGATTGGCCAGTATTGGACCTCGCCGCGCTACTTCCACGGCCGACCTTCGGCGACTTTGAGTGCGGCGACGGGGTCTCCTGCGCCATACTCAGCGGACAACTCAAGCGCATCGAATCTGGGGCCGACCAGTGCAGCCCTAATCCAGACCGTGCAGCAGCGAATTACCCAACTAAGGAAGGAGAATCCCAACGCGCCTACTGGTCCGGTACCGGTAGACCTGGTCACTGCCTCTGGTTCCGGGCTGGACCCGGATATCTCGGTTGCTGCGGCCCTCTACCAGGTGCCTCGCATTGCCAGCGAACGTGGACTCAGCAAGGATGCAGTTAGACAACTCATCATGAACCATGTCCAGGGACGCTTCCTGGGGATCTTTGGCGAGCCCTATGTGAATGTGCTTGATTTGAACCTGTCACTTGATACCCTGAAGTAGGTAGGGATGTGATGACGCAACAACCGCCAGAGAAGTCTCAGCGTGAAGAGGGGCGAGCCGATCCAGAAGAGCTACTCAAGCGCTACAATTTACGGGATAGCGACCTGGAACCTGCTGTATCTTCTCCGTCGCCTTCTGTAGGCCAGGATGGCCACGCGCGCAGGCATGGGCGGCTGCGTGTCTATCTTGGCGCTGTGGCCGGTTCTGGGAAGACGTATACTATGTTGAACGAGGGACACAGACGCGAGAGCCGTGGCACCGACGTGGTGATAGGCTACGTAGAGACGCACAAACGCCCCCAAACAGCGGCACAAATAGGAGATTTAGAGATCACCCCACGCAAGAAAGTAACCTATCGCGGCGTGACCTTGGAGGAGATGGATACCGAGGCGATCATCGCACGTCACCCTAAAGTCGTGCTGGTAGACGAACTGGCGCATACCAATGCGCCAGGCTCAAAGCACGTTAAACGCTATCAAGATGTGCAAGAGATGCTGGATGCTGGCATCGACGTGGTAACCACGCTCAATATCCAACACCTGGAGAGCTTGAACGACCTGGTGGCAAGTATCACCGGAGTACGCGTACGTGAAACGCTACCCGACCGGATTCTCGATCAAGCCGACGAGGTAGAACTGATCGATATCTCTCCACACGCGCTGCGCCAGCGCATGAAACATGGCAATATCTATCCTCCTGAGCGCATCGAAGCAGCCCTGAACAATTTCTTTCGAGAGGGAAATTTGACGGCGCTGCGGGAACTGGCGCTGCGGCGCACGGCGGAGAAAACAGAAGCGCAGCTGGAGCAGTACATGACGGATCATGGCATCAGCCAGTTGTGGCCAGCCAGTGAACGCGTGCTGGTGGGCTTCGATCACCGACCTCACACGCGGCAAGTCCTGCGTGACGCATGGCGACTGGCCCACGGTCTCCATGCTGATCTGATTGCGATTTACATTCAGCCCGAGGGCTATATCGCCTTCATGAGCAAGCTCATCGGATTCCTCAAGTATGGACGAGATGCACAGAAGCTGGGGGAAGCGGCGAAGCGGCAAGTGGACGAGCACGCGGTCTTCGCGGAGGATCTGGGTGCCGAGGTGATTCGCACCAGCAGTTCTGATATTGCGCGAAGGCTGGTGGAAGTGGCGCGCGAGCATCAGATCACGCATATTGTGTTGGGTCAACCAGCGCGACGTCGATGGGAAGAGGTGCTCCGTGGTTCAACCATTAATCGCTTGCTGCGCCTGAGTACAGACATCGACATTTATCTCGTGCCGCGAAACAGAGACTAGTAGGAAAGCAGATAAACCCTGGACTTCC
Source organism: Ktedonobacter sp. (assembly GCA_003450555.1). Lineage (GTDB taxonomy): Bacteria > Chloroflexota > Ktedonobacteria > Ktedonobacterales > Ktedonobacteraceae > UBA11361. Next base: position 12,873 of record DMFQ01000481.1, read on the forward strand.
TTCATCTTTCTCAAGCGAGACTGCCTCCCATTTCATTTCCCTGTTCCTGAAAGAAGCTATGTTGTCACCTCATCCGTGTTACATGAGGAGAAGGGGAAACATGTTCTCCAATCCTCCAATGCTTGAGAGACAACACCAGGAGCAACCACGAAGGAAGGCGGGTGTAAGCATGCAGCACGATTCTACAGCGCAGGCGACAGAAGGCACAAAAGGCACAGCCAGCCCTGCACAAGGCAGTAAACATGAGGAGGGCAAGCAGCAGCAACTTGGCCCTTTCCTCTGTTGGGCCGTCGTCTTCGCTGATATTGGCACCTCCATTTACTATGTTCCCGG
>DMFQ01000481.1:13361-15854 GCA_003450555.1 Ktedonobacter sp.
GCAAAAGCGCTCAACCACTGGTTTGGCGCGTTGGGCGGCATGTTTATTCTCGTCGATTACTTTCTTACAGCGGCGATCAGTTGCCTCTCGGGCATGCTCTGACACCTGTCACTCTGCTTGTGGGCTTTGCCGGATCATTTCTGGCCTTTTCAGGATTAGAGAGTATCTCGCAACTCTCGCCCGTCATGAAGCTTCCGCGCAGGCTCGTCGGAAAGATCGCGCTCTTCCTCGTCATCTTGACAGTGGGCCTGACAAGCCCGCTCTTGACAATACTTTCCACCCTCTTACTCCCGCGAGCAGCAGCCGATCCGGTGCTTTCGAGCCAGATTATTTCGCTGCTCGGCGGTCGTTGGGGAGGCATCGTGTTGCAGACGGAAGTTGCCATCAGCGCAAGCGCATTGCTCGTGTTTGCCAGCAATACCGCCATTATTGGCTCCTACCACGTGTTTCTCGCACTCTCGCGCATGGAGTTTTTTCCCCAGTTTATCTTGCAGCGCAACAAACTACGTGGCACGCCGCACTACTCTATCGCGCTCGCGACAATCATTCCCATGCTGGTGCTCGTACTTGTAAAAGGTAATATCAATATTCTCGGGGACATGTATGCCTTCGGCCTGTTGGGAGCCTTCACGCTGACATGCCTGGGCATGGACATTGTACGGTACCGCCAGCGCAAGGCCAGGAAAAACCAGGCATCGCAATCTAGAGCCACTAATAACTCTATTTCTCCCGAGAAGGTATCCTCGTCGGCGAAGCCAGAACACACAGAGGATGGGAGTATACAGGGACTGAAGCCACCAACACACGAACAACTGGATGGACAAGTGACAGGAGAACAGGGGCACGAGGAGGAGGCCAATCCTGCAGAACGGCCAGAGCCAGAGGGACGTTGGACGCGCTCAAGCTTCAATTTCTACCTGGGAATATTCACCACGCTCCTCGTCGTTACTGCATGGACTACTAATCTCATTGCTAAGCCATTAGCAACTGCTTTTGGAGGATCTGTGGCAGTGCTCGGGATGGCTATAGCCTACACCAATTACATGCTCCACAAGAAAAGAGGACACGCGCCTGTCGTGACAACGGGAGTTGAGAAGAGCTTCCCCGGCGAGGTGTTAGCAGTGCTCTCCGCCGACAACTCAGATAACGAAGCCATCTTAGAGACTGCAATTAACAATTCCGACAAGAAACCGGTTGTGTTCTTGTATCTGGGAAAACTCTCCTCCGAACGGAAACCAGAGCTGTTCAAGATGATCGAACCACACCTGAATGATGAGCAGGCCAGGAAGGATCTCGGCAGAGCCAACTACCTGGCACAAGAGGCAAAAATCGAGTGCCGATTTGTTTATCGTCATCAGAAACCCGATGCAGCCTATCGGGTCTGGCGGGAATTGCGGCCTTTTGACACCATCGTCACTCCAGAGCAGGCAGCAGAATTGCAGCAGATCAAACCGGATCGTACATACGATGAGTCAACAGCTAAGGGCACCATAGTGCATCTGCTCAAAGAACCATCCGCCTGACATGAAGTCTGTGTTGGCGGACCGTAAGATTACCAGGCTTTTACGCTGATATTCCGTTCAAAGCGACTACTGTTTTGCGGTAACGTCTGTGAATGTAGCTCCATTGCTTATAGGATTGTTGATGGGGGCCACTTCCTCGGGAGATATGCCAGCAGCAAGGAGCAAATGCTCAATCATATGGGTCTGCCGCAAGATTTCGTCGTCTTGTGCAGAAAGATGGGCCATGATCTGTTCGATATCGTGATATGACTTCTCGGTAGTCTGAAACTGTGCTTCCGACTGTAACTCCTGTTGTCGTCCTAACAGCCCTTGCCCGACCATAATCACGATCATAAGAGGCAATTGTGGGACGGACGCGAGGCAGAGGAGAAGCGGCCACGGCAAAGGGTCGAAGTGAGCAATCGTGGCATTTGCCGCTATCCATAGGACGATCCAGGCCACAATGAGCCAGAAAGTTGGCATGGCCGAAAACAATTTTGTCATGTTAATTGCTACGCGCTTGTTGAAGCTGGCCGCGGCTTTCTCAGCTTCAAAGACCTTATTGACATTCAGAGGCTGATACGGATGAGGGTGGTAGTTGAAGAGGACGCGTCGCCGATGATGTGGCTGCGGAGTTGCCGAGTGTATCTCGCTTTGCATAGCTACTTCTCCTTGTGTCTAGAAGAGATCTTTCTTTTTGACTTCACGAGAATATCATGAAGACGTATCTTCACATTCTCCCACGCGTGTTCGTCTTGTTGGGATCATGGCGTGAGTATAAGACAATCCGGCGTCATTGTAAACGGAAAAGGATGAGAAATCTCCATGATCGATCTCCTGCTCAAGCTTTTGAAGATGTGTGTAAGGACCGCATACCCTTAAGCATCACCTCTTTCTTAGCTAACCACTTTTATACGTTCAGCCAAGCGTGTAGGATACAGGAGGAGAAACGTGTAGAGAAATGAGAACGCTGTTTGTCGCACTTGTCGCA
>DMFQ01000276.1 GCA_003450555.1 Ktedonobacter sp.
GCTTCAAGCCGATCATTGGTGAGAATGTCAAAGACTATATGAAATCTACGGCTTAGCTCATCCTGCCACTGCTCTACCAGGTTGCCGGGAGAGATGATGAGGCAGCGACGTAGATCGCCGCGAATCATCAATTCCTTGATAAGTAGACCCGTCATAATGGTTTTGCCCGCGCCTGGATCGTCGGCCAGCAGGTAGCGCAGCGGCTGTTTCCCCAGCATCGTTTCATAGACGGCGGTGATCTGGTGTGGCAGCGGCTCAATCAGCGAGGTATGCACGGCGATAAGAGGGTCGAAGAGGTAGGCCAGGCGGATACGGTACGCTTCAGAGGTGAGACGAAAAAGCGCGCCTTCGGCATCAAAACTCCACGGCAGGCCAGCGGCAGCAATTTCCAGGTTCGCTATAGTATCGCTATAGAGCAGTTCGCTGCCGAGGCGACCACCCACTTCTTTATACACAAGTTCAACGGTATAAGAACCGTGCCGTTTGACACTGATGACCGTTACATTCGCGCCAGGGAGGAGACCCTTGACTACGACTCCGGGCGTCAGTTCTTCCAGGAGAGCCATGCGCAACCAGCCTCATTTCTATTCCGATGCGACCTAACCCGTCGATGATTGATTTGTGAAGTAGGAGCACCGTATCAAATTGTTTAGTTTTTGTCAAGTGAATGAGAAGGGGAAGACTGGAAAAGAGGCAAAATGGGCATAGAGACGCGATTATTTGATGTGTTATACTATACTGAGCAAAAAGACAAGACCCGACCCGTTGAGGTCTTCGAAGATGCACTGGATGCTACCTTAAAAAGGGGTGACCCATGATTGCAAGTATTGAGCATATGCGCGTACAGGCCAACGGTATCACCTTTCATGTGGCATTGTCAGGAAGGGAGGATGCGCCGCCCATCCTCTGTCTGCATGGATTCCCTGAAGGATGGATGAGTTGGCGGCATGTGATGGAAAGGTTGAGCGAGGCCCACGTGTATGCGCCAGACCTTCGAGGCTACCCCGGAACAACACGTCCGAGGGATGGCTACGATGTCCTCACGCTCACCGACGACATCAGGGCATTGATTGAGGCGCTTGGCATCGACAGGCCGGTGCTCGTCTCGCATGACTGGGGTGGCGCGCTGGCGTGGATCTTTGCACATCGGTACTCGCATCTCATCCGCAAGCTTGTCGTCGTCAATTGCACGCATCCGAAGACGCTTGTGCGGGCCGTACTGCACTTTGAGGACTTCCAGACCTTTCGCATCCCGTGGGTTCCCTTTTTCCAGGTGCCGTGGCTTCCCGAATTCTTTCTGACGACGGCGCTGGGCCGAAAGGTGCTGAAGCTGTCCTTTACGCTGAGGGAGGGCCAAAAGGGAGCCATGAACGTGGCGCTTGTGGACGAACTGGTATCACGCTTCCAGAAGCCCGAGGATCTGCGTGGGCCCATCAACTACTACCGCGAGATGGTGCGCACGCAGCTTATGTCGAAAAAGCGCGCGCAGCTCGAAGCCATCTATGATACGCCGATTACCGTTCCTGTCACGCTAGTCTGGGGGGAGAAGGACGGTGCATTGTCCGCCGAGGTGGCCTTGAAGAGCGGCAAGGATGCGGGCTGCGAAGTGGAATGGAGACCCCTCCCTGGTGTGGGTCACTTCGTGAGCCTGGAGGCCCCCGACAAGCTGGCGCTGGAAATCAGCCGTGTACTCGGTCCCACCGTTTGACAAGCTCACAGATTTTTGTTACCAATTTGTACCTATTCGGATTCCATGTTCATCCCCCAAAAAAGGTGTCTCTGCGCGTCTTGTGTGTAGAGATTATCGAAGGGCCAGATGCAGTTTCACTCTCCACAAAGGTCCTTTCGTCTCGATATGTTGAACTACGCAGCCTGTCGAGGCTGTGTTGATTGATGAAAACGAGGAAATATACGATGGCTTTTGATGTGGCTCAACTGATGAAGATGTCTCAAGCCCAGCTCGATGAACTATTCCGCAATAGCCCGGCAGGTAATATTCCCCGGGGAGAAGGGGAAGGCACGGTTATCATCGACCCTGGCACAGAACTTACCAACATTGTAGCAAAGTTCGCTCACATCTTTGCCTGGCAGGGTAAAGTCTTTGATCCAGAAAGTGGTGAATTATGCAACAAAATCTTACCGCCAGGGATCAAAGCAATCATCGCCAGTGTCTACAAGGACAAGAGCTGGTTTGATGAGAGAGAATGTATTGTCATTGATTACTCCAAAACGTCGCTTGTTGCTCACTGGATAAGAGATGAAATCCGCGAAGTTGCTCCAGCCCTGTATTTGGGCATAGTGTATTGGGACGAAGACAAGTTGATAAACTTTGCCCTGGCTTTCCCTGAAGCATGAAGGCCGATTCAAACTGAGGCACGGCCATTACACCACCTTTTTGAAGGAGCTTGGTATGACACACCAGGTAGGGCTAACCATAATCACCGAGATCAAGGCTGGAGAGGGGGAAGACATCAAGCAATTGCTCAAGGCCATGAGTGATAACGTCGTGTGTAATAGTGTCATCCCCTTTGGCAAGTTCTCAAATATCCACTTTGCGCGGTTGTTCGTGCTGGATGAATCAATTGATTTGAACGGTAGAGTGATCCCTCCCAGCCTTGTGTTCATGAGCGAATGCGACGCTCCGCTGAATCGTCACTTAAATGAACTGGTGGATATAGCGGGAGAAGGACTGGACAAGATCTACAGCCACTGTGTGGACTACATTAACTTGAGTGAAATAACGCGCAAGAGACGGTTGGCATACCTGCGATCTAAAATGGTCAATGCAAGTGCGTACTATGTTAACACGGTTGGCCGTACTGTACAACAAATCCGCCAGGAATCTCAGCTTAGAAACGCCATTCAAGACTTCCTGGATCATGCGCAGCAGGATTGGTCGGGCAACTCTTCCCTGGAAGTTCGTGCAAAAATCCAGGCATACATCCGCAGTGAGCGAACTCTGAACTGGGCTAGAAAACCCCCGGCCCAGCCAGGCCTTTTTTTCAAGCTGAAGGAAGCGCTGCACCTGGTTGGTATGCCGCTCCTCGTGCTAGTGCTATTACCTGTCCTCATACCGGCCTTTCCCATATGGTTACTGCTCCTACGTATCCACGAGTTAAGCGACGCTGCGCCACATCTCAAGCCGGATGACGCACACATCCAGGAACTTACTGATCTTGAGGACCTTGTAGCGCAAAACCAGTTTGGCGCCGTTGGTTATGTCAAGCCTGGATGGTTTCGGCAACTGACCGTGTGGGGCATCCTTCTGGCGGCGAATTACGGTACCCGTCACATTTTCAACAAGGAAAATCTCGCCGGGGTAAAGACCATCCACTTCGCCCGTTGGGTTGTTCTCAACGAAAAGCGGCGTGTGATCTTCGCCAGCAACTACGATGGCAGCCTGGAAAGCTACATGGATGATTTCATCGACAAAGTTGCCTGGGGATTGAATGCCGTATTCAGTAACGGTGTTGGCTTTCCGCGGACCAACTGGCTAATTTTCGATGGTGCAAAAAATGAACAGGCTTTTAAGGACCACCTGCGCATACATCAGATACCAACACAGGTCTGGTACTCAGCTTACGATCATCTTACTGCATTGAATATTGCGAACAACGCCAAAATCCGTGCAGGTCTTTACAGTAAAATGAGCGAGACCAAGGCCGAGGAGTGGCTTCGTCTATTGTGAGAAAAGGATTCGCATATGGCTGATACGCTCGACCTCCAAGACATCCAGGGGCTTATCATACGCGGTTACGGTAATCTAAAAGCCGCCTGTTACATTTTGCTTGAAATCAGTACTCCCCCTCCTGCTAAAATATGGTTGAGTGCGCTAGCCGACACGATCGCAACCGGGCAGACCGGGCAAGGGGAGAAAGCTCTCAATGTCGCATTCACGTATGCGGGCATCAAAAAGCTTGGTCTGGAACCGAAGATATTGGCAATGTTTTCTAACGAATTTATCAACGGTATGGCTATCCCACACCGGAGCCTTCTCCTGGGCGACGTAGAGGAAAGCTCACCTGAGCAATGGATGTGGGGCGGATCCGGCACCAGGCCAATTGACATGGTGCTCATGTTGTTTGCCGTGGACGATCGTGAGCTGTCAGATGTATACAATACCTATGCGAAGACGTTCACCGCCAATGGATTAACGGAAGTTCTGAAGTTGGACACCGTCGATCTTGGCAACAAGGAGCACTTTGGCTTCCACGATGGCGTCTCGCAGCCCGTGATGGAAGGGTCGCCCCAGACCGAGACCCCCATGAATACGATAAAAGCGGGTGAATTTCTCCTGGGGTATCCAAACGAGTATGGCCTGTATACGGATAGGCCGACTATCAAGCCCGCAATGGATCCAAAGAGCCTACTCCCGCGAGACAGCAGCGGATCAGGTAACGCGGATCTTGGACGCAATGGCAGCTACCTCGTTTTTCGACAACTACGCCAGGATGTCCGCGGCTTCTGGCAGTTTTCTGACGAGGCAACCAAAAACCCGGATGGCAGCAGCAATCCAACCGCTCGCATTAAACTTGCATCACAGATGGTTGGACGCTGGCCCAGCGGAGCTCCACTCCTGAAAACACCGCAGCAAGACGACCAGCAATTGGCGGATGCGAATGACTTCGCATACTACCAGAGCGACCCTTGTGGTTATAACTGTCCCATAGGAGCTCACGTTCGCCGCGCCAATCCCCGTGACTCCCTGGACCCTCAACCAGGCTCCGAGCAATCCATCGCTGTCGGCAAGCGCCACCGCATTCTTCGCCGGGGACGGGAGTATGGACCACCGGTCGACCCTGCGGAACTACTGACCGTCAAGAAGCCAAATGCTGAGGATCAAGATCGAGGATTGCACTTTCTTTGCCTCAACGCCAACATCTCTCGTCAATTTGAATTCATTCAGCATACGTGGATCAACAACCCACATTTCGATGAACTCTATGACGACGCCGATCCAATCGTGGGCACTCATTACCCTGATGGAGGCACGTTTACCATGCAGGCTAAGCCTGTGCGGAAGCGGGTAACCGGTCTGCCACGTTTTGTATCTGTCGTAGGAGGGGCGTACTTTTTCATGCCAGGCATCAGGGCTATCCGCTACCTGGCAAACCCCACCAGGGCAGGGCTTGCCCCTGCCCTGGTGATGCCCGAGAAGGAAACAAAGCGATGAAAGCAATTGGCTTGCTGGTAGCTTTTTCTATAGCTTGATAAAAAAAGTAGACTTGTAACATAAGGAGAAGTAGATGTCTGATAAACTTGAGCACTACCGTGACTATGCGCGTATCTTGCTTGCTGGAATCAGGCTGCTTAACGGGGCCGCCGCCCTATTCGCACCCAAATTGCTGGCCCGTCAGTTCGGGGACAACCCCAACCACGCTATCATCTACGTGCTGCGCCTCTTTGGAGTGCGTACCATCATCGTCGGTATCGAGCTACTCGTGCCAGATGAGGAATTAAGAGCGAGTGCCTTGCGCTATGCTATACCCATTCATGCTTCCGATACGCTCGCGGCAGCATTTGCAGGTATCCAGGGGCAACTCCCTTCGCGCGTCTCCATCATGCTCACTGCGATCTCGGGAGTCAATACTGCCCTGGCTATCATTGCGCAACCACGTAAGGGCTAAACGGATTGAAAGCGAAAGGTGAAGAAGATGAGATCAACAAAGCGTAAATCGTGGATATTTCTGGCACTCGCGGCACTTGTGGCAAGTGTAGTTGCCCTGGTGCTACGCCAACGTCTTGTCGCCGAACAGGTAATCACCGGGCAGGCAACACAGCCAGGTTATCGCCAAACGCCATTCTGGCGCATCTATGACCAAATTGCAGAGGTACTGGATCACAGTGTCGGGTGGGATAAAGTACCTACTCCGCTGGGATTGCTCATCCTGATTGGGCTGCGCAACATCCTGCGGCAACAAAACCTGTATGATACGACGCATGAGCCTGCTATCAATCAACCTGCGATTGAACCGATGCAGGCACGCTATACGACGGCGCGTACGGCAGATGGCACTCATAACGATCTGAAAAACCCGGCTATGGGTATGGCCGGTTCGCGCTTTGGCCGCAATGTGCCCATCGAGTACACCTTTCCCGAAACTGAGCCAGCAATCCTCACGCCCAACCCGCGCACTGTGAGCCTTGAACTGCTGACACGTGAGAAGTTCCAGCCTGCGACAACGCTCAACATCCTGGCGGCAACCTGGGTTCAATTCATGGTGCGCGATTGGCTCAGCCATGGCAAGAGCCCAAAGGAGAATCCCTGGCAGATTGCACTGCGCGATGATGATCCCTGGCCTGAACATCCCATGAAGATCTTGCGCGTACAGGGTGACCCGACGCGCCCGGCCAACTCACGCAAATTCCCGCCGACCTATATCAATACCGAGACACACTGGTGGGATGCCTCTCAGATTTATGGGAGCAGCAAAGAGCAGGAGGCTCTGAGGCGCTCTGGGCAGGATGGTAAACTGATCATTGGTAGCAATGGCTTGTTGCAACTGCCATCCGACCCGAACCTTAATCCAGCTATGGTGCCCGGCTGGTGGTTGGGTTTGGAGATGATGGAGACATTGTTCACGCTGGAACACAATGCCATCTGCGACCACCTGCGCGCCGAGTACCCAAAATGGTCTGACGACAACATCTTTGAGCGCGCGCGGCTCATCAATGCAGCCCTGCTGGCAAAGATTCACACTGTCGAATGGACGCCAGCCATTATCAGCCATCCCACATCGCAGTTTGCTCTGAAAGCCAATTGGTGGGGCATCGAAATGGAGCGCCTCCAAAGGGTATTCGGTCGCTTAAGTGCCAGCGAGGTTATCAGCGGCATTCCGGGTTCGCAGACCGATCACTTTGGCGTACCCTACTGTCTGACCGAAGAGTTCACCATCGTGTACCGGATGCACCCTCTTATTCCAGACGAATACAGTTTCCGCTCAGCAGTTGACGGTCGGCCTATGCTAGATCGCACCTTGCGCGAAATTAGCGGACCGCATGCTGAAGAGACCTTGCAGCAAATCTCGATGACTGACGCCTTCTACACATTCGGCACCGCATATCCCGGGGCCATCATCCTGAATAACTACCCACGCTTCCTGCAATACTTCGAGCGGCCCGATGGGTACTTCATGGACCTGGCGGCAACGGATATTATGCGAACGAGGGAACTGGGTGTGCCGCGCTATAACCAGTTCCGCAAACTGTTGCACCTTCCTCCAGCCAGCAGTTTCGAGGAACTGTCTGGTGACCCGGCCCTGGCAGAGAAGTTACGGCGTGTGTACAACAACGATATTGACCGCGTCGACTCGATAGTCGGCATGTTCGCTGAGAAACGACCGAAAGGCTTCGCCTTCAGCGAGACCGCCTTCCGCATCTTCATTGTAATGGCATCCCGTCGACTGAACAGTGACCGCTTCTTGACCGATGACTTCACGCCGGAGGTTTACACTCAGACCGGCATGGATTGGATTAGAGACAATACGATGTCAACAATACTGCTGCGCCACTACCCGCACCTGCGTTCAGCTTTGCGCGGCGTCGATAATGCCTTCACACCGTGGACCAACACAATTGCCTGAAAAGGAGGAAACATATGATACTGACGAAAGACCACTACATCCAACTAAAAGATGGCGCATTTGATGGCACCTCGAAGGACGACCTGGACAACCTCTTCAAGACCCTTGCGGCAGATCCTCATCGAGATAGCATTGTTCTTCACTTTCACGGTGGACTCGTTAACGTGGCGAGCGCAACGCAGACCGCCGAGAATCTCACACAACGTTTCCAGGGAATAAATACATACCAGGTATTTTTCATCTGGGAGACGGGAGTCACCGAGGTCATTCAGCAGGAAGGGGGAGATGTGCTCGGTTACATCGAAGCACAGCTTGGACAGGTGGGGAAGGAAGAGGTCTTTCAACAACTGCTCATGCGCGTCCTCCAGTTTGCCAAGGCAAAGGTCGACAGCGTCAATGCAGATGGGTTGCGCTCGGTAGATGGAGGGTTGGACCTTCCTGATGAAGCGGACGTTTGGAAGGAAATGCACGCCCCGAAGGATGGCCGGGAGCCCTTCTCGGATGTTCAGCCTGCGCTTCCTGATCATGAGCAACTGCAAGACGTGGAAAAGCAGCAGTTCCACGATACGCTGACCCAGGACCCCAATCCAACCCTGCAAGTTGAAGTGCAGAAAATTATGAATGGGTATCGTTTGACAAAACAGGCAAACGGCTCAACTCCACAGGGCGCAACGCGTGGGATAGAGGGCGGAAACCCAACAGCTACCACATCCACGCTCATTTCTCCCTCCGTCCTGGAGAAGATGGACCAGCAGTCAAAGGAGACGGCCGCACGGGGTATTGGGGCACCAGCAGCATTCGAGTTTGTGATCGGGCAGGCATTTGAGGTCCTGTCGCATGTTGTTGACCGCTTTTCCCAGAAGACCGATCATGGGCTGTATCCAACGGTCGTCGAGGAGATTCTGCGCGCGTTCTACCTCTCCAATATCGGCAAGAATGTTTGGGATCATATCAAACAGGAGGCGGCCGACGCCTTCAACCAGCCAGATCATGGCGGTTCGGCGTTTTTACAGAACCTCAATGCCTATTATCAAGATGATCATCATCCACATATTACCCTCGTTGGACATAGCGCCGGCTCGATCTATATCTGCGAGTTATTGCAGCACGCGGACAAGGTGCTGCCACCGGAAGTAACATTCGACGTCGTGTTTCTTGCGCCGGCCTGCACCTCTAAACTTTTCGCAGATACGCTGCAAGCCTGTAAAGATCGTATTACGTCAATCCGCATATTCGCGATGAGTGACCAGTTGGAACAGGCCGATGTGATCGTGCCGGGTGTCTATACGCGCTCGCTACTCTACCTGGTATCCGGCCTCTTTGAAGACGCTCCCGATACCCCTATATTAGGGATGAAGCGCTTCTTCAGCACCGAAGCTTCCTTTAACAAGTGGCCGGAGATTCCGCTCATTTTTACCTACCTGAGCGTCTCCCAACACAACAACGTCTGGTCTCTTATAGACGCGGGTGATGGCCTCTCCTCGCATTCAAAAAAGCACGGTGATTTCTATAGTGAAGATGTGACCTTGACAAGCCTGGGTTATATTCTCACGAATGGACTATAGTAA
>DMFQ01000430.1 GCA_003450555.1 Ktedonobacter sp.
ATGAGCAAACTAAAAAAGCTTACCGAGGGCATGCCTGAGAGAGACTTTAGTCGGGAAATGCCCTTCTACTGTTACTAAATATTACTATTTTCGTTGTACATGGTATATCGTTCCTACGGGTAGAATCCGATCTGAAGATTGGATAAGAATGACTATAATAAAGCCTGTAACGGGGGATACGAAGAAAGGATATATAGTCTATGTTTACGAGGAAAAATCTCACCATCACCAGCACATTCTTGATACTAGCTTTGCTCCCTGTGGCAGTATTTGCCGCGACTCAGGGTAGCAATCCCGCTCATGCTAGCAACGCGAAAACACGTCCGTCGGTGTTCGCACTGGAACATCAACATGGCCATGCTGGTGGTAGCATCTCACCTGCCTCGATTTCCTACACTTGCGCAGGAGCTGTTAATGGTAATCGAGTGATTAATGTCACCGAAAAAGTAACTAACGATGCTGACTCTGGCCTCACCAATTATTGGGCGTTGGATACGTATACTCGCACAATCAAAGTGTGGAACGTCGGGCCTGATTCATACTGTGGTGTTGAGACATACGTTGGCACATTCGCGGCAGTGGCAGGTCAACAAAGCCCTGGCACAACTACCCAAACAGGTGGGACACTTTCAGGTGAAGAAGGTGGCACCATCAAAGGGCGCTACACAGGTTACTATTACTGGTCAATTGGATGTTTCCAACCCTTCTGTATGGCCTCTTGCAGGCAAAGTCAAGAGCGGATCAGCCATTGATTATGGATGCACCAGATTTACTCCCGGAACGTTTAACTTTTCCTCTCCGGGANATGTCAACTGGGTTGATCAATACTTTGCTAAAGGCTACTCCTTTAATTCGCCGCAATTTAACTTTAAGTATGTCGGCAAAGACCAACTACCGGCACCCGACGCTGGCAAATCCGATGGTCAATGGGTTGATGCGAATACAGGTATTGTTGGCGATATTCTTGACATTGATTAAGTAAGCAGGTTGTACTCTCGACAAATGGCAGTAAGTGTCACAAGCCCCCGNNTCCTTTTCTTAGTGATCCGGTGAAAGAGCGTTGCCCCATTCAATGGCGCGCGCCTCACGAAAGGCTGCTTTGTCCTTGCGGGTCACAATAGAATTCTGCAAGCCCTCTGGTGTACAGAGTTCCAGGTGGATGTGTCCGGGCCGAATCTGCGGGTGCCTGAGGACGCGAGCGCGGATGGGCAAACCTTTCGTGCGAGACGCCGCAATATAAGAAAATTTCTCATCCTCGTATGAAAGAGTGGCTTGCTTCGCCTGGCGCTGCAGCTGGCTGCGTGCTATACGCTGCGCGAAATGGCACCAATCATTATTGGCCATGGGACAAGGAAGGTTGTGAGGACAGGGCGCGACGATGTTGGCACCTGCGGCAATCAGTTGCTGGCGCGCTTGTAGGATGTGGGAGAAACCGATGGGAGTACCGGGTTCAATGATGACCAGCGTGTCCGTCGTGATCGACCACAGTTTATTGATCAATGTCTCGCGCTGTGAAGCGGGCAACTCGTTGAGCACATAGGCTGTGGTCACAAGGTCTTTTGGTTCGCTTTCCCACTGTCCCAGCAGGTCAACTTTCTGCCAGGTGGCCTCGCGTACAGCGGCAGAGCGAGCGTGGGTGGCCAACTGCTTGCCAAAGGCGATCATGTCATCATCTCGTTCAAGCAGCGCTATCTGCGCTAAATCTGGCCATACCTGACTTGCTGCCCACAGCGCGGTACCAGGACCAGCGCCTGCATCGAGCATTGTACGTGGCTGCCAATCAGGGCGGCGCTTGCGCGTTTCGTTGAGCGCGGCATAGATTGCCGCGAATGTTGCGGGCAGGCGGTAGGCAGCATAGGCAATCACGTCCGCGCTTGTATGCAGAAACGTCCCTTCCGCTGGTGGATGGCCGCCACGGTAGCGATTTGAGAGCCTTTCAACCGTGGCAGCGATGCTTTTTTGCGGGATGTTGGCTAATTCATTCGTCAGGGCAAGGCGCAGATCGGTGGGCAAATCCATAACACTTTTTTCCTACTGGGCGTATTGAAACTCGTATAACCTGCGATAGACGCCCTGGCGGTTCAGCAGCTCCTCGTGGCTGCCCTGCTCGACAATGCGCCCTTTGTGCAGGACGATTATGCGGTCGACATTGCGGATCGTTGACAGGCGGTGGGCAATAATAATCGAGGTGCGATTGATCATGAGCTTATTCAAAGCATCCTGGATCAATACCTCCGTCTCCGTATCGACGCTGGAAGTCGCCTCGTCCAGGATGAGTAGAATTTCGGGGTTGAAAGCGACCGCCCTGGCGAAAGCCAGGAGCTGCTTCTGGCCCACTGAAAGTCCCGCACCGCGCTCGCGGATTTCCTCATTATACGTGTTGGGCAATTGCCCGATGAAGTGGGCGGCATTGACATATTCCGCCGCTTTGCGGATCATCTCATCGCTGATCTGTTCCTCGTGCAGGCGGATATTGCTGGCGATAGTGCCGGAAAAGATAAAAGGATCTTGCAGTACGGCGCCAATATGTTTACGCAGGTCTTGCTGGCGTATTTCACGTATGTCGATGCCATCGACGTAGATAGCGCCTTTTTGGACATCGTAGAAGCGCGACATGAGACTGATAATCGAGGTTTTACCGGCGCCCGTGGCTCCAACAAAGGCTACACGCTCGCCAGGTTGAATCTTGAAAGAGATCCCTTTTAGTATCCAATCGCCGGGATTATAGGCAAACCATACGTCGCGAAACTCGATCTCACCACGCACTGACCCCAGTTCTTTTGGCTTTGCGGTATCCTGAATGGTGATTGGCTCATCGAGCACTTTAAAGATGCGCTCGGAACTTGCCATGGCCGATTGGAGGATATTGTACTTCTCGGCGAGGTCGCGAATTGGCAGGAAGAAGCGATCCACGTATTGCAAATAGGCAACCAATGCACCCAGCGTAAGCGCCCCCAGCAGGATTCTCCCGCCGCCATACCAGATAATCAGGGCAATTGCCAGTGAACTAAAGAAATTTGTGATTGAGCTGAACAGGACAAAATAGCGCAAGGAGCGAATCGTTTGCTGCAGGTAATCACGGTTCAGCACGTCAAAGTGCTCATAATTGCGCTGTTCGCGATTAAACAGTTGGACAACATTCATGCCGGCGATATTTTCCGCGATGTAAGCGTTGATGCGGGCAAGGCGAACGCGGATGGCGCGAAAATTATCGCGCATAGCAACGCGGAAATAGGAGGCGGTCCACAAGAGCGGCGGTATGACGATAAACGTGACGAGTGCGAGCTGCCAGTTGATAATCAGCAGTGCGATGGTCACGCCAACCAGTGTCAAGACATCACCAAGGATGGAGATGGCTCCAGAAGTGAACATTTCGTTCAACGAATCTACATCATTGGTCAGGCGGGTCATCAACCGACCCACCGGATTGTGATCGAAATACGCGAGTGAGAGACGTTGAAAGTGTTCAAACATCTGGGAACGCATATCGAACATGATGCGCTGCCCAACGATACTGAGGAGGAGGACATGCAGATAACGCAGCGCAAAACCCAGTATTAAGATGAAAAAATAGAGGCTTGCCACCATCAGTAAACCAAAACTGCGCTGATTTGAGTCCAGCCCCTGTACTTTAGGCACGATATAGTGGTCAATGCCGTAATACGTCAAAGCTGGTCCAACAAGGTCGATAAGCGAGACGAGCACAAGCAACACCATCGCCAGCGAGGTCAGCCATGTGTAAGGACGCACATAGGTGAGCAGGCGGCGCATGATACGCGCATCGTAGGCTTTACCCAGTATTTCATCTTCCTGAAAAAATGTCGCCATTTTAGCTATCCTCTAGCTCTTCGCCGATCAATTGTCTGCGATACATTTCAGCGTAGAGTCCACGCAACTGCAGCAGCGATGCATGCGTTCCCTCCTCGACGATTCTGCCCTCGTCGAGCACAACAATATGGTCTAAATTCTTGACTGTAGAACAGCGGTGGGAAATAATGATGGTGGTGCGTCCCTGCATCACGCGCTGTAAATGCTTGAGAATATCTGCCTCAGTATGTGTGTCGACGCTTGACATGGCATCATCGAGAATAAGAATAGCCGGTTCTTTGGCGATTGCACGAGCAAGCGACGTACGCTGTTTCTGCCCACCGGAGAGGGTGACTCCACGTTCACCAATCATTGTCGTCACCCCTTCTGGAAAATCCTCAACGTCTTTAGTGAGTTGAGCGCTCTGCATAACCTCTTGTAGCCGTTTCGTGTCTAGTGCCTCTAACCCAAAGCTAATATTCTCGGCGAGGGGTACTGAAAACAAGAATGTCTCCTGCGGTACATACCCTATCTGGCGGCGTAGCAGGGCTAGCGGTATCTTTCGTACATCAACATCATCAATCAGCACCTGGCCTTTGCTTACATCAAACATGCGCGGCAGCAGGTTGACGAGAGTAGATTTACCGGAACCTGTTGGTCCGACAATGGCCAGTGATGAACCAACTTCTACTGTAATGTTGATATCATGCAATACTTCTCGATCTCCATAGGAGAAAGAAACGTGTTGGAACTCCACTTTTCCCTCTAAGTGATCCCGTAATGGTTCATTAGTGCTCTCGAGTGAAGGCTCCGGCCCTACAATAGTAGGCTGATGATCCATGACCTCATTAATACGCTTCATCGAAGCAGATCCCTGTTGAAAGAGGTTAACGACCCAACCGAACGCTATCATAGGCCAGGTAAGCTGTGCTAAATATCCTGTAAATTGTACCATTTGTCCCAGTGTGATACGCCCTTCAATAACATCCAGACCTCCGCGCCAGAGTAGAATGACCGCGGCCAATCCAGCCAGAAAGTACATCGCTGGCCACAATAGCGCATAGAACCTGGCATAGATGATACTGAGCCGGACGTACTCCTGGTTAGCGGTGCGGAACGCGTGTAATTCATATTCTTCCTGGGTATAGGCTTTAACAGTGCGGATACCCGAAAAATTTTCCTGGGCCTGAGCTGACACTTCGCCGAACTGATCCTGGACCGACTTGTAGCTTCGCTCTATTTTACGTGCCAACACAATAAAGACGACGGAGATCAGAGGTAAGACTGAAGTTGAGTAAATGGTCAGCCGCGCATCGATAGTGAGCATTAAGATAATGGTAGCCGTGAAGGCCACGGTGGTATTCAAGAGATTGCTAATGCCTGGACCAAGTAGACCACGAACGGCAGTGAGGTCATTGATTGCGCGAGCGACAAGGTCGCCTATTTTGTTGTGCTGGAAGTAATCAAGTTCAAGTTTCTCAAAATGCTTAAAGAGGTCAGCGCGCAGCTCATACTCAATGCGGCGCGACACCTCTGCTTGAATGAATCGGCCGTAATAGCTGAGGATAGCCTGAACTAATCCCACTAAAACGATCAACAGGCCAATGCGCAGCAGCACTCCTGGATCGGTCCTAACCTGAAGGCTATCCACAGCCAGGCGAATCAGGTAAGGCAGAATGAGCGCAACACCATTGGCTATTATAAGAAATAAAAAGCCGCCAATCATGGCGACTCTGTACCTGAAAAGGTACGAACGCAGAGCTATTAATGCAGACATACTGATATTCTATGCTACGATTGAGGAATAAAGCAATGGTTACCTTATGGCAAATGTCGCGCTACGGAAGACAAATGCGCACCTTTTTGCCAGACGTGAGGCTAGCGCACGTCTCATTATCATGCTGTTTACAACTGCAAAAGCAGAAGTATTGGCAACAGAAAAAGAGGGATGTGAACGGGAGGGATTAAATCAGAGCTTCTTCGAAATCGCCTACCAGTTTTTGTATTTCACGCAGGCGGCGTTCGGCCAATTCCACGTTCTCCAAAGCCTGTGCCAAAATACGAGCCTCGATCGACGTGTAGGACTCCTCGATTTCTGGATCGATAGAGCTGCCGAGTAGCTCAAGTGCGCGGTTGAGTTTGTTTTCCATGATTGCAGCAGCCATTGTTGTTACCTCTTCGTGGTCAAAAAATTGCATCGCATTTCCAACGAGACTATGTAAGTGAGTGGGAAACTACTATGAACAAGCACGCACTATAAACGAAACTTCTTTCACTACTCAATACGTTGTCCAATGGCAATTGGTTACATTGGATAACTACGATATTTTCTGCTTTATCTACCTACTCTAAACGTGCATCTAAGCTTATATTACACTAGACGCAAGAAAATACCAAATCGGGTCTACTACAGCTACCAACAGTCCTATACGAAGGATGATGAGTGAGCTTTTTTGATGGGTGGATAGGACAATGTAGCGAACGAACTCTTTGTTTTCTCGAACATTGTCCCGCCACTGATTGCTCAGTTACTTTACAGTAATCGTCAGATTCATATTCACGTGAATCGTACAATAGATATGGAACGTCCCCGCCGTGGTAAATGGCCCAATATCATGTGTATCGCTGCCCGCGTAATTGACGCTAACAGTTGGTGCGCCCGGCTCCTTACTGGGTTTCGGCGTCCCGTTCGCATCGTACATGCCATTCTGAAGAATATGCGGAACCGCAACATCGTCAATGATGGTAAGCTTAGAACCTTTGGGAATAGAAATGGTAGACACCAGGAAATTCGATGAGCCCATGTGCACGGCTGTGCCACTTCCCCCCGTTCCTGCTGCCGGTGTATTACCACCGTTTCCTGAAGTAGTGGCAGTGCCTGGGCGTGTACAGGCTGCAAACAAAATGCTGCCAATTGCTAAAATAACAAGCAGCAAGGTCAAAGATCCAAGTCGCTTTGAATTCATTACATTAGTTCCTCTCAAACTATCTTTCTACAGTACATCACCATGCTATTTCATATCATAGAACGAGATGCAAGCCTTGTGAAATAGGGCAACTACCTGAGTTTTTATCGGGTAATACCTGATAGTATGTTTTGTCAACGAGGCAACAAAACAATAGTTAATCTCATCATTTATAAAAGAGATTTTAGATTAATCAATGATAAGAATTGAATATGGAAGTGCTTTATTTATTGACTTTGAGCGAAACGTAATGTTATGCTAAATGAGGTGCTTGAATACGGAGGAAGAAAGAAGAAAGTCTGATACAGACACTCTGCGTGTGATTTCGAAGAGATGATCTGGTACCAGACCGGTTAGAAGTATTAGAAGATACAACTCCAGAAGGAGGAAATTTGTATGGCAGATACACAAGGAATGGCTGAACATCGCGCTTCAGTAACAGTAAATGCTCCGGTGCATCAAGTATATGGGCTTTTCACGCACTTCAATGACTTTCCAAAGTTCATGAGTTTTGTGAAGGAAGTCACTTACTACGATGAGCAGCGCAGTCACTGGGTAGCCGAGATCGCCGGGCGTCACGAATGGGACGCCGTCAACGAAAATTGGGTTGAGGATCGTCAGATTGGCTGGCGTTCAACCAATGGCGTGGAAAATGCTGGCCGGGTGATTTTTGAGTCATTAGGAGCAAATCAGACGCGCGTTGATGTGTTAATTCGCTACAATCCACCTGCTGGCGTACTTGGTGACGTAGGTGAAAATCTGGTTGTTGGCGGCCGCTTTGACAAGGCATTGCAGCAAGATCTGGACAATTTCGCCCGTATGGTCGACCAGGCTCCAGCTGGTGCACTAGATCCAACTTCCTCTAACTACCTTTTCCATAGCGGCAGTGCCGCGGCGAAGGGTACAACCACCAGCCGGCAGAATGAAACGATGGATGAGAGTTCATCAACAAGTTATGCAGGTACAGGCTCAACTATGGAACGTCCAGTACTGGACCAGGATATTATCAGCGGTGATTACGACAGACAGACGACTCAGGGCAGCTTGAGCGATCGTAACACGGGCTACTAAGCTAGAGCGCAAGCTAAGTTGAGTGATGGCACGGTGAATATTCACCGTGCCGTCTGGTTGTTTTAAGAGATTTGCTGTATGCTGAAGCGATTAGTCAACAATATACGTGTTCTGCATTATGTACAGAAGAGTTAGAATACCAACAAGTATTGGATGAACAGAGTATGAATGAACTTGAGCGAGCTGCGAAAGAGAGCAGCGACTCAAACACCGATTTCGACAAGAAAACAAAGGAACAAGTAGATCCGATTGGTCAGAATATAGAGACAATAGCAGATCTGCACATTCGCATGGAGAAGAAGGTTGATCGGCACCAGCGATCCATAGAGACTGTTACGGCTTTCCTTGGGCGCCCCAGATTTCTTTATATTATTCTCACTTTTGTCGCCCTCTGGATACTCATGAACGTTGCACTTATACTTTCGGGCTTTCACCCTATTGATCTTCCTCCATTTAACTTGCTGCAGGGAATCATCAGCCTAAGCGCATTATTGATGACCACTATTGTCCTTATAACTCAACAAAGACAAAATAGAGTGACCGAGTTGCGTCGGCAGTTAGATCTACAGGTTAATTTGTTGGTTGAGCAAAAAGTAACCAAGTTGATCGCGCTAGTTGAAGAATTACGTCAAGATTCACCCCATGTCCAGAATCGACAAGATCCGGAAGTTGAAGCGCTGATGGAGCCTGTGAACCCGCATGAAGTCGTTACTACGCTGAACCAGATGATAAAAGATTCAGCCAGGAAAATGGAAAAAGGGTAAAGCTCGCTACACTCTTATCTTTTTTGAAGTGCCTCAACTTGACTTTTTTGGTACACCGTGGTATAATTAAGAGTGTTCCGAACAATAAGGAACGGTCCAGGGAAGCAAAGAGACCCTGGCACAGGGCGTCGGCTCTGCCATTGGTAAAATCCGAAAGGAGATATTATGAAGCCAATGAAGAAACCAGTACGCATTCTAGGGATGGTCTATCAAATTGACAAGTAGGGCCCGTACAGGCGGGCATCCGAGCCTCTGAGCGTCTGTCCATTTCCTATAACTTACCGGGTCTATTTCATGGTTGCACAGAATAGCCGGTCTTTTCGACGGCCTACGTCGCAGGTTGGCAGGGGTACACAGAGGGGTGTTGCTAAGGGCATACTTAAAAACTATCTTGCCCATATGTTTTGCAATAAATCTCGGTTGACGTGACACGGGAGTTGTGCAGAAAAGAAACACACAAGGACTAGATACCAAGAGTATCTAGTCCTTGCTGGTATTACAAGCGTTTTTGCTCCTTAATCGAGCGATAGTATCGCCATAAACGCCTCCTGGGGAATCTCCACGTTACCAACCATTTTCATACGCTTCTTGCCCTCTTTTTGCTTCTCCAACAGTTTGCGCTTGCGTGAAATGTCACCGCCGTAACATTTAGCGAGCACATCTTTGCGCATCGCTTTCACGGTTTCACGGGCAATGATACGTGAGCCAATGGCAGCCTGGATGGGCACCTCGAAAAGTTGACGGGGGATAAGGCTGCGCAGCTTCTCAACCAGCGTTCGTCCCTGCACATAAGCCTTGTCGCGGTGGAGAATCAGCGACAGGGCATCTACTGGATAGCTATTGACGAGGATATCCAGTTTCACCAGGTCAGCTTCCTGGTAGCCGCCAAAGCTGTAGTCGAGCGAGCCGTAGCCCTGGGTGCGCGACTTGAGATGGTCGTAAAAATCAACAATCAGCTCCTGCAGCGGCATTTTATAGGTCAATAAGACACGCTCGGCCTCGATATACTTCATCTCTTTGAAGGTTCCCCGTCGTGAGGTCACCAGGTCCATAATCGTGCCAATATAGCGCGAGGGTGTGAAAATGGAGATATCCATCCAAGGTTCTTCGATTGTCTCGATGTCGCCAGAGGCGGGAAAATCCGACGGGTTATCTACTCTGACCATCGTCCCATTCAAGGGTGTGACATAGTACTCTACGCTGGGAGCTGTAGCGAGGATGTCCAGGTTGTACTCGCGCTCAAGTCGTTCCTGGACAATTTCCATGTGCAGCAGACCTAAGAAACCACAACGGAAGCCAAAGCCTAACGCATTTGAGGTTTCTGGTTCATAGAAAAGCGAGGCGTCGTTTAGCTTGAGACGATCCAACGCATCGCGCAAGAGCGGATAATCGCTTCCCTCAACCGGATAGATACCCGCGAAGACCATTGGTTTGGCGGGTTTGTATCCGGGCAATGCCTCGACCCTGCCGAGGGCATGAGGAGTAGTTACTGTGTCGCCCACGCGACAATCTTTTACATGTTTGAAACCTGTCGCGATATAGCCAACCTCTCCCGCGGTCAAGCGACCGGAGGAGACCATGCGTGGTTGGAAGAAGCCCGCTTCTAAAATATCGGTCGTACTACCAGCCGCCATCATCGACAGGCGTTCACTTTCGCGTAGCTGTCCGTCAACAATGCGCACATAGGCAATCACACCCTTGTACGCGTCATAATGCGAGTCGAAGACCAGGGCGCGCAGTGGCGCATCAGGATCGCCCTTGGGAGGCGGAATCTGTTTGATGATGGCCTCGAGAATCTCTTGCGTGCCGATACCTTCTTTGGCTGAGGCGAGGATGCACTCGTCTTTGGGCAGACCAATGACCTCCTCGACTTCTTGCTTGACACGTTCGGGGTCGGCGCTGGGCAGGTCGATCTTATTAATGACTGGAATGATACTCAAATCGGCTTCCACAGCCAGGTATAGATTGGCTAACGTCTGTGCCTCGATGCCCTGGGTGGAGTCGATGACCAGTAGAGTCCCTTCACAGGCGGCGAGGCTGCGCGACACTTCATAGGTGAAGTCGACATGCCCCGGTGTATCGATCAGGTTCAATTCATACTCTTCGCCATCAAGCGCCGTGTAGCGCATGCGCACTGCCTGAGCTTTTATGGTGATGCCCTTTTCACGCTCCAAATCCATCTGGTCAAGCGTTTGCTCCACCAAATCCCGTTTGGAGACTGTTCCGGTAAATTCTAACAAACGATCGGCCAGGGTCGATTTGCCATGATCAATGTGGGCGATAATACAGAAATTGCGAATATGTGCTTGATCGGTCATGCTTCAATAATTCCTCCACACAGCACCTCATCACCATCCTGGCCACCATAAAAGACGGCTGCTTGTCCAGGTGTAATCGAACGCTGTGGGCGTGAAAGTGTCACTTTTAGACGATTTCCCTCGATAGGGGTTAGCAGGGCATGCGCTTCGGGTGCCTTATAACGAATACGCACGTTTGCTTCGAATGGCTCGGTTGGAAGATCACCGCTGAGGTAGTGCATTTTCCCGACGATACAGTCCGTTCGTTCGAGCGCAGCAGCGGGGCCAACGATCAGCGAGTTTTGAGCGGCATCGATTTTGAGTACATGCAAGGGTTCCAGGGAGGTGAGGCCGAGGCCCTTGCGCTGGCCGATCGTATAAAAAGCCAAGCCACGATGGCGCCCCAATAGCGACCCATGCTGATCAAAGATCGGCCCGGGTTTTGGCAGTGTAATCAGAGGCTTCGCGCTCGCCGCTGCTCCTGATACGCCAGCGCCGACAGCTTCTCGTTCCACCATGGTATTGGCTGCATAGCGATCAATAAAACCGCGATAATCGTTTTGCGCGACAAAACATATCTCCTGGCTCTCTGCCTTCGTCGCTACCGTCATTCCGCGCTCAGCCGCCATCGCCCGCACCTGTGACTTCGTGTATGGCCCCAGGGGGAAGCAGGCATGGGAGAGTTGCTGCTGGTTGAGGACATGCAGGACATAGGACTGGTCTTTGTCAGGATCAATGCCACGCCGCAACCTGCGCTTACCCGTAACAGGATGGTCATCCACGCGCACATAATGTCCTGTCGCCATATAATCTGCATCAAGCGCGAGTGCCCGGTTAAGCATTACTGTGAAGCGGATGTGGCGGTTGCATGTCAGACAAGGGTTGGGCGTGCGGCCAGCGACGTACTCTTCGTAGAACATGTCCACGACCGTATGCTTAAACTCTTGCTCAACGTTAACCAGGTAAAATGGAATATCGAGCATACGCGCGACGCGTCTTGCATCATCAACTGATTCCAAGGAGCAGCATTTATTCTGGACAACTCGTTCTACGCCGTCATCTTCGATAACGCCCGGTTCTGACCACAGGCGTAGCATAATACCAATGACCTCGTGACCCTGTTCTTTCAAGAGGGCGGCGGCTACCGAGCTATCTACGCCGCCGCTCATGGCGACGACTATTCGTGACATAATTCTCCTGCTCCTACTATCTATCTTGCTAGCTATATTGTCAGGTAGAAAAAAGGACTAGCCTCTGATGTGGGCTAGTCTTTTCCTGTTCCACGTGTTGTAAACAAGCCTATTATAGCATACTCAAAGAGAGAATGAATAGTGGCCCAAATTTCATTTCATGGCCATGACCCCCTCGACTGAATCCGTTCCTTCGTGTATAATGGCCTCAATATACTCGTTGTGTTCATCTTCCCGCGTTGGACAATGACGAAAATCTATAGGGCTGTAGAAGCGTATTGAATACGAATGCTTCCTGATAGCAGGTTAGTCAGCGAAGCACACAAGAAAGCAACTATCTGTAAATATCCCCGAAGAGGATGGAATTACTCGAGAACCTTCGGGCAAGGAGTGATGAAGGATGCCAAAGAAGACCGCGACCGCGCGAGGTGGAGCACAACGCAATAGACCAAAAGTACAGAAAAATATTGAATTGGTGCAACCGGCCTCTGATGATCAGGAACTTGAAGTCAGTACGCCCCGTAGCGCTGTTGATCCAGGTGCCGCTAGCATAACGGCTGTCACGACACCCACAGCAACTAAGCGGGGTGAATCTAAGCGGAGTGGGACTACGCAGAGCGAGGCTAAAACGGAACCTGCTGCACCTGTCAATGCCACTAAAGGAAGCGCAGCGGCGCGTCTAGCCGATCGACGTCAGACGATAGTAAAGGCTCAGCAGCGAGCAGCCGCTTCCCTGGTCACTGTAGAGCATTATGCTTATGTGCGCCGGGACCTGATTTTTATCGCGATATTAGCTGGAATTATGTTTACTGCTATTATCATCTTGCGCTTCGTCCCTGGTATCGGATCTTAAGCATACAATAGGAGAAGCACTGAGCTGTATGGTCTCAGTGCTTCTTTTTATTGCTGCGGGTGGCTTGTACAGAGGCCGGATAGCCCTCAACGCCATATATGCGAAAATCAGGTCAGTGTACGAGCGGGCTGGTACCTAACCCGGCGGGAATACCATGTCGATGGGCCGCG
The DNA here is from genome assembly GCA_003450555.1 of Ktedonobacter sp. GTDB lineage: Bacteria > Chloroflexota > Ktedonobacteria > Ktedonobacterales > Ktedonobacteraceae > UBA11361. The sequence goes on from DMFQ01000430.1 coordinate 13,119, forward strand.
GGAATAGTGACGCCCAGAACGCGCTGCATAGCCATAGTGTGGCTGCAGTCTCCCCAGTCATTAAAGAAACGGCAGGTACAAGTCCACTCTCCATTGTCAAAAATGGTAGTGTGAATATCATTTTCGCCCCGGAACGTTGCTTCAAAGCGAGTGAATTGTATTCGCTCTGGTTCTTCCGCATAACGCTTGGCTTTTGCGATCTTACTGATCATACTTGAGTTCATGATCGGTACTCTCCTTTATATTTAGCAACCACTCCGTGTCCACATCTTCGTTCATTCGCACTCTCTATACACTTATAGAGGCGTATCTTTTCTGGTTGCGCACCTGTTAGATTTTCCAAACTTCCTTCATCCAGCACTGGGCTTGAATGCTCTACTCAAAAGAAAGCGTTCTTACCTCCTCTCTTAAAAATAGTGATCTGGCCTACGCCTGTTTCAATTTTGCCTAGCAATCAGGCTAAGCTCAATGGCCATCGAAAACTGAAGAAGATGAATCGATGATCCCTGTATCCGGTGCGCATATAATAAAGGTCTGAAAAATAAAAAACACCAGGGCAAAAATTCCCTAGTGTGTGTTTATGAGTCACCGCGAGTCATCACCGCGTCTCTCAGTGATGTAACCTGTGATGCCAATGAGACTGAATCCATGTTTTTATATATCATCCTCACCCGGCCAGAAAAAAGAGGCCGAATGCAACGCCTACATGACCGACTGTAGGAAATATAGGCTGAACGTAACTTGTAAACTTGGAAATCTCCTTGTGATTGGATTGATTATACCATACGAAAAGGGGATTGTCCATCCCAAAATCTCACAAAAATGTCTCATTGTTTGAGAATGATCGTGCGGAAGACGAAGAGATGTAGCAAAGTAGCATAGCTCACTGTCCCAGTATTGCCCTCCTCACTGCAATTAGTCTTTATAGCCACTATACTACAGGTAATGAATCCTGATATACTACGGATGCTCAAAAGTGGAAGAGTTTCGCGCTGTAGTTCTACCTTATCAACTTTACCAGGAGGAACGTGTGAACCGCAAATGTACATCTACGCTCTGGCTTCCCCTGCAACTCGCGCTTGGTCTCGTCATCATTGGCCTTTTAGTTAGCGCGTGTTCGCTGCCAGGCGTTCAATCTACTACCAATACCAACACCACAAGCCTTACTCCAAAGCCAACGCCTAAGAAATCTACGCATACAGTGGCAAGTCAACCATCCGGCACAGGCAAGCTTCCCTCTGGCACACCCTTACCGCAGGATGAAGTCAAACCGCTGACCTTCAACCTGGCCTATAACGATGGAGCTATGGAGCAAGATGTGGCGCAAATCTTCACACCTGGCTCCGCCACATTCCACCAATACCTGACCCCGGATCAGATTGTACAGCGCTACGCGCTCTCGGGTGTCCAGCAGCAGCAAGTAACGGACTGGCTGACACAGCATGGCTATACCATTGATGCAACCGATTCACTCCACACGTCTATCAAAGTCCACGCCACTGTTGCCAACATCGAACATACCTTGAATATCAAACTCAATTCCTATACGATCGACGGCTATCAGTTCTTTTTGCAGCAGGGTGAACCTAAGCTACCGGAACCTGTATCCTCGCTCGTCACTTCGGTTATCGGTCTGGATAATTTTGCTTTTCCGCAATTTCAGCCGCCATTCGGTTTTGCATCGCATACTGCCACCACGCTCTCCAGCGATTGTAGCAAGTATGGAGCAAAACAGACGCTGACGCGCAACAAATTGGCTGCCGCGTACCAGGTCTCTCAGCTCTATCAACAAGGGTACCAGGGAGAGGGTATGACGATTGGTGTAGCTGAATTCGGCGATACCTACAATCCCCAGGACCTGGCGGCCTTATGCCACCTGCGCCGGTATTGCCGGCTCCAAATGTCCAGAATATTGATGTGGACGGCCACCTCGCGTCTGGTACGGGACAAGGCGAGGCAACTATGGACCTGGAACTTATAGCCGGGCTTGCTCCAAAGGCGCAAATTCTCGATTACCAGACCGATGGCAAGAGTACTTCCTTTGCTCAGTCGATGGTCGATGTCTTCAATCGGGTTGCCTCAGACCACAAAGTACAGGTGTTAAGCGTCAGTTATGGCACTTATGAAAGCGCTTTCAG
>DMFQ01000125.1:0-1412 GCA_003450555.1 Ktedonobacter sp.
CGGTTCGCCGCATAGTCGCAGCGGTCACAGATCATTGCGTCATCTTCACCAGCCTCGGTCACGGCGATAAATTCCTGCGAATCTTTGCCGCCAATGGCTCCACTGTCGGCTTGAATGACAACAAAGTTCATGCCACAGCGCGTGAAGATGGCGCGATAAGCTTCTCTCATTTTGCGATAGCTGACATCCATGCCCTCGTAATCCGCGTCGAAGCTGTACAGGTCCTTCATAATGAACTCGCGCACGCGCAGCAGACCCCCACGAGGACGTGGCTCGTCGCGCAGTTTGGTTTGAATCTGGTAGATCAACTGCGGCAGATCGCGGTAACTGCGCACGAACTCTCCTGCCAGCATCGTCACTACCTCTTCATGGGTTGGCCCAAGCACCATGTCGCGCCCCTTGCGATCTTTCAGCTTGAAGAGTACATCCCCCATTGCCTCGCTACGGCTCGGCCCACCGCCCAGCGGTTCTTTATCCCACAGGTCTTTCGGTTGCAACACAGGCATGCTCACTTCCTGGCCTCCCGCGCGATCCATCTCTTCGCGAATGATCTGTGAAATCTTGCGTATGACGCGGTTCCCCAGCGGCAACATGCTATAGACGCCCGAGGTGAGTTGGCGTATATAGCCACCGCGCACTAATAGTTCCTGGTTACCACCCTCTGTGTCGCGCGGTACCTCGCGCAGCGTGTTTGTAAGTTGTTGCGATACTCGCATAATTCCTCCTACTTATACAGTCAACGCGAGCACTTCGCTCGCCTTGCCGCCATTACATTCGACCATCCTTTGTCCTGCCAGGGCCGCATAGCGTTCTACAGTGCGCGGCTCCCTGCCTGCAGGCGCGTAAATTGCCATAAGAATATCCGTTGTCGCTGTCGTTACCCTGGTGCGTTCCGAGTCTGAAACGGTACTTCCCATAATGCCGCTGTCATCTGCGATTATGACTTTATGTGCCGCCTGGAAAACCTGCCGCCCGATGCCGGGATACTCCTCGCCAGGCTCCCCGACGCGCACCACGACCCGTCCAACAACGTGACGCAGATCGTAGACGCACATCGGTAAGAGATATTCCAGAGAACAGAGATTGTTGACATCCACAGCACTATTGATCTGGTATAGTCCCTGCCCCTTCAGCACGCGGCGCAAAAGGGCCTCGGACGAAGGCCGGTAGCGGGTTGGATCAAAACCAAACGACTTTTGCAACCCGCGCACGGAGGTAATTTGCTCGTATTCAGACAGCCTATCAAGCGCGAACTCCCTCCCTTGTTGCAGGCACAACGCCTCTATCTGCCTCCATAGACGCTCATCGCGCTCGCGCACCGTCACTCCGCTGATGGTCACCATGCCAAAGGTGACGCCGGAGATACGCGCTTTTAAGCCTTCATCAAGGTGTAAGTACATAGATTAATCCTT
>DMFQ01000125.1:1451-4523 GCA_003450555.1 Ktedonobacter sp.
AAAAAACTCGCCCTTCGCAAAGGACGAGATTATTACCCGTGGTGCCACCTTCATTGAATCGTGCTTTACAGCATAACTCCACTCACGCGGTCATCGGTTGAATGATAACCGCTCCTCCTGGTAACGGTGAGGTCTTCCGGTCAGTTTGATCGCTGACGCTCTCAGGTGGGTTCGACGCGGTGCCCGTCTACCGGCTTGCACTCTCCCGGCTCGCTGCTCGACTACGCCAACGTCTACTGGTCCTGATCAAGGCGCTACTTGTATCTTTTATAGATTATGACAAGAATACACCAAGGGTGATATGCTGTCAAGCCCATCTTTGGGTTTAGGATAATTGTTAACGTTCTGTGATATTGTCATAACATTGGACAACTTTTCTATTTAAACTACCCCCTCCTGATACCATGTCCTTATGAGGTGACACACGAGGATAGAGCCTGTACAGTTCATCAATTGAAGACTCTTCTAGCTGGTTGAGGTTGAACACTTGCTTATGACCGTTGTGTCTCATTGTATCTAGATATTCGAGTGCTTCATAGAGACTATCGGCGCGGAATAGACACAGCCCCACTTCCCCACCTGGTGACTCATATTCGACAGCCCAACGCATGATAACTTACCTCTTTCTGATATAGTGTGACGATAATCATCATATGATGGCAAGTATCATATGATGAAAAGCATCTACCTGTCAAGGGGCAAGGTCTGGTAAGATAGATGCAAACATTAGGGGAGCAACATGATCAAACTCAAGGTCAAAGAGATAGCAGAACAAAAGGGCTTCAGCATGGGAAAGTTGAGTAGGGAAGCAGATATGGACAGGAACACGGTCAAGAAGCTCTACAACGATGGTAGATACTCCCCTACAATAGACACCCTCCACCGTGTTGCTAAAGCTCTAGGTGTGACTGTTGCTGACTTGATAGAAGAGACTGACGACTAAAGACGACCATTGATCAAGTAGCGCGTCTTATAGACAGACTGAATGGAGCTATGGAAGATATCCTTGCCTCCTAGCCAGTGAATTTGAATACGATTAGAAAAGCAGGTATCATGAACATAGAGCAATTAGTGCTGGGTGGGAAACGTGTTTCTGCTGCCGATGGCAAGACATTTAGCGTTATTGAGCCATCTCAGGGTAAACCTTTTGCCGAGGTAGCAGAGGCCGGCATCGAAGATATTGAGCGGGCCGTACGGACCGCCTACCAGGCTTTTGACGAGGGACGCTGGCCACGACTCAGCGCTACGGAGCGCGGTCGCATCCTGCTAAAAGCCTCAACCCTGCTGCGGGAGCGACTGGAAGAGATTGCGGTCGTCGAAGCCCGCAACGCGGGCAAACCAATTCGCGATGCTCGCGACGAGGTAGGTCTAGCCGCCAACGTATTTGAGTATTGGGGAGGAGCAGCCAACAAAATATTCGGTGAGACCATTCCGGTGAAGGATGCTGGCCTCGAAATCACGCTGCGCGAACCTGTTGGTGTCTGCGGTCTGATCACTCCATGGAATTTTCCGCTCGTTATCGCATCCTGGAAGATCGCGCCCGCGCTGGCCTGTGGCAATACCGTAGTCGTGAAGCCTGCTCAGCTTACGCCGCTTTCAGCGTTGATGCTGGCCGATATTTTGATGGAGGCGGGACTTCCGCCCGGCGTGCTCTCCGTGCTACCTGGTCCTGGCTCTGCCATAGGCAATGCCCTTGTCACGCATCCCATGGTGTCGAAAGTCTCATTTACAGGCTCGACCGAGGTCGGCGCGCATATTATGCGCCTCTGCGCCAACAATATTACGCGCGTCTCATTAGAGTTGGGAGGCAAAGCCGCCAACGTCGTCTTCGCGGACGCGGATCTGGAACGTTGTATAGAAACCTCGGTCTTCGCCGTCTTCGGCAACTGCGGACAGGACTGCTGCGCGCGCTCACGACTCCTCGTACAGCGCCCGGTCTACGAAGAGTTTGTTGAACGTCTCGCTAAACGAAGTGCGGAGCTACAGCTCGGTCAGCCGCTTGACGAGCAGACGGAGATAGGTCCTCTCATTTCTGCCGGACAGCGCCAGCGTTCGCTCGATTACATTGCGCTAGGTCAACAGGAAGGCGCACGCTTGCTGGCTGGTGGCACAGTTCCAACTAGCATCAACGGTGAAGCGGGGTATTATCTGCAACCAGCTCTATTCGCTGATGTCGATAACAAGATGCGTGTTGCGCAGGAGGAGATTTTCGGCCCGGTTGTCTGTGTCATTCCATTCGATAGCGAGGAAGAAGCGGTCCGGCTGGCCAATGATGTGGCCTATGGTCTTTCTGGCTCGGTGTGGACGCGAGATATTGGGCGTGCAATCCGCGTCACCAAAGGCATGCGCGCAGGAGTCCTCTCCGTTAATTCTAATCACAGCGTACATACAGAGGCGCCCTTTGGAGGCTACAAGAAGAGTGGCTTCGGGCGCGAGATGGGCATGCACGCCTCCCAACTCTACACCGAGGTTAAAAGCGTGTTTTTCTCGCAAGAGTAAACACATCCGTAGGGGCGACCGCGATGGTCGTCCGCGTCCCTGTGCATCGCGCTTGCCTGGAACGCCGGTCAAGAAATGCGAGAGAAGAATCGGTAGATCAAGAAGAGTATGATGCTCACAAGAAATAAGGAGCCTTGACCAGATGTGCTTGTGAACCAGCGGTTATTGCCAGGTGCTCGCTTCTTTGAAGATTGCAGAGGCAAGCAGGGCGCTGCGCGTGGCGATCTCTTTGGGGGTGTAGGGTCTTCCCTGCTCAAGCCACCAGGTGATGGCTTCCACAAACATCGTGGACACGAGGTCTGGCACAAACTCATCTGAGAAGGTGTGGACGGGGCGATCGGAGGCGTTCGGTCCGTGAGGAAGGTGCCCACGCTCTTTGACCAGGCCAGCCAGAGACGCACGCATCTTCCTCACAAACCAGGGGCTTCCCTTTCTGCCAAGCAGCGCTCGATAGAGCCGTTCGTATTGCGCAATATGCTCGAAGAACGTCACCCAGATCTCCGGAGGATGTTCCAGCCCCAGATCTCCGACCGCGTTCAGCAAGGCGCTCATGGCTTCCTCAAAGATCTGCTC
>DMFQ01000125.1:4719-5654 GCA_003450555.1 Ktedonobacter sp.
GGTCATCTCGCCGATGGTGAGCGCCTCGAAACCCCGCTCCTCGATCAACTCAATTAACGCCTCCCGCAGCAGTTTCTGCGTGCGCCTCACGCGTAAATTGCTCACCGGCTGAGTCATTTTGCGCTCCTTGTCTCATCTGAGACACATTTGCCTGATTGATCCTTGTCTCTCTGCGCTCGTCCGACTACACTGAGAACCAGAGACGAGCGTCCATCTGAGATAGTATGTCTCAACCTGGTCGTCTTGTCAACAGACAGATCCGAATCATCCATGAGGCATCAAGATACACCACATGCGATGAGTTGGATGTCGCATTTCATTCACCACGCGCAGCGTGAGTCAACACACACTCTGACAAAAGAGAGGTGTTCTCTGAAAGGAGCAAGATCTATGCATTCGTTCGCACGTCACCGCCACAGCGAGGCGGGCAAGGCGTCGGCCAAAGAGACAAAAGGGCTGATCCTCAACGGGGGCTGGCGCTACGACCTGATGGGATGGTTCTGCGACACCTTCGTGTTCCGTGGCCAGTGGCGGGAGCTGAGGCTTCGGACCGCCAATCTGGCCCGCATTCAACCCGGAGAGCAGGTGCTGGATGTGGGCTGCGGCACGGGAACGTTGGCGATGGAAGTCCAGAGCCGCGTTGGCAGAGCGGGCCGCGTCGCAGGCGTTGACCCTGGTACACAGCAGATCGCCCGTGCCCGCTCGAAAGCGGCTCGGCGCAACGTGCCCATCGAGTTCCAGATCGGGGTGATCGAGCAGCTCGCCTTCCCCGATCAGACGTTCGATGTGGTGCTCTCTACCCTGATGATGCATCATTTGCCTGCTGGCCTCAAACGTCAGGGGCTCGCTGAAATCGCCCGTGTGCTCAAACCAGGAGGGCGACTGGTCATTGCCGATTTCAAGCGCAAGCAGGAACGCCAGGGCCGGGCTGCGCG
>DMFQ01000125.1:5855-6096 GCA_003450555.1 Ktedonobacter sp.
TTCCCAGGAGCAGGCTTTGTCAGGGCGTACAAACGCTAAGACGAATGGGCGATCAAAGAGAAAACGCAGCCCTCCTTCACCCGCAGACCCCTCTATGATCTGCGCCGGTGCGACGTCGTCCACAATCTGCACATCCTGGCTCGTTCCCAATCACTCCAAGCTGATCTTCAGAATGCCGCTTGATTATTTGACCGGCGTTCGAGTGGAAGAGGGCCAGACCCCGACCCCGGCGGGCGACCTT
>DMFQ01000125.1:6340-12981 GCA_003450555.1 Ktedonobacter sp.
CTGTTCTACCCACTTACAGCTACATCATCCACAAAGAACACGGAAGTAACCGATGAACTGCTAGCCGTCCTGCCGTTGAAGAGCAGCGTCACCGTCTGCCCGGCGTAGTTGGACAACTTACTCGTCACATCGAAACTCACCTGTTGCCAGCTATTCTTAGCGTCGGTGTTGCAGGAGTGCTGCAATTTCCCAATGACACTCCCGTTGCTATCCAACAACGCAACCGTCAAGGCATCTCTACACGAATGCGCTGTGCGTGTTGTATAGCCATACCACCAGTAGCTCACCGTGATGGTGCCACTACCGCTCGGTACAGTAATATCCTGCGAGATGCTATCGTCGCAGCTACTATAGCCGCAGAGATACGCGCTGTATTGTCCGCTATGGGGATTCGTTGAATCCACAATTTCATAGCCATTGGCTGACGATTCCTGCCACGGGTCAGCGCCCTGCTCAAAGCCACCATTCTGGATCAGCGAACCTGAAGGAGGCGGCTGTGGAATAGGGGTATCGGTCGGATTCGTTGTGGGCGATGGCGCGGGCGTATCGGTCGCAGTCGGACTGGCTGTCGGACTCGGCACAGGCGTATCCGTCGGTGAGGGCGTCGGGCTTGGAGAAGGCGTTCCCGTCGGACTGGCTGTTGGCGAGGGATTGGGCACGCTTCCACCTGCAATATCGCGCGCGATATTGTAGACATCGGGCGATCCGATACCGCTGGCAAGGTCATAGTTTGCCGCCGCGGGATAGAACAGGTTGTCGCCGCTGCTCACATCGTGGAAAGGCGCAAACTGCTGCTGCGCGCTCGCAAGGCCGTAGAGCACCGGATTGGCAAAGCCCATGCGTGACTTACCCTGTTTTTGCAGGTACTCATTGATAGTTGCAGTATTACCCGCCCAGAATGGCGCGGCTGCGCTTGTGCCACCAACGACAATCCAGCCTGCTGATGGGCACCCGGAGGCTGATGCGGTACAGTACACAGAGTAGCCTGTGGCCGGGTCGGCGTTTGCCGAGACATCCGGCACCTCGCGATTGCCGTTGCTGTACTGATTTGTCACGCCCGGCCCGGTCTGCCAACTCGGCTCTTTAAAGGTGTTACTGAGACCACCACCGCCACCGGAACCTTTAGGGCTGCGCTGTGTATCCGTAGGATTGCTCCACACGGATTCGCTTCCATAGGCACCATTACTGACCTGGAGGTTGGTACCGCCAACGCCAGTTATGTAGGGATCACCGGCGGGAGAATCGACTGCCAGGTTCGTATCATTGCAGTCGTAGGCACCAGAGTCACCAGAGGCAGCAAACATGGCGATCCCTTGCGCGGCTCCCTGCTTGAAAATGGTATCCAACGTTTGCAACTCTGAGGCGCCAGAGGCTGTCTCACACTCGCCCCAACTGATAGTAGTAATCTGCGCCTTATTGTCGGTGACGATCTTATTGTAGGTATCGTTCACCCCTTGCGTGCTGTTCGGTCCCTCGTAAACGATCTGCGACGCTTTGGGCGCCATGGCCGCTACGACTTCGATATCCAGCTCGACCTCAATCGCTCCCTGTCCGGCGGAACCATCGGAACCATCGACCAGTACATTGCTGATACTCGGGTTGCCCAGGTTATAGGCCTGCAGGTACTGCGTAATATCGCTGCTCTGGTAGCCATCCAACTCAAAAACGGCGACGGTCTGGTTGTTACCCATGACCCCTGCCTGCTGCAGCGGACCTGCGTCATAAGCTGCGACCAGGTCGGCAGGCTTGAACCCTGCCTGGGCATTTGGCTGCGCGTTCAACGAACGCTTGCCTAAGCCTGGTTTCCCGCTCTTTGGATTCAGGTCATGCAAGAGCGGATGCAGTTTCACGCTGTCATCGAGTCCACCAATAGAAGTAATAAGAGATGAAAGCGAGGCTGGAATACTCGGCGCACCAGCATTGGCATAGAAGGTGTGCGTGCCCAGCTTGTAGTTATTAATGTTGATTTGAAAGGCGGACTCGGCTTGCGCAACCGTAGCGCTAGCATCGATCAATAGTCCATTCGGAGCGATGCGAAGCACCGCCAAGCCCTGGTTACGCAAATAAGCCGTGACCTGCTGCTGCTGCTCTAGAGTGGGGCCGAATTCGTCGGCATACTCCTGAGGCGTAAGAAAGTGATGATACATAGATGAACGAGGATCATACAGGTTGCGCAGCAAGTTCTCCAATTCTTGCTGATTACGGGGTTGCAGCCCGATCGAGAGGTTCAATTGCTGCCCTCTATTGGCGGCTCCGAGCAATTGTGCATGCTTGATAAGCGGAACGGTCTGCCCATTGATGGGGGTACGCTGATCTTGCCTGGCCTGGGCAACTAAGCGAAGACTTAAGATACTGCTACCAACCACCACCAGGACTATAATGCCCATACCAAGCCTGTTCAGTAATTTACGCTGCATGTGGCACTCCAAATCAAATAAACGCAATACGACACGTTGATATACAAAGATAAACGGCAGCTTGACAGGGCTTGGGGGATTTCCTATAAGTCAATAAGTCAGCGATAAATTGCAATTGCAAAGATTGTCTCATATAATTGTGGTAGCTTGCGTTGCAAAACACGCCATAATAAAAGAAGGATCAAAAAGCGAATGGCAAAAATCGCATTCAAAGAGATCACCAAGCAGTATGCCGGAACGGAAAAACCTGCCGTCGATAGAGTCACTTTCGAATTACCGGAAGGCACCACATGCATGCTGGTGGGAACCTCGGGATCCGGCAAAACCACCTTGCTGCGCATGGTCAACCGTTTGATCGAACCCACCTCAGGCGAGATCCTGATCGATGGTAAAAATGTGCTCGATGAAAACCCTATTTTGTTACGCCGCCGCATCGGCTACGTCATCCAACAGGTCGGTCTCTTTCCACATATGACCATCGCTGAGAATGTGCGCGTCACCGCTGAGATTGCTGGTGGCTGGACCAGGCAGCGTCTCGCCGAGCGTGTCGACGAGCTTCTAGACCTGGTTGGCCTGCCTCCTGCCGAATATCGCGCACGCTTCCCACGTCAACTTTCCGGTGGGCAGCAGCAGCGCGTGGGACTGGCACGTGCGTTGGCAACCGATCCTGCTATCCTCTTAATGGACGAACCCTTTGGCGCCCTCGATGCTATTACTCGCGCCCGTATGCAGGAAGAGTTGCTGCGCGTGCAGCGCGACGTCCATAAAACAATCCTTTTCGTCTCACACGACATCGAAGAGGCATTCAAACTCGGTGACCGGATTGCCGTCCTCTCCGAAGGCAAACTTGCACAACTTGGCTCACCAATCGAGCTGCTCGCGCATCCGGCGAACGACTTTGTTCGACAGCTAGTGGGAGCGGATAATATTTTGCGCCAGCTTGAGTACCTACCCGTTCTAGAGGCAATAGAAACTGAATTGGATAGTAACGCCGCCGTTCCTGGGAGCGTCCTTCCCCGCAGCTCATCCTCTGCAACCTTGCTTCAGGCTATGTTTACCTTGATCGAGAAAAACGTGACCGCACTCAGCGTCTATGACGAGAAAACGCAAGAGCAGATTGGTTATGTCACCCTTTCCAGCATCAATCGTGAAGTCTCAAAATCCCACAGCGCATTGGCGGCGAAGTAGCTCACGTAAGGACAATGGAACGATGGACGGTGTATCAGCACAAGAGAATCAACCTTTATCTACCAGTTCTCCAGCGAGCGAAGGTGAAATGGGAGCCTTGATGCGCTCCCTCGATTGGTCAAAAACGTCTCTAGACGCGGTTGAGCATTGGCCCCAGAGTCTACGTACCTCCGTGAGTATCTGCTTATCCTCGCGCTATCCTATGCTCATCTGGTGGGGACCAGAGCTAGTCATGATCTACAATGATGCCTACCGCCCCATACTCGGGTCTATCAAACATCCGGCGGCAATGGGACAACGCGGCAGTGAATGTTGGCCCGAGATATGGAATATTATTGGTCCAATGCTTGAAGGTGTGATGACGACGGGTACAGCCACCTGGTCTACTAACCAACTGCTCCCCCTTGAGCGCAATGGTTACCCCGAGGAATGTTACTTCACGTTTTCCTACAGCCCTATCCGCGACGAAACAGGTGGAGTCGGTGGCGTCTTTACAGCTGTGACCGAGACGACGGGACAGGTGCTCGGTGAAAGACGCCTGCGCACATTACACGATCTGACTGAACGTACAGCCGAGGCCAGCACAGCCGCAGAGACATGTTCCATTGCGGTAGAAGTCCTGGCCGAAAATGCCGCCGACATACCTTTTGCCTTGCTCTACTTGTTGGAAAACAATGGGAAACAGGCTCACCTGGCAGGAAATCACGGTCTTGGTGCCAACACTCCAGTAAGCCCACTCGTTGTCGATATGACGGTTGAAGAGCAAATAGATGCTGCAACATGGCCGCTTGAGCAGGTAGCTTTTTCCGGTCAGGCCAAGCTCATAGAACAGCTAACCGAGCGCTTTGACCCACTGCTTGTGCAAACGGCGTATGGTACTGCCCAATCCGCCCTGATCTTGCCACTATCTCATCCAGGCCAATACACTCCCTTTGGCTTACTTGTAGCAGGCATCAGCCCATTACGCGCACTGGATGATGACTACAAAAACTTCTTCGAACTGGTTGCAGGACAGATCGGCAACACTATAGCTAAAGCCCGCGCTTTACAGGAGGCACGCGAACGGGCCGAGGCACTTGCTGAACTAGATCGCGCTAAAACAAGCTTCTTTAGCAATGTCAGCCACGAGTTTCGCACGCCGCTGACGCTTCTCCTCGGTCCAGTAGAAGAGGCGCTGGATGAGGAGAAGATTGTTTCCTCAAGTGAAACGGCCTCCCCAGGTGAAGTGGCAAGACGACGCAGGCAGCGCGAGCGGCTTGAGGTTGTACGGCGAAACAGCTTACGCTTGCTTAAACTTGTCAACACCCTGCTTGACTTCTCACGCATTGAGGCGGGGCGTCTGCAGGCCGTTTATGAATCTACAGACCTTGCTAGTTTCACCGCCGATCTTGCCAGCACCTTTCGCTCCGCGCTGGAACAGGCACAGCTGCACTTTGTTGTCGATTGCCGCCCACTATCTGAGCCAGTCTATGTTGACCGTGATATGTGGGAAAAGATCGTGCTCAACCTGCTCTCCAACGCGTTTAAGTTCACCTTCGAGGGGCAAATTACTGTTTCACTCCACGAAAACGGTACCAGCGTTGAGCTTATCGTGAGCGATACAGGCACAGGCATTCCAGAAGAGGAAGTATCTCATCTCTTCGAGCGCTTCCATCGTATCCGTGGCGCCCGTGCTCGCACTCACGAGGGTTCTGGTATTGGACTTGCGTTAGTCCAAGAGCTTGTGCGCCTGCATGGAGGAACGGTACAAGTCGCGAGCGCAGTCGATCAGGGGACGACCTTTACCGTGGCGATTCCATCAGGTACAGCCCACTTACCGCAGGAGCGCATACGAGCGGGGGGACCCGAATGGACAGAAACGTATTCCTCCCTGGGTACGACTCCCTACATCGAGGAGGCGCTGCGCTGGCTGCCGGAGGTTCCAGCAAAACCAACCGATGCTTTAGTAAATCCTATCCAGAGGATAGACCAGGATAGCGCGCAGCAGTCTATAGCAGCAAAGGGAAAAAAAGAGCCGAAGACGAAGATATCGGAAACCGCGCATATCCTGCTGGCCGACGACAACACCGATATGCGCGACTACCTCAAGCGCCTGCTCAGTACGCGCTATTCCGTAGACGCAGTAACCAATGGTGCTGCTGCTCTTGGCGCTGCCTTTGAACGAACGCCAGACCTTGTTCTCAGCGACATCATGATGCCTGAACTCGATGGCTTCCAACTGCTTCACGCCCTGCGCGCAGATCCGCGCACGAGCACTGTCCCCGTCATACTTCTTTCCGCGCGCGCAGGAGAAGAAGCTGCTATCGAAGGTCTGAAGGCCGGGGCGGACGATTACCTGGTGAAGCCCTTCTCAGGACGCGAGTTGCTGGCACGTGTGAGTGCACACCTGGAGATGGCTAGAGCGCGCGAGAAAACTGCTCGGCAGGAACGACAGCACGCGGAGCGTTTGCAGAAACTCGCTCAAGCCGCACTAGCAATAAACTCCATCCTCTCAAGTGAAGAGATCCTGTGGCTAATCACGGAGCAGGCTCGTACCATCATTGGCACGCATCAAAGCATCACCAGCCGGAAAACAGATGAAACATGGGCACAGGCCGTCCATGCCATCTCTCTCTCGGAGAAGTATGCGTATTGGAGAGATTACGATGTCCGCCCCGATGGCAGCGGTATCTATGCCCTGGTATGTAACACGAACACACCGCTGCGCATGACACAGGAGGAACTTGAACGACATCCCGCCTGGCGAGGGTTTGGGCACGAGGCGGCAAATCACCCGCCGATACGCGGTTGGCTGGCTGCCCCCTTGATTGGACGTAACGGTCGCAATCTAGGCATCATCCAACTCTCTGACAAGTACGATGGCAGCGAGTTTAGCGCGGAGGATGAGTCTATCCTGGTACAACTCTCTCAAATGGCCTCCGTGGCCATCGAGAACGCCCTGCTCTACCAGCAAGCTCAGGACGCCCTGCGCGGGCGCGACGAACTGCTCTCGATGGTATCGCACGACCTCAAAAATCCCGTTGGCACGGTAAAAGG
>DMFQ01000407.1:0-1860 GCA_003450555.1 Ktedonobacter sp.
GTATAGTCCGATGCTCATCTCACCTGATCCATGGAAAAAATCACCTCTTCAAAAGCTGCTATCACCTCTGCTGCGCTCGCAGCGCGGCCAGTCAGCCTATCTAACCCGACAGCTCTATCGAGTAATCCCACCTCGAGTAGACTTTGCTCTTCCACTGTCTGTCCTAATAACTGTGCCAGGGTCTCCGTCTCCCATTGTAGAAGTACGCCCGCCTGTAAAACACTCCCTGCCCGGCGGCGAATCATATCTAACCCGACAACTTTTCTCTGCCTCACCACGACTTCGTATGGCGAAATCGAGCCGTAACAAGCTCTGCGCAACAGTCTCTCTCGTGCCTGTGTTTCTGGTTGTTGGAGGAGTGAGCGTTGTTCATGAGCCTCCTGCGGTGGCACTGTGCGCGCGTCAACCCCCAATGGTCGCAGTGCCTCTACCCAGGCTTCGCCAAGCCATTGATAGGATTTCACAACGTCCGCTAATAGTAGAGGGTGGCCTGCTGGTAGCACAACATCCAGGCTGAGCAAATGTGGTCCAACTAGCACTGCCGTTCCACCTGCTCGCCGACGGTAGATAGGCATCTGCAATCGCGCAACCGTTTCCTGGTTGAGTATCTCCTCTTTTTGGGAGAAACCCAGTACCAGCCCTTCAGGTTCCGCCATAGACCAGTACAATGTTGCCAGGTGCCACGGTTCTATCGTTCTGAGCAACAGTTCGCTTTGATCGATGTGCCGCTGCTGATCCGCAAGCGAGAGCGGCAGTATATGCCATTTATTCATTAACATAGGGAGGTTTCGCAAGGTCCCTCTCCGCTGGTTTCCGTAGCACCCAACCGACAATTGCGGCGACCAGGCTTATCCCTGCTCCTACAAGCAATGCGATAGGCACGCCGTAGAAGTGAGCCAATCCGCCCGTTAACAAATTGCCAAAGGGGATGCTGCCCGCGAAGACCAGCATATAAACACTCATCACTCTACCTCGCAAGTGATCCGGTGCCACCGTTTGTAACGTCGTATTTGCTGTCGCGGAAACAGCAATCATCGCGAACCCTACCAACGCGATCAGCACAAGCGACAGCGCGTAGACTTGCGAAATTGCGAAAAAAGCTTCCAACACACAAAAGGCAAACGCACTGATAAGCAAGTACTGAATACTCCGCTTGCGGTTGCTCCATGCCAACCACAGCGCGGAAAGGAGCGACCCAAGTCCAAAGGCGGAAGAAATGAATCCGAATCCCTCTGCTCCTACGTGAAGCACACTCGTTGCGAAGAGCGGGAGTACCACATTGAAGTTCATACCAAACAGCGAGACGATGCCAATAACGACGATGATCAACAATACAGACGGTGTGCGAGCAACGTAAACTAGCCCTTCACGTAAGCTCTGCATGGTACTTTGTCTCGGTGCCCCTGCCTCGTTCTCTACACGTTTTCGATGCGCATAGAGCCCTCTCAAATCAATCAATGCCAACCCAATGAGAACGGGGATGAAGCTGATAGCATTCAACAGGAAGAGCGGCGCAACCCCGGCCCCTGCGATGATGAGACCCCCGATACCAGGGCCGACAATTCGTGCCATGTTGAAAAGAGAAGAATTCAAGGCAATAGCATTTGGCAAGTCTTCTCGCCCTACCATCTCGACCACAAAAGCTTGCCGTGTTGGCATATCGATAGAATTGGTTAGACCAAGTAAAGCTGCCAGCACCAGGACGTGCCATAAACGCACCTCTCCCGTTGCAACCAGCGTCCAGAGCACCGCGGCCTGAAGCATCGCAAATGACTGTGTAAACAACAGCACTTTTCGTTTCGGCAGGCGGTCAGCCAGCACACCGCCAAATAGTGAGAGCAACATCACCGGCAAAAATTG
>DMFQ01000407.1:1888-3592 GCA_003450555.1 Ktedonobacter sp.
TGCCCAATAGTCTGCATCCATGTCCCCATCAAAGAGATCATCTGACCAAACCAAAAGAGGCGGAAATTGCGATGACGTAGTGCTAAAAATGCTCGCAACAGGCCTTTTTCCTGCTGCTTTTCTGAAAGTGAAGGGAGGTTTTGTATATCCTCTTGCACTCGTGGAAGACTTTGACTTGGCATAATATCAGGGATCCATTCTAGTTAATGTAAGGTATTTCGTTATTATTTATTCATTAATGCATTGCGTATATATTCATGACGTTCAAGTTTCGCCATTAGAATAGCTTTCATCTGCTCCAAACCTGCCAATTTCTTCTCGATTACATCCATTTGGCCACGTATCAGTTCATCCGCGCGGTTCAGTTGAGCTACCTTAGCTGTTGCCTCTGTCTCATGCTTATAGGCAATTTTGATTTGCCCTCGCTCATCCTCCGCCTCCATAATTTCACGGATATCTGAAAGAGAAAACCCCAGCAAATCGCGTAAATTTTTAATACTTTCAAGCCGCTCTAAATCAGCTTGACTGTAACGTCGATAGTTTCCCTCTGTACGCCCCGTCGGAGGAAGTAAACCAACCTCCTCGTAGTAGCGCAGTGTTCGTTTGGTGAATCCTGTATGTGTCGCTACCTGTTCAATCGTAAAGAGGCTCTGTTCATCTGTGTCGGTCATCATACTGTGCATCCTCCCATACAGGGTGAATAATGCGTAAGAAATTTCAGGAAGATACTACTAGTATATCACAAGTTTAACGTTAACGTCAAGGTTAATAATGTACTCCGCTTGATTGTTGTAACATCTCCTGGCAACTTGTGATAGAATAGTGGTATGCTCTGCCGGACAGAGCAAATTTTGAAGCACAAAACATGTTGCCATAGTCACTTTTGATGCAAGGAACGTATAACTATGCACAGCACACACAGTACGTTATCATCCCTCGTAGAAAGAGCATTGACGGGCAACCAGCGCCCATTGGAATTTTACCTGCGCGAACAGAGCCGCTTGCCAGGTCCTCGTGCGAATTTAGAACTGGTCAGCGATCTCAGTTATCTCCTCGCCGCCCTTGTGAAAGAAAAACCCGACAAGGTGCGCGACCTGTTAAACTACCTTATCAGTGATGACCATAAAAAGGTAGTCAGCAATACCCCCTCTGAATTCGTTGTGCTTTGTGGCATCGTTGCATTCGGTGCTTGTGCCGCTGCCCAAACAACATGGCGCAGTGAAGTCTTCGAATTGTTGGATCAATATGCATGTAATACGTGCTGGCGCGTTCGCCAGGGTGTAGAAATTGCCTTTCAGCGCCTGCTGACTGTGGCGCCCCAGGAAACCATCGGCTACCTCGTCATTATGGCTACTAGAGGCAACTATTATCAGCAGCGTGCATCCATTGCCGCCATGGCCGAGCCATCACTCCTCTTCTCTCCCGATACCGTTCATGCCGCCTTATCTACCCTCAATATTATCTTAGAACGATCGCGTTCATCTCCTGCATTTGACCGCAAACGCGAAGATTTTCGCGTACTGCGCCAGACGCTGGGCTACGCTGTGAGCGTTATTACCGCGGCTGCTCCTGAAAAAGGCTTCGCCCTTATGCGCACCTGCGCGACCTGGGGCGATAATGACATCACCTGGATATTGCGTGAAAACCTCAAGAAGAAGCGTCTGGCAAAATTTGTTGAGACCGCACAGCTATTTGAACTTCTAG
>DMFQ01000407.1:3616-11076 GCA_003450555.1 Ktedonobacter sp.
CGTAGCTCTGTAGCTGTAGCTCTCTCTCCTCTCGCGAAATTTGCCAGGACGTGATAAACTATTGACTGAATTAAATCGTGTCCTCAGTGGGCGTACTCCCATGGTAGAAGAACTGACAGGCTCGTCCCAATGGCCTTTCACCACATCGTGGAGTATTTTTAAGACCCCGAACGTTTCAACAAGAGCGTTTTGAGCCAGAAACAGGAGAAGAGCATCAACTTTCTCCTATGGTATACACCTGTAAGCAATTGATTGAAGAGGAGAATGTAACCCTTGGGTGCAACAACAACAGCCGATTTTCGTAATGGCATGGTTATTCGCTATAATGGCGAGCTATATACCGTCGTCGAATTTCATCACGTCAGTCCCGGCAACTGGCGTGCCTTCGTCCGTGTCCGCCTGAAAAATGTCAAGAACGGCCGTATCTTAGAGCAGCGCTTCCGCGCCGGTGAAGAAATTGAGGATGTGCGCGTCGAGCATCAGAACTGGCAGTTTCTCTACATCGATGGCGAAGATTATATTTTTATGAATACCGAGACCTTCGATCAGCAACCTGTGCCGAAAGAGATGCTTGGTGATGCTGTCCCATTTCTCAAAGAGCAGGACATTGTAGAGCTCCTGGTAGATGGCGAAAACATTATCGCTGTAGAGTTACCGAACTTCCTGGAGTTAAAAGTAGAGAGCGCCGAACCTGGCGTTCGTGGAGATACAGCCAATAACGTGACCAAGCCCGCTACCCTTGAGACCGGGGCAGTCATCAATGTGCCCCTGTTTGTAAATCCGGGCGACAGAGTCCGCGTCGATACACGTACAGGCCAGTATGTTGAACGTGTAAAATAATCTCACAATATCTTACGAGGATGTGGGCACGTGGGCACGTCACCAGTTCATTCTGGTTGCCTATCCACTACCCACACCAACTTACCCACATCCCACTCTACCTGAACGCCACTGCCCACAAATGCGGCCCCAGCACAAAGAGTCCAATGACCACCGACAAGATCGCGCTCAATAACACCGCCCCTGCCGCTACATCTTTTGCGATTTTTGCCAGGGGATGATATGCAGGGGAGAACAGGTCAACACACAACTCGATAACCGTGTTAAACATCTCAGTTATAAATACACCTGTTATGGCCACAAAAATCATGGCGAACTCAACCGCCGAGATACGCAGCACAATTCCCATGGCAACAGCGAGGCAGGCAATCACAACATGCACCTTCACATTACGCTGCGTGCGCAGGGCATACCACAGACCGCTGAAAGCATAGTGAAATCCGCCAATAAATTTCGACCAATCTGTTTTCTGGGCTTGCGGTAATTTCGGTTGGCTCATAGTTGCTCTGCTTTCCGCCCTACAGCTTGCAGCACTGATTGCTGTAGAGCGACCATTTTCTGATAGCCAGCCTCGCTCTGATCATCATATCCAACGAGATGGAGCACGCCGTGAGCAAGGAGATAAAGGAATTCATAAAACGGTGAATGGCCTGCTGCAGAGGCTTGTTGCAACACTGTTGGCCAGGAAATCACGATATCACCCAGGTTGGTGATCTGTCCGGGCGGTGTGATAAATGCTGGCCTGCCAGCATCGTTCGTCTCCCGGGCTTCTCCTCCGCTTCCTTCAACTGGCATCCATAATTCATCTAGCGGAGCATCGACCAGAGGTTGCTCGAGCAAAGGAAACGAGAGAACGTCGGTGGGTTTGTCCTGTTGGCGATACTGTTTATTCAGGTCCCGTATACCTTCTTCATCGGTAACAAGCAGTGTCAGCATCACCGCTTGAGTTATACCGGCAGCCAGCAGTGTATGTTCGACCACAAGATCTAGTTCAAGCGTCTTGAGCGTCTGCTGAATAGCAGCATTTTGCTCGTCATTACCTGCGTTAATATAGAGTTCAATCTCAGGATGTTGTTCATTCATACTATAGAACCTCAATGTCTTGTTCAATACAATAGAGTACCCACAAGGGACATTGTCTCTCCTTGTGGGCACCCATGTATCTATACTTCGTGGACTGCGGGAAAATTATAAGCCAGCCCCAATCATCATGTCAAGATTTTTTTGCTTGCTTTGTTGCTTGCCTCCCAAACGCAAGCATGAACACTATGAACCCGAATAGGACGATACTGAGCAGGCTAATCGTGCGATCAAGCACGATAGCGGCTGTCGATAAGTTCAAGGCGTTCGGTGCCCCGTGGTTGAAGAGCCCAATCATCGCTAGCATACCGGCCTCAACCAGCCCGACACCACCACCTGTGAACGGAACAACCGTTAACAGCGCTTCACCCAGCCCTATGAAGAATGAAGCTGAGAGCATATGTAAAAGACCGCCGCCAATCAGGTTGAGGGCCATGGCTACACAGAAGAAGCGTAAAGCTTCACAAGCCCAAACACCGAATGTTAGTCCTGTCAACGTGGGTATACGCTTGAACGAGCCAAGCGTCCCTTCCTGGAAATGATAATAATAATCTCGGAAGCGCGCTGGCACCAGTGTAGCAATGCGTGTAGGGAAGAGGCGCATGATGAACAGAGCCGCTATTCCCAGCACGACAGCTACCAGCGTCAGCTCCAGTCCTCCTCGTAGATACACAGGGAGATTTGAGTGCAGGCTGACGATTAATGCTGAGATAAAGAGCAGCAGGAGGACAATCAGATCCAGCAGGCGTTCAGCCATCACGGTTCCAAAAGTGCGGGTCGCCGAGACTCCCGCTTCCTGGCGCAAAAGATAAGCGCGATACAGGTCACCTAACTTGGCAGGCACAATGGCATTGGCGAACCATGATATGAAAATGATCTCTACCAGCTTCCAGAATTTCGGTAGCTCAACGCCATTTGCTTTGGTATAGCCCACATTCTCCAGTAGAATACGCCAACGAAGAGCTCGTAAAGGAAAAGAAAGATAGTAAATAACGAAAGCGGCCAGTAAAAAAATGACATTGGCGCTCTTCATCGCCATCCAGGTTTTCTGGGGATCGATTTGTAATTTTTGTATGAAGAAAACAATCGCGACAATGACGATGACGAGAGGGACAATGGTACGCCAATTGAGCAATCTTTTACTCAGCGACAATTGTTCGCGTGTAATCTCTGTCTCGACTTGTGCTTGATTGTTCTCTTTTAATTGCTGCTGTTCTAAAAGTTCTGCCGTTTTTTTCTCGACTACTTCAGTCGGGTTGTCATCTACAGAAGACACACTATTATTTTGCGATTTCTGCCTGATCAAAATTTCCTCCATTGCCACCAACATTTGTAGTTACTCTCTCTAAACGGATTAAGACAATAAGGAGTAACGCAATCAGGTTGGTTAGACTATGTACATATAAATCGTCAACGAGATTATGGACGCATACAGATAAAAGTGCCGCCAATAATCCTATTGCCAATGCCCGGTCATTCCTGAGTATGTGCAGGATGGCATATTCTCCTTGAGCCTGGGAACGAGCTGTCATCCTCATTGGTTGCACCAATGCAAGCAACTTGTCCCGCATGCCCGGTGGTGCCTGGATCTTGGGCGGAGGTGTGCTACATTCAGCCTTCGCCTGTATATATTTTTTGCGAATGCTGCTATAAGCACTCCCAGCAGCCACAAAAAGTGCCATCAGAAACAGTAAATAGGCTGTCAATCCTATAGAACCGATTTCAGCGGCAATATTGATGTAGTAGTTATGTGCATGTCCGAGTGAATTGACAAAAATTGTGACAAAGTATTGCGAATATGCGTCGGGATAGTTTCCAATGCCTACGCCAGTAAGGGGATGATGAAGGAACATGCGAATACCGGCAATCCAGTGTGCTAAACGTTCCGCTGTTGAATAATCCTGTGAGCTGGGAGCGATGAACGAAATTTGAATGATCCCTAAGAATTTCAACGCTGGTGTAATCACATTCGTTGGTATCCAGCCAGTGAAAAACATCTCGACCACAACTAGCGCTGCTAACGCCAGTAGAGCTATCAGCTTCCGCAAATGGGGAAAGCCCACTATCACAATGAACAGCAGTGCCACTGCAATAGCAATCTCTCCACCACGCGATTGTGTGAGATACTCTGCCGCTGCGAGCAGAACGCTTGCCAATCCCGCCAGAATGCGTGTCAACCGATCACTGCCGAGCAACATCAGAGCCAGGACAATACTTAACGGGATATTGAGATATCCAGCAAATGGGTTAGGTTGATCAAAAGTTCCGTATACCCTCAGGCTCGTATCGCGAATAAAAGCCTCTGGTCCCAGATTAAAAAATGCCTGGAAATAGCCAAAAAAAGCTTGCGTGATCCCCGCCAGGCAAACGAGTACGATGATCGTCCAGATTTGCTTGCGAGTTCGGATATATTGCGAACCGACCAGCAGCAGTACCAGGAATTCCAGCCATTTGCTCACCTCTTTCAAGCTTGAACCGATGCTAATGGATGACCGCATGGAGAGCACCATTGTGCCAAGCAGCGCAAGGAGAGCAAATAGCAGATAGAGGGGAACATTTGAGGCCTCCCGGTCAATAGGCCCAATAGGCCCTCTACCCTCACTAAATGTTCCCCGCTCTCCATACGAGAAGGTTGAACGCAGTCCGAAACTCAGTAGCCAACCGGCGCCCAGCAAGACTACCAGGATATCAGCGCTGTTTAAATGCAACCCCGCGACATCGATAGTATCAAGCGAACCCCAGGGTACGGCAAAAGGCATGAGGTAGAGTGCTATACGGGGACGGAGGATTGTCCAGATGAGGATGACGCAATAAAACGGGATCCGGTAATTCCATGGCTCCTGCAAGGCAATCAGCAGAAAAAGTGCGCACCGCTACTCCTATCAAACCTACTAGATTTGATACGGTCAGCTTTTCACGCCATAAAAGAGCCGCTGTTTGCAGCCATGAAACCTGGCGGACTCTCTCCAATCCACCAGCACCGGGATTATTCATGCTGTTCGCTAATTTTCTGGGGTTTGTCCCCTATACTATGCTTGAAGGTTGAGAAATAGTATTGCTGAACCACTCGATGGTGCGGCGCAAGCCACTCTCAATACTCACCTTTGGTGTCCATTCCAGTACGCGCTGCGCCTTAGCAATATCTGGGCGCCGCCGCTCCGGGTCATCGACCCGGTTCGGCTCGAAAATAATCGTCGAGGTAGCCTCACACAGTCGAATAATCGTATGCGCGAATTCGAGCACGGTATGCTCCTCGGTATTGCCAAGGTTGAATACTTCCCCCGCTGTATGCGGTCTGAACATGGCTCGCATTAAGCCATCTACCAGGTCGCTCACATAACATATACTGCGAGTAATGCTGCCATCACCATAGATGGTGAGCGGCTTATCGCCCAGTGCCTGTGTAATAAAATTGGGTATCATGCGTCCATCATTGATCTGGCTATTTGGTCCGTAGGTATTAAAAATTCGTACAATGCGTGTATTGGTCTTATATTGTCGATAGTACTCCATTGTCAGTGTCTCAGCCAGCCGCTTACTCTCGTCATAACATGCGCGTGGCCCAACAGGATTGACATTTCCCCAGTACTCTTCGCGCTGTGGATGCTCAAGCGGGTCTCCATATGCCTCGGACGTCGAAGAGACCAGGAACATTGCATTCTGCTTCTTTGCCTGCTCAAGCATTTGGTAAGTCCCCTGACTATTGACCAGGATGGTCTCAATGGGATGGTCCATATAGCCCACAGGGCTGGCGGGGCTTGCCAGGTGGAAAATAGCATCAGCTTCGAAATCAAATGGCACGGTCACATCTTGGCGTAAAAAAGTAAATTGCGGATGACTGTGCAGTGGCGCAATATTTCTTTCAGAGCCAGTAATAAAATTATCTACACACAGCACGCTGTGTCCTTCATCAAGTAAACGTGTACAGAGATGAGAGCCAATGAAACCTGCTCCACCGGTAACAACAATTTTCAACGAAATGGACCTCCAAATTGCGAAAGTTTTATATGCTATTGTAATTATACCTTACAAGTCGAGACGGTTTGAGCGCATAATGGTAACGACTCGGGACTGCGTTTGCTATAATGGATAAATGCTTGTAGAAATTTGTGCAAAGGAACATTGCTATGGCTCTTATTCTCTCTCGCGCCGATGTCCAGCGCAGTCTGGACATGACCGAAGCTATCAACGCCATGCGTCTTGCCTTCGGTGCTTTGTATACTGACCATGCTCAAGCCCCCCAGCGCCTGGCTGTCGACCTCCCAGAAAAAAGCCTTGCGTTGTTGATGCCCTCACTATTACAAACGAATCAGCAGCACATGTTTGGTTTGAAAGTCGTCACTATTGTCCCACAAAACCTATCGAGAAATATGCCGCGTATCTTTGCTTCCATCCTGCTATTGGATGCTACAACAGGCCAGACAATCGCCATTATGGAGGGTGGTTGGCTCACAGCAATGCGCACAGGTGCGGTCTCCGGCCTCGCAACAGAGCTGCTGGCGCGTAAAGATGCCGATATTCTCGCTCTTTTTGGCGCTGGTGCCCAGGCTCCTACCCAGGTTCTCGCTATACATACGGTACGTCCCTTACGTGAAGTTCGTGTCGTGAATCGTAACGATACCCATTATCATGATCTCGTCCAGAGTCTGCAATTACTACTTGGACCCGCCTGTCCACCCATTAGACGTGCGCTGTCAAGCAAGGATGCCCTGACAGGTGCAAGCCTCGTCGCCTGTGCCACCGTCTCTACCACGCCCCTCTTCTCCTGGAACGAAATCGCGCCAGGCACTCACATCAATGCCATCGGAGCTTTTACACCTGAGATGTGTGAAGTTGATCCTGTCACGCTCGCCCATGCGCGCATCGTGGTTGACCAGCGTGAAGCCGCGCTAACCGAGGCTGGTGATTTGATCCAACCTCTCGCCGCCGGTCTCATCGGTGGCCCTGCAACATGGCAGGAATTGGGTGAGTTAGTAATCGGCAAACACCCGGGTCGTCAAACAGCCGAGGAGGTAACTTTCTTCAAATCAGTTGGTATAGCTGTTCAGGATGTAGCTGTAGCTTCATATGTCTATCAAAAAGCTCGCTCATTGGGCATTGGGATCGAGGTAAACCTCTAAGCGCCCTTAATTTGACTGCTTGTGTTTCCACTTCCAGCGCCTATACATAACCTCGTCTCCCCAACTGAGGAAACCGGCAGTCGTAAAACCATGCACAATAATCACGGCCAGCAGCGAGCGCGGCGATGGCTGTACCAGGTAGACCAGGCTGAAAACCAGGCCGGCCAGTCCAACTCCTCCAACACTCCGCCAGTTCCACTTGCCTAGCCGGTGATACAGCGTATAGGCCGCCGTACTAACCAGCCAGCCCCAACCGATCCATCCCGTCCATTGTGTCACCGCTGCCAGCACAAGACCTCGAAAAAACAACTCCTCAACCGGCCCATTGATAAACAAATAGAAAAACCCTTGCAGGAAGTGATCGCTGACAGTAGGCCAGCGAAACCAGGGACCAACGATAAACATGCGATACACCGCCGC
>DMFQ01000407.1:11188-19330 GCA_003450555.1 Ktedonobacter sp.
GGCAAGTGTAAAACCGTAATATAAAGAAATGGCATAATAGCCATGGGGATAATGCGCATGAACGTATCTGGCCACATCCACCCGCCACGTATCGACAACCGTAGATCGCACAATGTCAGAGGATTTGAGAGACGACACCAGTTTACCTACCTTTTCCGTTCAGTTCTGCTAATCCCTCCTCAACTTCTCTCCTCGACATTCCTCCGGCCTCTAAATCTTCCTCGCTTTTACTCCCCAGCTCCTTGTAAAAAGCTCTTCCCTGCTCTACGATCCCAACTTCAACTGGCCCTTTCCCCTCTTCAAGCGCCTCAAAGAGCATATCCTCGGCCCTACCGTAATTACCCACAGCCGCAAAGTAGCTGAACAATGTTAATTTCGTCTTTTGAGGTACTTCGTACGCTTCCAATGCCGCCAGATTATACTCGATAGCTGAGTCTATATCGATATCTTTGACTTCATCGCCCTGCTTTGCAGCTGCGAGGAAAAAATGTAACGATTTTAGATACCTGTAGTAGCTCTCGTCCTCGTTCCCCATCTCCACGTAAATATCGCCCTCTTCTTTAAGCAGCAGGGCGATCCACATGCATTTCTGCACGTTCAAAACGCCCAGTGGCGAAATCATCTGCAAAAGCATCTCTTCTGAAGCGGAATTCACAAAACTCGCGGTAAAACCCGTTGTCTGCAAATAAATATCATCGATATAGATGAGCGCTTCTTCATGTTTGTTGCTTTGTCTCAGGTGCAGGATAATCGCCAACATCCTGCCGAAGCGCTCGGCTATTCTGAGAATATAATCTTTGTTCATCATACGAGTTTTTCCTGAGAGGGATGAGTTCCGTCCCATCCCTCTAAAATGTTAAGCTGACCGCTCGATTGCCTGCTCAATCCTTGCCATGCTGCGCTCGCGGCCAAGCACCTCCATCGTCTCAAAAAGTGGTGGCGTTGCCGTGCGCCCACTAATCGCTACACGAATGGCTCCAAAAAGCTGCCCCGGTTTCAGTCCAAGCTCTGCAGCCAGCTCGCGCATCGGCGGCTCCATAACCTCGTGCCTCCACTCCTCCAGACTATTGAGTAGATCGCGCGCTCGAACCAATCCTGCATGGGTACGCCCAATATCCATACCTTTTTGCACCAGCATCGCGGTCTCATAGTGCAGTTCATCGACAAAGAAGAACGAGACCACTTCTGCTGCCTCACCCAGCGTTTTCAAGCGCTCATGCTCCAGGTGCAGGACACTGCTGGTGTATTGACGATCTAGCGAACGCCCGACGCTGTCCGGTAGTCCACCCTCGGCCTCTGGACGCTCCATATATGGCAGCGCGCGCTCGACTAAATCCTCTAGTGACAACTGTCGGATGTAAACTCCGTTCATCCATAGCAGCTTATCCTGGTCATAAATTCCCCCGGCAGCACCGATGTGATCCAGTGTGAAGACACGAATCAGCTCTTCACGCGTAAACAGTTCTGTCTTATCGTCGTAGGCCCAGCCGATCAGCGCCAGGAAATTGAACACTGCCTCTGGTAGAAATCCCTTCTCCTTGAGTTCTACCCATGAAGGCGCGTTGTGTCTCTTGCTCAGCTTCTTCTTATCTTTCCCTAGCACATTAGGCACATGGTAGAAGAGAGGTATCTCCCACCCCAACGCGTTGTAGATCTGCACATGCCTGGGTGCGCTGGAAATCCAATCATCTCCACGTAAGACATGCGTAATGCCCATTAAGTGGTCATCCACGATATGTGCCAGGTGATAGAGGGCAAAGCCATCCGACTTGACAATGACCGCGTCGTCAATATCGCTATTCTTAAAAGTAATATCTCCGTGAATTTCGTCATGGACAACGGTCTCGCCCTCTAAAGGCATGGCGAAGCGCACTACCCATTTGAGACCAGCCGCCTCGTTCGCGTCCCGCTCTTCATCAGTAAGATAGCGGCAATGCCGGTCATAGCGCGGCGGCAACTTCTGAGCCGCCTGTGCATTGCGCATCTGCTCCAGTCGCTCTGACGTGCAATAACAACGGTAGGCATGCCCGGACTCGATCAACTGGTGCGCATACTCTTGGTAAAGTGCCTTGCGCTGCGTCTGATAATAGGGACCATACTGGCCACCAATAATTGGTCCCTCGTCGTAATCCATGCCGAGCCAGCGCATCCCATCCAGCATAACCTCGATAGCTCCTTCAACGGTGCGCGCAACATCGGTATCCTCTATACGCAGAATGAATGAGCCACCTGTATGTCGCGCATAAAGCCAGCTGAAGAGGAGTGTGCGATACCCTCCAATATGCATGAAACCCGTCGGACTTGGTGCAAAGCGTAGACGTGGCTTGTGCTCGGTCAAATCTATGTGTTGCTGCTCTGACTGTTTATCAATTTGTGTCATAAATGCAGAATCCTTCTCTTCCTCATCACAAAGTGGTTGACTTTGACCCATTGTAACATAAGGCGCCAATAAGTATAATACGCAAAAATGTATCAACCTTATCGAGTAAAAAGAGCACAATCACATGACAACATCACCCCTATCTCATCTCTTACCCGACTCATCAACCATCTCGCCTGATGGCGTACTTCATATAGCCAATCACTCTATACCCGCTCTTGCTCAAGCCTACGGAACGCCACTCTACATATATGACCGTTTGACCATTCTCAATGCCTGTCAGCGCTATGTTCGCGCCTTTTGAAACACAGTATAGCGCCTCCCCGGTGCGGATTCTCTATGCCTCCAAAGCGTACCTGTCTCCGCTTATCGCCCAGTTGATGGCTGAGCAGGGTATAGGGCTTGATGTGGTCTCAGGCGGTGAGTTGTTGGTAGCGCAGCAAGCAAACTTTCCCATGGATCGCGTCTCGTTTCACGGGAACAACAAATCCGAGGAGGAGTTGCGATTGGCATTGCAGCTTGGCGTTGGGCACATTGTCCTGGACAATTGGCATGAATTGGAACGTCTGACGCGTATCGCACAGCAGACTGGGCAGCATCCTGGCGTGTTAATTCGTGTCGCTCCTGATGTCGATACAGATACTCACCGCTATCTCCAAACTGGTCACGCAACCTCCAAATTTGGTTTCCCTCTGAGCAACGGCGAGGCGAAATCAGCTATCTTGCGCATCCTACGCGAGGGGACCGTACGCCTCGTTGGCCTTCATGCTCATAGTGGCACTATGTTGAGGGAGACCCGCCCTTACCAGGAATGTATAGAGCGACTTCTCACGCTGCTAGGCGAAGTCCATCACGAGACACAATGGTGGCCTGAGGAGATCAGCCCGGGTGGTGGTTGGGCAGTTGATACCCCCGATGGCATCTCAACCCCCAGTGTGGAAATACTGGCTCGCGCCCTTCAGGTCAGCATGGAACATGGCTTAGCTTCTATTGGCAGCCGCAGAACGCCTCCCACCCTGGTAATTGAACCAGGACGCTCCATTATTGCTCGTGCAGGCGTTGCTATCTACCGCGTTGGAGCACGCAAGCCTACGCCAGGTGGGATAACTTACCTCTTTGTCGATGGAGGTATGGCTGATAATATTCGTCCAGCCCTCTACGGCGCTCGCTACACAGCGTTCGCCGTGAATAAAGCCACTGCACCACTTCAGGAAAAAGTCTGCATTGCTGGACGCTATTGTGAATCAGGTGATATGCTCATAGCAGATGTAATGGTACCCGTAATGCACGAAGGCGATCTTCTAGTGTTGCCTACGTCAGGGGCATACTGCCTGGCAATGGCAAGTAATTATAACCTTGTTCCCCGTCCAGCCGTATTACTTGTTGACGAACACAACGTCCAACTGATGGAACGGCGCGAAACATATCAGGACCTGTTGTCGCGCTACCAATGATTCTATGGGAATAAATGTATCAACGCAATCAAAAATAAAAAATCACCCGACAACCAAATTTTGATTTCTGTGCGCCGCATCGTTTAGTATAGTAGGGGCGACCCTTGCGGTCGTCCTGTACCTGAGAAAGCAGTAAACAATGATGTATGGGTCACAACCTCAAGATGAGTATTATCAAGGGACGGATGAGCACAATGCGCCAACTGAACCACTGCGCCTCGTTCATCTACCGACCGACCCAGCAGGTAAGATGAGTGGTCATGGTCATAATGGAGCGCTACCTTCACTGCCTGCGCCGGCACCCATCGAACATCCATTTCCATACCTGGATACTTCTCCAGCCGGGCCTCACTATCGTTCGCCAGCAACACCGGTCTATCCTGTGTTACCCCCCATACATGCCGCTGGAAAGCGCAAAAAAGGAAGTCTTCCCCCTGGTGGTACATCCTCGAACTATCCATCACCAGTTCAAAAAGCGGCTCCTCGGAGAAGGCATAGTGTCATTCCATCACTTGTGGGAATATTCTTTGTCGCCGTACAGTTCTTACTCCTGCTTCGTTTCCTGTTAAAATTGATAAACATTCCAGGCAATGAGACGTGGGTACCAATCGTCTATACCATCAGTAGTATCTTCGTTCTACCCTTCAGCCTCATCTTCCAGCATATAACCCTGCCCATTCCTATATCGTTGGAATTCTATACCCTCATAGCCATCCTGGTCTATGGCTTGCTCTCACGCATTGTAGTACGCGTATTGAAGGCTCTACTGTAGTAGCTCAATCTTTTCCAAACTCGTCCAGCACATCCAGCGTGTTAATAAAGTCTCGATAGGCATCCAGGTTGTCCTGGTCGATCTCTTTTTTGTCTTTCCGCTGCTCTGCCTTCGATAAAGTCTGCTCTTCATTCGTTTCAAGAGCAACGCCTGCACGCTCCAAAACACTTTCTTCAACAAAGATAGGCGTCTTAGCGCGCACAGCGAGGGCAATAGCATCGCTGGGACGCGCGTCTACCTCGACATGTCTGCCCGCGACATCCATCACAATTCGGGCATAGAAAATGTCTTCGATCAGGTCCGAAATGACGATACTCTCTATATTTGCCCCAAGCTCCACAACGACGTTTTTAAGCAAGTCATGCGTCAAAGGACGAGGCGAAGTCGTTCCCTGAAGTTCGACGGCAATTGCGTATGCCTCTGCATGTGCTATCCAGATAAATAAGTAGCGTTCCTGTTTAGTAGCCTTCAAGATGACCACTCGTTGCTGCGTGGCCAGGTTTATACGCACACTTTCAACTGTCATCTCAACCATATATCTGAACTCCCTCTTCTATGGCTGGGGTCCGTCGAATCTCTGACACCTCTGTGGACACCTTTTCCTATTCAAGTGTAGGACGCTTCCATTGTACACTTCTCGGAGGGTTAGGCGCAAATCACAGGATCATCCTGTATCTTGTACCTCCGCTGCAATCTTCTATAAGCACCAGCAATTGCCTCTTGTTTCACTCTCCTGTGGAGAGTATAGCAAATTGCGTCCTCCTTTCCAAGTCCCAAACTTGGAAAATCTTCCCTCTTTATGCTTCAGGAAAGAATATTCGGAAAATACGTTCAATAAAAGGCTTGAAATGCGTGAGATGTTATGATATCATTAGTTTTGAAAGGCTGTTCTATTTTTGTAGTCTGGCTACAACAAAAGAGGCCGAAACAGAAAGGCGGAAACTGGCACTATGACATCTGATCAAGCAACCGACATTCAGCGGCGAATGTACAACTTTATCGTACACTACATGAAAACAGAGAGAATGCCTCCTACCAATCGCGAAATTGGTCGCGAGTTGCAAATTGCTAGCACCGGCCATGTTGACTATC
Source organism: Ktedonobacter sp. (assembly GCA_003450555.1). Classification (GTDB taxonomy): domain Bacteria; phylum Chloroflexota; class Ktedonobacteria; order Ktedonobacterales; family Ktedonobacteraceae; genus UBA11361. The sequence goes on from DMFQ01000407.1 coordinate 16,887, forward strand.
ACCTCAACATGTTGGAGAAAAAGGGACTTATCTCCCGCCAACCCAAGAAAAGCCGTGGTATCAAACTGATAAAAACAGTCACTGGTATCCCTGTGATGGGCTCCATTGCTGCTGGTCAGCCTCTCGAAATCTCTCGCGATCCCGAGCAAATGATTGATGTTGGCCGCGAAATGGAGCACGACAACACCTATGCTTTAATTGTCAAAGGCCGCTCCATGATCGAAGACCACATCTGCGACGGCGATTATGTTGTTATCAAGCCTCAGGACACCTGCAACAATGGAGACATAGTCGTTGCTGTCCACTTGCAAGAAGGAATGAGCGGCAGTGCTACCCTTAAGCGTTTCTTTCAAGAGAAAGATCATGATAGGGTCCGTCTGCAGCCCGCTAACTCTGAGTTAGAACCCATTCTTATTCCCAGGAGCGAATGGGATGAAGAATGGAAGGTTCAGGGCAAGGTCGTCGCCATTTTCCGCCAGTGTCGCGCAGCGTAAAAACGCTTCTCTGTTAAGGCCACTCACATCAGCTTTCTCAGGGGTACGCGCTCTACAATAGAGTAAAGAGCCTACCTCTGAGAGTAGCTTGTTCTGTTGTTGCCTTCTCTATCCGCTAAAAGTACTAAATGCTACTGCCTTTTTTACATGTTTTGGCATGTATTTTTGTCCTGAAGCCTCAATTATCCTCAATTTCTCTTGTACTCTGTACTCAATTGTGGTATATTCATGGTACGAGACTTTCTTTATAGCAATGTAATGCATTTCGTGATAACTCGTTAAATCTATGAAAGCACTGGTAAGAAAGCACTCGCGTCATTGTACCTCTTGGCCGTAGTCAGTCAGAGGTTTCCAGAATGGAGATAGTTGATGAGAGCTGCCGCTGTGGCCTTGGTGTTGATTGTTGGAGCTGCAGTAGTCCTCTGGTATGGTAACACGTTGAATTCATTAGTTCTTGGTGGTTTGATAGGTGGATTGGCGGCTTTGCTCCTAAGCATTCCGATTTCCCTGCTCTTATTCTCCTACTTTTCTCATCGTCATGAAGATCAACTCAGGGAAGAAGTCCGAGAAGAAATGTCCCTGTCGCAGATCCATGCGTTCCAGGAGTACCTTGAGGCCCCAGAAGAAGACGCATACGAAGCCGAAGTTCCGATGCTTCCGCCAGTAGCATACGAACAGGACGATTATAGAACATCGACAGGACGAAATCTCGTTCCGTCTCATCAGGTCATGCCATCTGCCAGGCGCAGCCTACCAGCATCAGAGAACCAGGTTTCTCGTCAACGCACCACTGAATATCCCCTTCGTCCAGTACGACCAGCAAATTCTGCCTCTTTAACACCACCAGGAAGAGGTTCGCGTCATCCCAATCCTTCACGCCAGCAGCGCTATCCGGGCTTCCCTGGCTATCAGCCAACCGCCCCTCGCGCTTTGCAGCAGCACCGGACAGCCGCTTTACGCGCTGCACGTCAAGAAGCTGCGCAACAGTATATCGATGATGATCTTGAAGTGTATCCGACTAGTACATCTAAAAGGGTTCCAGCAGTTCGCCCTGTGCAAAACCTGGTCCCGCAACAGTACCGACCCAGGGTAAATCGACCTGCTCAAAAACTCAATCCACAGTCTGCCGACCAGTATCGCCCGAAGCGCACCGTTGATGGTTCTTCAGTGCCTCCTGGCAATAATCGTGCCTTACCAGGTGCTGGGGAGAGCTTTGCCAACCGAGCCTCTCAGGATGCAAATTATCGATCTCCAGATCAACATACCGATCAATTCGGCAGGCGAAATTCCCAGACCGATCAGTTTCGTCAGCCAACGGGACCCGCGCCACGCGCTCCCCAAACCGATCAAATTCGACGACCATCGGGACCTGCAATGCGTAATCCCCAGGTCGAAGCTCAGCGCCGCAATCCTGATGTCATAACCGGTAGTCTCCAGAATCCTATGATACGGCGTGCACCCTACATGTATGAAGATGATCCCCTCCGTTATGAACTGGCTCAACAGATAGATGGCCAGTCAGTACAACGCCGAGCCTCCCGCTACCAGGATGACGAGGACCAGGAAGACTAATCTTCCTTAGGGTATTCAGACGATTAATGACCTATTCCTATTCTCCCTCTTTCGCCCCAGCAGGGAGTTAAAAAACTCTGTGAATTTGTACTATATCCCTGGCACCCCTGTAAGAAATGTGCTAGTATGGGACACAAATGCACATAAAATGCTTAAGGAGGCTACCTCATTGTTAACTAATCTAACACAAGCAATAACAGTATGGATTTACAATCTCTATGGATTTACCGGCCTGGCTGGCATCGTGCTCGCCATGGCTATCGAGAGTTGTTGCATTCCCCTACCGAGTGAAATAGTCATGCCCATAGCCGGCATCATCGTCGGTAGTTACTATACATCAAATCCGCTCCACCTACCCGGCACAAGCCCATCATTTCC
>DMFQ01000407.1:19485-19988 GCA_003450555.1 Ktedonobacter sp.
CTGTGGCTCAACCTTGTGCTCGTGGCCCTTGCTGGATCTATAGGATGTCTCATAGGCTCAATCGCAGCCTACGTCATTGGCAACACAGGCGGGCGTCCCTTAATGCTCAAATATGGACGCTACGTGCTTATCTCCCAACATGACGCGGACAAAGCGGACCGCTTCTTCCAACGCTGGGGCAGCCCCACCGCGTTCTTCTCGCGCCTCTTGCCGGTAATCCGCACCTACATCTCATTGCCAGCCGGTATAGCAAAAATGCCATTCGCGAAATTTTGCGTTTTCACCTTCCTGGGCTCATTTCCCTGGTGTCTGCTTTTAGCCTATCTTGGTACGCTTTTAGGGAACAACCTCGAGAGACTTAGCCCCTACTTCCATGGCTTCGATATAGTCATTCTCGTTGTTCTAGTCGTCCTGGTTGGCCTCTATATCTGGAGACACATTCGCAACGATCGCATAGCACGCGCCGCTTATGCATCAAATCAGTCCGCTGCCATGCAACCTCC
>DMFQ01000407.1:20067-23075 GCA_003450555.1 Ktedonobacter sp.
TCCCAACAACAACAACCCCCAACTCAACAACAACCCTTGCAGCCGCCATGGGAAAAGCAAAACCAACCGGCACCTCAACACTATCAACTACCGGAGTGGGCCCAACAACCTCCCCAAGCTCCCCAACCTCCGCAACAGTTTCAGCCACGACCACCTCAGCCATCCCAGCCCCAGCAACAATGGCCATCTCAAACTGATGATAATGACCGCACAGTTCGTCGCGGCTAGCCATCTCTGCATAAAATGTACGGGCGGCCCTCGCGGCCGCCCACCAGGCATCACCCGAAGCCTGGCGGGCGGGTGATCGGTGATCCGTAGGGGCGAGGGTGGTGGATGAGAGGATGGGTGGGCCTTTATGGTCGCCCGCGTCCTGTTCCCCTGGCTCCCATCTTGAAGGGAACACGATCGCCATCAAGGCCCACCCGACCCAACCCAACTCAGCAGAGTCCTCCTGTCAACGCGCTAATTAGCCGTGAGTATCACCCTTTTCCTCTTTTGCACACCCGCCATAACCACTACCCGTTCCCTACCTACCTTGATCGAACCACCTACCACGTTCATAGCAGCCGTGTACATAAACTCCTGCAGCTTCCCCTTCTGCGGTACGAAAGCCACCGGAATGCCGGGAAACGCCTGGCTGCCCACTATCGAACTGGAAATATAATCCCCGATCATATAGCCGCTGGTCGTGTTCGCAAGCCACGCAAGCTTCATCGGCCCGGCCAATGGCACGTTTGGACTCCAGCTGGCACCACCGTTGACCGATGAGACGAAAACCAGCATACAACTTGCACGTGGAGTTCGTACAGTTGGTATTCGCAAAGTAGTAGAAGGCGAGCGCGAGGTGCGCCTGACTCCCCGACGTGTTTTTGTCGACGGCAATACCAGCAGTAAAGTGATCGACGCCACTGCCGACAGCATCGATGGGAATGCGCTGTACCGCTGCCCAGTTCACTCCGTCGGTCGAAGTGCTCATCACGATATCACCGGCGCTGCAGTTCGTTTCAAAGCGACAGTCGGCCCAGACGACGTACACTTTACCCGCCTGGTCGATTTCAGCGGATGGAAGAGAGCCGCCGCGATAGGTGGCCTGCTGGACGTGAAAGGTCACGATCGAGACGACAACAGGATTGTTCCAACTCGTGCCGCCATTGGTCGAGGTGTAGGCATAGATGTGATCGATGTTGGTGCTCAGATCGGTGCCATAGATGGGCACGATCACCGTTCCGCCAGGCTGTACCAGCGGTTGGCCACCCAGTGCAGAGAAAGACTGCTTCTGAGGACTCTGTGGGCTTCCCCACGCGGTGCCACCGTTGCTGGAAGTGCTCATCAAGATACGACCATTGAGATTGGTGTTGTCCCACTCGACATAACAATGTCCATAGAACGGACTGCTCGCTGTCTCATCACAGACGATCCATTCCTTGTCAAAGGAGTCGTTGGGACCACCGGCTGCCACCACTACTGGCTTGCTCCAGGTGAGACCTCCGTTTATTGAGCGGCTAACCAGAACGTCGTTACCGTGGGTGTTGGAGATGCCAAGAGAGGAGATCAACCATACCTGGTGAGCGGCATCGTAAGCCACCGCTGGATCGCTGACGCGATCATAAGTTCCCCCCGCGTAGACCGTGGTCCCCGCGAGGAAGCCATGTTGCCAGGTGTTCCCCTGATCGCTGGAAGTGGCCCACCCGATGTTGGAGCTTCCTCCTCCTCCGGAGGAGAAGCGTCCAGCCTGGAAAGCTGTGACAATCGTAGCGCCGAAAGAATAAGTGTCGGGCTCTACTTCGGTCTTGTGTTGGGATGAGCTATTAGTATACGGATCGCTACTCAGTTTATTGAGCTGAACCGCTGATGGCGCTGCGAAAGCTTGCTGTAAAGTGAAAAGACTTCCGCCCAGGACGAGCGCTAGTATCGCCCCCAAAGGGATGGACCATCGCAGACGCGCCAGTAAAGCGTTCATGTTCGCTCCTTTTGAAATAGATCGGATAGCTAGGAGAACAGGAAATCTCGCGCATCACACTATGCACTGGGAACCAGAGATAATGTGGCCATTAAAGGACTTGACAGGGAAAATGCCTGTGAGGAACACTTTGCCTGCAGGAGCATTGACCAGTCCTTGTTCCTGGGTGATCTCCAGCATTAAGCAGATTGCTGCTTCCTCCACTATAAGCGAGAAACCAGCTCTGATTCTTCTGTACGAGCTTGCCTAAGTCCGTGACCTCCTCAGTCTGATCATTGATGATCCAGGCCTCGTAATCATAACCAGCAGCAGGAGCTGCAAGGTTTTGAATGTTGATGTGGAGCGAGTTGGTTTGTCCTCCGGAACCGTCCTGATTCGCAAAAAATATTACTTGTCCGCCAGCTCTCCCTACACCGCTGCTCTTCTGGGCGAGCAGCGTGATCCCAGCCACACTCGTGGCAATTACTAGCACGAGGATCAGTGAAGCAATCAGAATGGTGCGTTGCCTTTGCTTACTCTGAAATCGACGCATTAAGTCTGGTCGCGGGTTGTCTCGTAGACTATCGGACAGGCTTAAGGGTTTATCTTCTGAGAAGCCGTGCAGCGAATGTGGCATGGAGGACTGGTTCGTCGAACGCTGTGGCCCTGAAGTATGCCCGTTTGCGGCTGACCTGTTGGTGCTCCATGCGTGTTCAGTGAACTGCCTTTCTGCCATCGCTGCGCCTGTAGTACCATGGGGCTGATTAGTCTGCATGCCAGGGGCTTCGGAGACGACAAACGGCATCCTCGTTCTATTCGTTGGGACAATGATAGAATGGTAGGCGTTGGCAAACGCTCCTGGTTGGTGGAACCGCTGGGCCGGGTCCTTAGCCAACGCACGGGCCAGGATAGTATACATGCCGACGGGTAGATCGCTGCGCCGCTGATTCAGCGGTGGGATAGATGCATAGAGGTGCTTCTGAGCAATGTCATTAGGCGTGTTGCCCTCAAATACAGAAGAGCCTGTCAGGAGGTGATAGACGATCGCTCCCAGCGCGTATATATCGGT
>DMFQ01000407.1:23305-26923 GCA_003450555.1 Ktedonobacter sp.
TGTCTTGTGTGTCTGGTTCGAGTAGATTCCTCACGACAACATTCGCCACAACCAGTTGGCCATCGAGCCGGATGAAAATAGTATCCACAGACAGGCTACCATGAAGCACCGCATGCTCATGAGCATATTCCAGCGCAGTGGCAATCTGATCCAGGTAGCGACCAACAGTGAAGGTATTCAGCGCCCCATTCTTGTCAATGCGAGTACGTAGCGAACGTAATGGGATGTGTGGTGAGACCAGGTATGGAAAGCCACGAAAGACTCCAAAGTCGATGAGGGGGAGGATGTATGGATGCTTCAAGGTTGCAATCTGGCTGGCCAAATACTGAAAGCGTTCCAGGTGTACTTCATGATCCTTTGAAGTCGCGTATAGTGGTCCGTCTAGAAGCTGTAAAAGATAGGTAGTTGTTGCATTGTTTGCATCACTGTGTGCCAGAAAGGTAGGTCCTATCTTGCCATGTCCAATAAACCTTTCTAGATAATACGTCCCCAGCGTTATTCCGGACAGCTTGTCCAAAGCAAGATTCTTAATCACAGGCGTGTAACCCCTCATATATAGACTGATGACCTTCCATATATGAAGACGTATGCAAGTTGCACCAGTAACGATCCCTCATTTTAGATTACATTGCAAGTAAAAAATGAAATTGTTGTGAAATTTGGTAATTACGCTTGCTTGATTTGTACTTCAAATCCTGACATATGTATAGTTAGGACACAATTCGCCTGTTGAAAAGATGGTGCGTATCGAAAAGTGAAAAGTGCAACTTTGCCAACCTTCCCACGTAAAAGAAGCAAGGCCGGGAGAGTTGTCACCTGGTAGAGATATTCTTTGTAGTCTGCGAGGGAACGCTAATGGATTTCATAAAAATGCTGACCGAGAACTTATGGGCGGCGGTCGTGCTGATGCTTTTTATTATTACCATAGTGAGTATTGTCTTCGGCATTTTGTTGGAGGCATATAAAGTCAACATGAAGTATCGTCAGAAGATGCAGGAGCTACGCAATGAGGAGCTGCGTTTGCAGCTAAAGCTAGGGCAACAGAAAAAAGAGAATACGTCTGGCTCGTGGTCGCCAGATCTTCCCTTGCCCAAAGAGGAGCCATCCTGGGCGGAACAGTCCCAAAGCAGTTACAAGATGGGCTATGAGCAACGAGGGTAAAGGCAGTATGTCTGTCATTGCTTGTGCGTGCTTATCGATTAAGCTGTCAAACCTTCAATCTGATAAGCACAAGAAAACACCATGGTTACGTGTTAGAAAACGCGGGCTAGAGATTGTTGGGTAGACGTGCAAGGATTTGAGTAAGGAGCGTTGTCTGTTCATCGGACTTTGTTTCCAGCCGGTCAAGTCTTTGATTTATTGTTTCTAAGCTCTCAAAAATTCGTCGAATGTCTCGTCCTTGAGACCGCATAACCCCGAGCATGATAGTTGTGTTTTCTTCTATTTCTTGAGTACGAGCAGCCGTTTCTTTCCGAAATGTTGCAAAGGTTTGTTCTAATGTTGTAACTCTCTCTTCTTGTGTCCCCATATAAAGTTACCTCTCATGAAATAGTTGGCTCACAGGTTATTTCTAGTATACCGTATAATGACCTGTTTGGCTATATGGCTTGATAAAGAAAAACGCCCAGGTCTATGCTACCCAAGGGCTCTCCCTGAGTCGGGCTGGCACGCCAAACGCTTTGTCAGTATCTTCAAGTTGGCAGTGGCTAAGCGGCGGCCCTATCAGACGCTAGTAGACTAACGCACTTCATGTGATCGATAGAAACAGGATATGAAATCGCTTAGAAAGCAGCTTTAACAACCATCATGGTTTTTTACATGAACTGCGTTAGTCCACTAGGATATTTTCTGCATACAGCAAAAGCTTGGGTCAACTTCTACAATCGTGAGTGACCTCATGAGAGTCTGGGCTATCGCTCACCTCATCAGTTTGCTTAGGAACATCGCTTACAGACTCTCTCTCATTTTAGTGTGCCTCAGCTTGTTGAAAAACCATAAAAAACGGAGATTAGCAGGATGAAGAAAGAGCATAAATAGAAAAGTCATGGGCGAAAAAAATACTTTGTTAGCGTCTATAGAGATGGCATCCATATCAGCTATTTTTTAAGATGCTATAGCGAATGTTGTGTAACGATGTACAACGAGAAGATGTTAAACCCAGTCCAGGCGTGGTTCCCATGCCTTTCTGTTATATACCATTAGACGAAACTCGATATGGCATCCCAGTCTATGAAGTAGCATTGAACAGGATTTTTGATGGTATTGGTTTTGAGAGAACTTGTTCTATCTGCTCGTCATGCAATGAGAGTGAGGATGAATGCCCTTTGAGAAATTGAAAGATTTCTTGTGTCAATTAGGATTTGGCAAAAGGTTATCCTGGAGGATTTTCGAAATGGCAACAGATAAGGACGACGAGAAGAGAATCACCTGGCTTTCGATAGCCAACCTCATCGCTACTTTTATTTCAGCAATAGGCGTCATACTCGTTGGTTTGTTCACTGTAAACGCAAATAATGACACACAACTTAAGCTCAACTTACTTCAGCGCGAAAGCAACTTCGCACTTATTGAAACCAGGAGCAGCTGCCTCCCAAATCAATTAAATGGTGTCTGCAAAGAAATACTTGAGATTACCAATACTGGTCAAGCCACAGCTAGGAAGGTGAGGATCGTTCTTGCGGGAGATGCCCCAGGTGTATTGGCCTACATCGACGATGTCACGAGCTTCGCTATTAAACACACTGCAACCGCGATAGAACTTGCAATAAAGTCAATCAAGCAATCCTCCCTCATTGAGAGTACTCAGAACACGTCACTGGACAGCTATGAGATTGATATTGATAGCCTTCCTCCTAACAACACCATTCAGCTTCAAGTCGCCTCGACGTATATTCGACCCAAGATTTGGGGAAACATACAGCCGCTCCCTACACCCATTGTGCTCTATGCAGAGATGAACGATTCATCTACATCTATTAGTCCATCAGGTGAGTATCAAGAAATCGTTACACTCTGTCAAGGAAGTCCATGCTAGTAAGAGCGAGGGGTTTGAATAGACGGTGGTACGTCAAGACTCTGGCATGCTATTGATGATAAGCTTATCAGAGGACATTTCATAATATCAAAACTCCAGAACGCCCTCATATCAGATAGCATCATGACTCGATGAATCGGCTTTCCAGGCCATTTCATGCTATGTTCAAGGCATGAAGAGAAAGAAACTTTATTCTACCTCCTTTATGTCTTGCTGCTGGTATTTTGTCCGTTGGTATCTGCCTTTGTCAATGGCTTTTGGGCTGTAGATGGTGAGCCATTATCAAGAGAAGCCTCACAGGGCTTTTGCAACAAATCGGGAATAAAATGAGCCTCTTTGGAACAGCCCTCAAAAGACGAAAGAAGCTCAACAAAAACACGACTTGAATATTTAAGTATTTGAGGGAATAGAGGAAATTTCTGCAAAAAAACGAAATAAGTTTGATTAAAAACCCGGTTCCGTATTTCTACCTATAGCGCAGGAGTATGCTAGGAAAGGTCGAAAAAAGCTTGAAAAAGACTCATATATATGATAAAAATATAACTTGGGTTGAGTTGCTAATAATCCCCTCAGGTATATGGTAG
>DMFQ01000407.1:27131-27866 GCA_003450555.1 Ktedonobacter sp.
CAATCCCCTTTGGATAGAGGCCTCGGAGTGCGTAGAATAATCCCCTTTGGATAGAAACCTCGGAGTGCGTGGAAAATACCCAGTAGTATGCGTGTGTGCGCTTTTTGACTGTGTTTGTTTGCATTGAACTTTGAAAGGAGACTACCCATGCGTCGATTAAAGTACGGTATTGCTCTGTTGTTCGCGCTGTTCCTGATCGTCGGGCTCTCTCTGACAGCCTTCGCCGACAGCCCGAACTTCCACTTCGCCAACAGCAGCGTCAGCTCGAGCACTGGTGCCCTGACTGTGTCCTTCAAGGAGACCGGGCTCGGGAACACCGTGAGCACTGAACAAGTCACCCTTACGGTCAAGGCTGTTGCATAGTCGGGAATAAGAAGAGCCCCTTTGCAACAGCTTTGCAAAAAGTCGAAAATAAGTTAAACAAAAACACGACTCAGCATTTCTACCTTATATTTAGTAATAGTGTCTTAAAAGTCGAAAATGAGCTTGACAATAACACTAATATATGGTATTAAGAACACGTTGGGATATGCTGCTAATAACCCCCTCAGGCATATGGTGGAGAATATCTTAGGTTGTGCTGCTAACCAATCCCCTTTGGATAGAGGCCTTTGAGTGCGTAGAAAACAAGTAGTGTGCGTGTGCGCACTTTTTAACTGTGTTAACATTATATTTTGAAAGGAGAGCATGCTCCCGACTTCTCCCTGGATTACCTGGATCTCGCGGATATGGCGG
>DMFQ01000238.1:0-2537 GCA_003450555.1 Ktedonobacter sp.
CACAAGCAGCGAAATCTTACACGCCTGGACATTGTTGGTGTCGCTGATGGCATGAGGTCCATCTACTACTTTGTGGATGCACACGGGTATGTGTCTACCTCGATTGAAGACAGTTCGGAGGAAGCAAGGCGCGATCTGCTTGAAACACTTTCCTATTATGGGTTTAGGCCGCCGAAGACGGCTGAGAGTCAAAGAGCAATTTCCACGTTACACATACGGCTTATTATTTTACCTCTAAAGCCTCCTCATTGTGCGACATTGGCAAAGTCGAAGTGACTTTTTTTCCTGTGTGCCGTCAAATACAGAGGACAAAAAAGGTGCTGAATGAGCATATGCTCATCTTGAAGGATGAGACTCTGGGAAACTGTTCATACTGGTAGAAAAGGAAATATAAAGTTCGCATGGGAAAGGTGCTTGTGACACCACATCTCGTGCTGCACGGCTCTCTTCCCATTTCTTACGTGCCATGAACAAAAAGATGTGACTGAAGCTCTGCAAAAAAATCTGTAACCACTTCTCAATCTCTGCAATGTATGGTAGTATTATTCTTGAGGTAGGTGGCGTTCTCATTCGACGTCATTATCCTACAGGACGGAGAGGTGAAAGACGCTACATAGAAGAGACGAGGCATCAGAAGGAGAGGACATGTCACTCAAGGTGCTTCTCATTGTGGAAGATGACCCTGACATCGCTGCCTTCCTTGTGATGGCAATCTCCCAAGAAATGTCGTATCGTCCCCTGTTAGCCGAGACAGGTGAGCGTGCTTTAGCATTGGTGCAGCATGTCAAACCAGCCATGTTTGTGCTGGACTACAGGCTCGGTACGATGAATGGCATCCACCTCTATGACTGTCTCCATGCTCAGCCAGGTCTCGAAGCTATTCCTGCAATCATCCTCAGCGCAAGCGTGGAGCTACATCAAGATGAGATCGACCAGCGACAGGTCATTGGCATTGCCAAACCCTTTGAATTAGACGAGTTCCTTTTGGCTATCGACAAGGCGCTTAGCCTGCATCAAGAGTAGATAGAATAGTTGTAAGACAATTTCATGTGTTCTCCACGTGATCTTTCCCGGAGGAGTACATCGTAGTGCTCCCACTCCACTGCATCTCGGGTTCACCCACAATCAGGCGCTCCTCTTACCTATAGCTCTTCCAGCGTGATGGCGCTCCCTGCGACGTTTGAGGTGCTCTCGTTTCGTAGTCCAGAACTCGCCTTAACCGGCTGGGGAGTTGATAGCGCGAGTACGACCTTTGATCCGTCGGCCAATCAGGTCAGTGTGACTGTCCTTGTTATTGGCAAAGCAGCAGCATCCTACTTTGATCGATTACGATTTCTGGTGATTATCTCTGGCTTTTTTCTGTAGCGCGCGACATGACGCAGGACTGCGCAATACGTTCAGATGTTGAAGTGTGTTTTTGTCCGAAAAGATACTATGTGCCGGATAACTACGCTTGAGTCGACAGAGGGAAGGCACAGGAAGTACTGCTACCGCCTGTGCGAGCACCCGAATCAAGTCTGTGCTATGGCGTGCTGGCCAGCCAAGGCGAGCACAGCCGGAGCACCTGCTGCAACCTCCGAGGCGATCTTGCCCTCGGCATCGACCAGCACCGCCATGGGAGTCCCATTGGCGCCGAATTTGCTTCCGATGCTCATACCAGCCTGATCGAGCAGTATTGGAGATTGTAAGCCCATCAATGCTTACTTCATGGGTTTTGAGGAGGATGTCACGTTTCGAGTTCGTTGTGAATGAGCGGAAATACAACAGTCAACAGCATGAGAACCACTGGAGCAAAATGAGGCAAAATGCACAAGTGGCCGAGGTGTTATAGAATAGCAACAAGGCGAACGTATGGTAATTGTGACACTACTCTTCAGAGGGAGGAACGACGCAGTGGATGCGCAAGAAATACAGCATAACCACCAGATCCTCATAAACCGCTTTGTAGCAGTTTGCCAGGCAGATGAGCGTGTTGTGGCCGCTTTTCTCGGCGGTTCCTATGCCAGAGACGCGACTGATGCCTACTCCGACATTGATTTCGGCCTGATCACCACAGATGAGGCGTACGACGACTTCTTCGCCGGGCGCGAGGCTTTTGTACGACTGCTGGGAGAGCCGGCGTTCCTGGAAGTCTTCAATGATTACGGCTTTGACATTGTGTTCTTCACTTTTCCCGATGGTGCAGAATGTGAACTTGTGCTTGGCCGAGCGAGCACGTTCAATCACATTCATGTTGGGCCATACAAGGTTCTGCTCGATAAAAAGCGCATCCTGGAGGGAGCAGTGTTCCCCTGGCCGGCAGTTGCGCAGGACGAGCAGGTCGAGACGTTGCGCAGCCTGCTCTACTGGTTTTGGCATAACCTGTGCCACCACTTCATCACGCCGCTGGCACGCGGACAGATGTGGTCGGCGTACGGTGGTTTAGCGGATCTGCGCCTCTCTTGTGTGAACCTGGCCCGTCTCAGAGAGAACTTCCAGGCTGCTGCAGAGGGCTATGAAAAGGTGGAGAAAGCGCTAGCAGTCGAACAGTTAGCGCC
>DMFQ01000238.1:2763-4086 GCA_003450555.1 Ktedonobacter sp.
GACCGAGTGATGTCTGACCGGCTGGAGAAATTGTGCGATGCATATTTGAGTTGAACACAGGAGAATGATAGCTAAGAAAACAGAGAAAAGATGGGTATAAAGAACACTAGCTTTTTCGTGATACCTCCAAAAAGGCGATATTCTTGTTCTCTTCTACGAAGAGATTGATTGTTTCAACCTGCTCGTCAGGTAAAGTCTCAGCTAAGCGAAGCAGTTCTGCTTCAGTGCGGTAGATCAGCCACCAATCCGCGAATGCCTCCATATAGCCGACATTGCTGATGCTGGGGAGGAAGTTGGCGATCAATAAGCGACCACCAGGATTGAGCATGCCGAAGAGGATCTCGCAGAGACGGCGCGCAACGGGTTCGGTGAGGTAATCGTAGAGGCCGGTGGTGTAAACCAGGTCGAAGTTGGCCAAAGGAACGCGGCCTTTGAGTATATCTCGTACCGAGGCAGCCAGCGTTTCTACGCCTAGAGGGCCCACTTCACGCTCGACAACCGCCAGGCTCTCTTTGTCCTGATCAATGGCGAGGTAGCGTCCGAGGCGTCCCTCTCGCAAGGCCGGGCAGTCATATGCCTCGCGTAAGTGGCCACAGGCCAGGGAGAGGATGTGTGGCTTTGGCGTTCTGATGGCGAGGTTGTCCACTTGTTCGCAGATGATGCGCCGACGCGCCCGAACAGCTTTTGGCGCCGGTGATTGAAACTGGTACTCGTACAGTTTTCTTCCAAGCTCAGAAATTCCTGCTACTGCGGGGAGATCGTATCCATGTTCCGCAGCATACATCATATCCATCATGACTGCATCGCCTGCATACCCACGCGGCCTGGTGAATGCTCGTGAAGTGAGTGGATCTTGCTGTAAGAGTTGCATCAAAGGATGTTGACGGCACTCGTGAGCAACAAATTGTTTCCAGGTACTTTCGGAGACATAGTGACGCATTCCATTCAGCACGAAACAGATGCCTGCCATGGTCTCTGCCACATCCTCGACTCGCTCAAGTTTGGCTGCTCCCATATCCAGAAAATTAGTGCTATTGATAGTAGTGGTCAAATCTTTCCTCGTTTCTCATTTTTTAGGGATCATATTTTTTGTCGTAACACTGCTACTATGAAGAGTACTGCTAGAGCGTCTTTTAATCGTTACGGCAAACGTTACGAGAATGGCCAGAAGTTGATGCGCTTTCCTAATAGGAGCGGGAGTAGGGAAGCGGATGGGAGGATGCGGGGGACTTTAAAGGTTGCCATGCTGTCAAGCTTCGTGTGGCTGAATCGAGGTGTGAACAGGACGCGGGCGACCATGAAGGTCCCCACCCATCGAGCCAC
>DMFQ01000465.1:0-1010 GCA_003450555.1 Ktedonobacter sp.
CCCACCTTCAAAACAACCTGCCAAAACAATCGCATCCTCAATGGCCTGACATGCTCCCTGACCCAAATTCGGTGTCATCGCGTGCGCTGCATCACCCAACAATGCAACACGCCCGCGACTCCAATGGCGCAGGTGCTTGTGCTCATAGACATCATTGCGCAGGATATGCTCCTCCTTCGTTGCCTGGATAACCCTCGGTATTGGGTCATGCCAATCATGGAAAAGCTCGAGCACTTCGTTCTTTCTGCCACACGCTTTATCCGACATACCCTCAGGTGTGTAAAGCTGAGCAAACCAGTACGCTCGCTCATTGGTCATAGGTGTTATGCCGAATTGATATCCCTTGCCCTCTCTTCCCCCCTTTCCCCCATGTCCCCATGCCCAGGTCTCAAGCCCCGTGCCGTCAATATCAGCAACGCCGCGCCAGCACGTGTACCCGGCGTATCTCGGTTTCTGCACGCCGAACAACTGTGCCCGCACCACAGAGTGGATGCCATCTGCGCCTATCAAAACATCACCACACACTTCCTCTCCGTCTTCTAAGCGAGCACAGACACACGCACTATCCTGCGTAAAGCCCACGCACGTCGCCCCCAGCCGTACTTTTTCTGCGCCAAAAGCTTTCAAGAGAGTTGCATGCAGTTCCGCCCGGTGCACAACAGTACTGATCGTTCCCAATCTTTTGAGCAGTTCTTCTGTACTCAGGTCGACCAATACATCGCCTCGCCAGGTGCTAATACTCCCTGCCGTTACCGATACACCTATCTTTTCCAGTTCGTCGCCTAACCCAAGCTTTTGCAGCGCCCTCAACGCGTTTGTCCAAAGTGGCAAACCCGACCCAACCTCTTGCAGCTCTTTAGCACGCTCAAGTACGACAACCTCAAAACCCACTCGCTGCAACGCAATTCCCGCCGTAAGCCCACCAATTCCCCCGCCAATGATAATAGCCCTTGCCCTCTCATCAGCTTCCATATAGAATCACCTTCTTCGTCCTAAAATGTACGGGCAGG
>DMFQ01000465.1:1169-4070 GCA_003450555.1 Ktedonobacter sp.
CCCACCCCATGGGACGCGATAAATCGGGTCCCTACGCCCTTCCGTATCCCCTTTGAGGGCCAAAATCATTGCGTTCTCAGTAGCTAATCCGCGGCACCTGGTGCACATAGCTATTGTCACTTACCTGCTTGAGAATGAAATCGGCTACATCGGCTCGTGTTATTTTTGCATTCATATCTATCGACAGATGATTACCAACTTTGTACGTACCCTTTTGAGGACCATCAATTAACCTTGCCGGTCGTATAATAATCCAGTCGAGATCACTCTGCCGCACGATCTGTTCCTGCCGCACCTTATCTGCAAACATGGCTTTCGTCTTTGGGAAAAGTGTCAGCATCAGCGGTAATACCCACGAAACTTCCTTTCGCTCCCCGTCCAATGCAGCTACCACAAATGCTGTCTGGCAGATGAATCGCTTCAACCCGGCTTTCTGCATCGCCGCGATAATGTTCTCTGTGCCGGTCGAACATACGGGCGCCTGTGTAGTTGGCCTCACCCCAAGCACGCAGATGACCGCCATCCTCCCATCCTGTCCAGCTACTGCCGCGTCAACCTCGGCCTGATTGAAGACGTCGCCTTCGATGAAGGAGAGGTTAGGATGCTCTAGTGTAAGTGCGGCCGGGTTGCGGTCGAAGGCTGTCACTTTGTGCCCCTGATCCAATGCCTGTTCTATAATATGGCGACCAGTACCACCTGTCGCACCAAAAATCACGATATTCATTGCTCTATCATCCTTTCCTATGCTTCTCTATACTTTATACTTTCACCAACTGCTGAGTATTTCGTTCAATTGTTTCACCCTCACTCCCTTGCGGGAAGATGTGGCGGACATGTGGGGCGGTGACGCTTGCTCCGCCCTTTGCCGCCTTCATCTTTTGCGCCTCCAATATGGTGAATAGAATGTACCATACACCAACGACAATCGCGAACAGACCACCGCCTCCACTCCAACTACCCGCATAACCGTCCTGTAGTATCATGGCTATTACACCCAGAAAACTGTAGGTTACACCTGTGATTATACCCAGTTCCATCCATCCGGGCCGCTTCGTAGATGACAGCACTCCGGCCAGCACCAGCAGTACCATCAGCAGGGCAGAGCCGATCCAGTGGAAGTCCAGCGCGTGCATATCATTCTCTGTCATACCTATAATTTGCCAATTTATCTCCTTTATGGCAACAGGGGCCAGAAACACTCCCATCAGCAAACTCAGTACCAGTACCACTTTGCTCACGCGGCCCTCCCGTGGTGAGATGCTCAGCAGGGCACGGGTAGCGGGATAAGTTGCCACAAACAGACCCATAACGATGAACAGCGCAGCCGCCTTAATCTCAAAGAACATAACGCCAACTGCTAAGATAACCATACTTAATACAAGAAACTGAGCCAGCAATGGCTTCTTCTCAGGTCGCCGCAGCAGCGCCAGCAGCGTACCCGCCAGCAGGATAGCCAGCCCTACCAACTCGGATATGTGCCACAGATGAGGACCATCGGCAGCATCTCTGAGTATCCAGGCATTAAAGAACTCATAACCTGCTGCTGCCATCAGGGCAAGAGCTAAGAGACTAGTTATTAGAGTGAAGCCCTTTGCACGCCAGTTTTTACTGCTAGTAATAGGCGTTGTATGTGTTTTTGTTAGAGACATGTCGTGTGCTCCTTCTAGTTTGAAACGACATCGCATTTATTCGCATTCGTGAAAATTCGTGTCCATCATTTTCAATTTCATGTTTCTCTTTTACCTTCAGTATAGCAAGAGCTGCGTTACAGAAGCGTTACCGAAACGTTACGTAGCATTGTTCTCCTCCTTCTCTGCTTCTTGCTCTCGCGCTTATGCATCATTCACTTGTCAGCAGTATAGTGTATGAAGCGTTTCTATTTCGTTTCGTGGAGCGTTCCTCGTAAAAACTTCTATAGTGAAAACTGACAAGGGCCGTCCCAGAGATTGGGATGGCCCTTGTCACTCCTGATGTCAACCAGGCTGTGTCACTCACTTTTTTTCTCTGTCCGTAAGGCATACGAAAATCGGCTCATTTGGTGTTGCTTACTCGCTATAACGCGACGATACGCAAACTACTCACGCGGAGGTCAAGCAACGCACTGCTCAGACGTATCGGCCCGTTCGAGAGAAGATCAGTCTTCTCACTGCTCGCGCGTCCTATCTGTACGCCATCGACAAGCAAAATGGCTTCATTGCCCTGGACTTCGACGCGAAAGGTATGCCACTCCGAGCCGGGTTCATAATCAATCGGATAGGCACTTCCAATTGCCATAGAACCGATGGGATCAATGTAGACCTGCGCTTGCGGATGTGCCCCGTTTGGGCGAGACTGTGATCCTTCAAGGCCATTTACTCCCGCCTGGTACCCATCTCTACCTGCTTCTTTGGACGCCATAATAGTGAAGTAGCCCCCATTCGTTTGAAACAGGCGCACAATCTGCAGGCGAATCTCAATCGCATAATTGATCACTGTCGGCCTGTAAGGAACGACGAGCATAGCTGGATCACTGGTAGAGGTCTCAAGTTGTCCCCGAACCACCTTCCACCCATGAGTGCCCTGCAAGCTAGCAAGCCCATGGGACCAATCTGCCTGGTAGAGTACCGTTCCTGCCGGAAGCGATGTAGCTGTTGGCAGCGCACTCGTTGTAGGAACCAATGTCCGTGACGACCCAACCGGCTGTTGCGCAGGTGATGATCCCGCGCCGCAGGCCGCAAGCACCAATAGCAGTACAGTAAGCGGTATTCTCGCATACGCACTGACCGAAGAGGCACAATGTATAACAAGACATTTCTGCCGTACAGGGATAATGGATTGTGTTGATGTATGAATAGGCATAGCTCGCAGTCCTTTCACATTATTTACCTACCAAACGAAACCAAAATGTACGGGCAGGGCTTG
>DMFQ01000370.1:0-7568 GCA_003450555.1 Ktedonobacter sp.
CAGCCGCGATTGCAGCGCCCTAATGTTCAGTCCCCTTTAGCCGTGAACTCAGGATAAAGAGCATACAGCCTGGTGCGGGTTTTCACCTGGCACCAGGCTGTATGCTCTTTGGGGCGCCATTCATTGCAACACTGTACCAGCAGCTGGGATAAACAGTTTTGTGGCTCCTTGTACAATGCAATAATTATCTACACCACCACCGAGGGAAGAACTTGCAATGGGGAACCTGGCCATCCTGGTAATGAGCCAATGAAAAATGGTAGAATAACGAAGCAAAGCAGAACCATATAGGAGGAACCATTTAGCATGACCACAGCACCGTTATTCCCTGGTATAAATCAGTCCAGGGTGAAGACAAACAGGCTAGAGATAGCTTACCTGGAGGCAGGTTCAGGAAACACCCCTATCGTATTAGTACATGGCAATTGCTCTTCATCTCTCTTCTTTGAGGACTTCATGCTGGCATTAGCCGGTACAGGGCGTTACAACGTGTATGCTCCCGATATGCGCGGCTATGGTGATACTGAGACATTGCCAGTAGATGCAACACGAGCGATGCGCGATTATTCCGATGATCTGTATGTATTCGTCCAGACGCTTGGTTTGAGCTCGTTTCATCTGTTTGGCTGGTCACTGGGCGGCAATATCGCCATACAGTATGCTATAGACCATCCGGATACGCTACGTTCTCTCACATTACAAGCGCCTAGCTCTCCTTTCGGCTTTGGCGGAACAAAGGGAATCGAAGGCTCTCCAACGTGGCCAGACTTCGCCGGAAGCGGAGGAGGCACAGTTAATGCTGATTTTGTGCAACGCATCTCTCAAGGAGATCGCGGTGACGAGCAAAACTCTCCAAGAACCGTGATAAATACTTTCTACTATAAACCACCCTTCCGCGCTCCCTTTGATAGGGAAGAAGTATATCTCAGCGGACTGCTCTCGACGAAAATTACTCCTGGCAACTATCCAGGTGATTCGATCGCCTCGCATAACTGGCCAAATGTAGCGCCCGGCATGTTCGGCGTCAATAATGCACTTTCACCCAAATACATGAATCAGGCAGATTTTGCCGCTATCAATCCCAAAGTGCCAGTTCTGTGGATACGCGGTGACAGCGATCAAATTGTATCTGATACCTCGTTTTTTGATCTTGGATTTTTAGGTCAGCTAGGCGCAGTTCCCGGTTGGCCCGGAGCCGAAGTCTATCCCCCACAACCTATGGTGAGCCAGACGCGCGCTGTTTTGGATACCTACCAGGCAAATGGTGGTCAATACCGCGAAGTGGTCTTGCCTGACTGCGGCCACTCTCCTCACATCGAAAAACAGGAGACAGTCTTTGAGCTTGTCCATTCATTTACACTAGAGCATGACAAAATATCGACGTAGGGGCGCCATTGATTGGCGCCAGCCGAGCCGATCCACACAGGCGGTCGTCAATGAAAGTGGGAATGTGCCTCCACATCATACACCCCTGGACGGGCTTAAGCCCGTCCAGGGTGCTTCGCTCCTTATCTTAACGCTTATAGGGCTGACTGGATAATGAGCCTACTTATGCTGTAGCCATCGCATCTGTCCGCACGTGTGTCTGCGAAACTAAGACGAGTATGATAACGCCGACTCCAGCGACAACATGTGGTAACCAGACATTCGGAGCCTGATTCGAGAAACCAAACAGGAATGGTGAGGCAGCAAGCAGCGCAGAAGCAATAAAATCCAGAATCAGGTGAACTGGCATGGGGATAAATTTCAGGGCAGGTATGCCGCGCTCGTAGTCCGTCAAGAGACTATAAAGAATGAGGCCGATACCTAGCACGATGGGGAGTATAACGGCTACCCCACCCATACTGAAAAATCCAAAGAGAAATGGCGCTGCAATTAAGACAATACCTCCAATGTAATCGAAGTACCCATGCAGCCATGTTGGAACGAAACGAATGCTGTTCATAATAATCCTTTCTTCGTACCGTGGCTGAGTGTATCAGCGAGAATAACGGTACGATACTATTTTGCACCCCTTTAGCATTACGTAAACACTTTAAGGGTATTGACTATTGATATATACGACACAAAACAAGATGCAGATCATTCAACTCTCAGCATCCCCTCCTCTGCATTTCGTAGCAGTTGACGTGAAACCAGGCCAATTTTGGCTTGACATACTTCCTGGGTATCTCTACAATGAAGCAATTGAAGAGAAGTCGTGGGAGTAAAACACTCCGGAGAAGAGGTTGCTTGATGGCAGACTACTCAGGTCAGCAACTCGGTAACTATCGAGTCATCGGCCTCATTGGACGCGGCGGATTCGCTGATGTTTACCTCGGTGAGCACAACTATCTTAAGGTGCAGGTTGCTCTTAAAGTGCTGTCCACGACCATGACCAACCAGGAGGATATGGATAGCTTCCTCAAGGAGGCACAGACGATTGCTCGCCTGATCCATCCCCATATCATACGGGTCACAGACTTTGGTGTGGAGCATGACGTCCCCTTCCTGGTGATGGACTACGCGCCCAATGGCACACTGCGCCAGAGGCATCCGAATGGTACGCGGATTCCCCTGGCTACCATTGTCCCGTATGTCAGGCAGCTTGCCGGCGCTTTGCAGCATGCGCACGAGAAACAGTTCATTCACCGTGATGTGAAACCGGAGAATATGCTGGTGGGGGAACGCAACGATATCCTGCTGAGCGATTTCGGTATTGCCCTCATAGCCCAAAGTTCTCGCTATCAGAATGTGACGGAGATGATAGGGACAGTACCTTATATGGCACCCGAACAAATTCAAGGCAAACCGCGTCCCGCCAGCGATCAGTATGCCCTGGCCGTCATTGTGTACGAATGGCTGACCGGAGAGCGCCCTTTTAGGGGGTCCTTCACTGAAATCGCTACGCAGCACGTTCTGGCTACTCCGCCAAGCTTGCGTGAGAAGCTACCGATGGTCTCAACTGAGGTGGAGGAAGTGATCCTCACCGCGCTCTCCAAACAGCCGAACCAGCGTTTCAAGAGCATCGTGGCCTTCGCCAACGCTCTTGAGCAGGCAGCAGCCCTTGCATCCGGGGGCAAATCTTCATCTCCACCGTTCTCTGTCGAGCCGCTGGCGAAAGCTTCATTGCTATCAATACAGAGCGCAGAAGCTTCACCGCTTCTCCCGGTTCAAGCAGAGAAGGTCACTCCATTTCTCGAGAGTTCATCGCCCGCCAGTATGCCAGCGACCGAGGCAAACACACCTCGCCCAGCCATTGCGTCGCCTTCTGACGACACCTCCTCGGCTTCTGTTCAAATGAAACAGGCGGTCAGCACACCTGATGAACAGAATGGGGTTTCAAGGAGTCGTGTTGGACATATAGCAATGAGGCTGACGCAGGGGATAGGCAAACGGCAGGTACTGGCTGTGGCGCTGGGCATTCTGCTGTATGGAGGGGCTAGCTATGCCATCAGTTCCTTGTATAAAGCGGATAGTTCTGTAGTGACGGACAGTCTTCCCATTTTCAGCCAGTCTATTGACGCCGGCATTGTCCTCGCTGATGTGGCCCTCATTATTCCACTCTTCGTGGCAGCCATCGCTGGTCCTCTGGCTGGACTTCTCACTGTCGCTACCGGATTGTATCTGGGTGATCTCTTTGCTGGCTACAGCGCCAATGCTGATTACTATGGAGGTTCCTGGACCTGGATTGTTGGTAGGGTTCTGATCGGTATTATTGCTGGTCTCGCTGTATTCGTCACACGGGGACGCTACACGACGGCTCGCTCCCTAGCTATAGTGTTTGCAATGAGTACGATCGGGATCATTATTGGGACAGTCTTCACGACCTATGGCGATATTTGGGTTGCAGGCAAAACTGCTGATGATGCCTCGACTGGATTTTCAATACTCGCTCTCCCTGCCATGCTTGACCCAGTCTTGCTCCTCATCCTGCTCGCCGCCTATAGCGCCATTGCCTCTCGCAGAGCATCGTAACGCTTCAGAATTGCCTATCGTCTTTCCGCTTTACGCTGGATCACTGCCGAAAAGCGGCTCTACCATGGGGCGCATGCGAATCTCTGTAATGCGCGCGTGCTGTGGCTGTGTGGCGATGAGCAAGGCTGCCGCGGCTACGTCTTCAGCTTCCAGCATGCCCGACGCCGACACTCCCTCTTCAGTTCGTCCTGTCCCGATGGCAAATTCCGTTTTCACTCCACCAGGACAAACGACGCCAACCTTGATGCCATGTGGGCGCAGTTCGCGATCAAGCGCCTGCGTGAATCCCACCTGCGCGAATTTGGTAGCGCAATAGACTGCTTCGCCCGCGAACCCCGTCACGCCAGCCATTGATGCGATATTTATAATGACGCCTGTCTTGCGCTCAAGCAGAGTAGGGACAACATGGCGAGTGAACAAGAAGGTGCTGCGCATATTCGTATCCATCATCGCATCGTAGTCGTCAACGCTTGTTTCAACGAGGTCTGCATACCTACCAATACCGGCATTATTGACCAGGATATCCAGGCGGCCAAGTTGCTGGGTCGCCGTCTGAACTGCACGCGTGGCCGTCTCCTCCTCGCGCACGTCGCCAACGACGACCGCGCAGCGCCGACCGTTCTTCTGTGCCTCATCAGCTAACGCCTGCAGCCGTTCTGGACGGCGTGCCACGACAACGAGATCCGCGCCCTCGTTAAGTAATGTGTGAGCTATTGCCAAACCAATTCCCGAGCTGGCTCCTGTAATCAACGCTACCTGCCCTGCTAGCTTGCCGCCTGTTGTTGCTGCCATGTGTTTCTCTCCTAACGAAATGTACTTATTCGTGCTTTTGGCACTGGTGATCTTTCCTAAAATAGAGGATATCGACGACACTATACCACATTACGCGAGTTTTCTTTGGGAGAAATTCCTACAACTATTACGATTCCTCAGTGGGCCGTTTCGACGAACGCAGCCAGAGCGACACGTGCCCGGGCTGCATCGTTTCGTTGACCACGGCGATCAGCTGGGCGTGCAATTGCTCCAGATCCACCTCGTTGCGCAATGTTGCGCTAAAAGTTGCCAGCGTTTTGGCTGCATCATATCTCTCGCGATAGAAGCGGCGATCAATCAGGCGTTGGATACCGCTGCGTAGCGGCTGGAAGAGTGCTGCGATGGCGAGTGTCGAAATGACGATCAGGAACGGTTGATCTGTTTGAGCAGTGAATCGTCCGACCAGGCTCTCCAGCCCGATAATCAGGCCCGTGTAGACAGCAGCCAACGTGCCTGTTAGCAGGCCATAGACCAGTGCCTTATTGATGAGTATATCTACGTCCCAGAGCCGATAGCGCAAGATTGCCAGCCCAATCGAGAGGGGGATGACCAGCGACACACAGATGAGGGCCGGGGTACTGAGAGAATTGTACAAGGCACCGGGCTGGGTCAACGTGGGGATAAACATCGTGGGCACAAGTCGCACTACGGCAGCCACAATGAGAGCGCCGATCCCTAAAACTGCCCACTTGATCTGTTGGCGCTCAACCGCGTTGGACAGGTGGCGATAGCGATACCACTGGGTGCGCGCGAGGCACAGCAGCGTAGCGAGCCAGAGCAATTCAGCGAACAGGCTGGGCCAGCCCGTCTCGCCTAAAGGCCAGAGGGATAGGAAGTGATATGAGAATTCCTCGACAAAATCCATACCCACCAGCAGCGGGATCCAGCGGTTCACAAAGCGCCCGTTGGGAAAAAGCGAAAAGACGAGAAAGAAGCCAAAGCGAGCCAGCAAGTTTGCGAGCGGAGTAGGAAACTGATGTGCCTGGGAGGTCGTATAAGTGCCAAGAGAGAAGGCACCAGTGATTGTCCCCGTGTTCCACAGCACTAAAAGCAACGCCACCAGCAGCGCCATCCAGTCGTCGGACTTGCGCCAGGCTATCAACGCTGCAACGGACAAACATAAGACCGCTGAAAGCAGAATGAGCGTGATCTGGAGGGCTGCATAGTCGCCAAGCGAGAGACCCAGCCTCTGAAGCGCCTCAAAGGCTGTGTACGTGAGTTGCCCATAAGCACAGCCAGAGCCAACACAGACGGTCTGCACCTGGGTTATGAAAGCCGATAGCTTGACCAGAAACACAATCAGGCTGAAGAGTGCTATGGCACCCACTACGGTGCACATCAAAACGCGCCTGCGCCCATGCAGACGCGTCCCTGCGCTCCTGGATAGCCCAGGGGTGATCATAGGGTTGACAGTAGCTCCTACCTCATGAGATGGAAGGCTCAAAGACAAGCTCCTTCTTGCCGGATTTGGACCGCGTCTGAACTCCTGAGGAAAGTAGCACCTTCCCTGTCAAGGCATTACGCGGACCTTACTCTACTACCAGTGTATCACACGTTCGTTACCAAAACGTTACTACTGAATTCTCTTGCCTGGCGATCAGTATCCATGTATACTTGCGCTACCAGGAGATGCCCTATCCACGCACTGAATCACAGCAGAAACAATGTCCACGATAAACGTTTCATTCACGAGGAAATGCTTGTGTCAAGAGAGACTAAAAATAGACAGAACGTCGTTGCTCTTCCGCTAACCGAAGTGAGCGTACTCGAAGAATTAGATGCATTGCTGCTGGAGAATGGTTCTCTCAAAGAAGGAGAAGCCATTCCTGTCGTGTCAAAGGACAGGCTTGCGAGTAATGAGAGTACCATAGGCTATTACGCCGAGAACAATGCTGTTGTTGCTTTGTCCGTTCGATACTGCGCATTGACAGCTCTCCCCGAGTCACTTGGTCAATTAAGCAATCTTCAATATTTAGATATGACCGGCAATCAACTTACTTCTCTTCCCGAAGCGCTTGGAAGCTTGGTTCAGCTGAGAAAATTGTATCTGGATGAGAACCAGTTGGCTTCTCTTCCCGAGTCACTTGGCCATCTAACAAACCTGCACGAATTGCATGTAGATAAGAATCTGTTGGCTTCTCTCCCGACGAGCATTAGTCAGCTCATAAGCCTCGAGACATTGAATGGGTACGGTAATACATTGGTTTCTGTCCCCAGGGGTCTCGGCCAGTTGCCACGCCTCAAAGAAGTAAGTTTGGGCAGAAATAAGCTAACCTCTCTCCCCGAGCCGTTTTGGCAGTTAACAAACCTTCAACTATTCAATGTAGGGGAAAACCAGTTGACTTCTCTTCCCGAAAGCATAGGAAACCTCCACACATCTTCATACACTTGATTTGGGTCATAATGAGCTGACTTCTCTCCCCGAGGCGCTCGGCCACCTGACAAACCTTACCTTTTTTCTCTATCTAAGCAATAATCACTTGACCGCTCTCCCCGAGACACTTTTTGAGAATCTGAGCAACCTCAGGTATCTCAATGTAACTGATAATCACTTGACCGCTCTCCCGGAGAACATTGGTAAACTGACAAAGCTCAAAGAATTGAGGGTATACAATAATGAGTTGACCGCTCTTCCCGAGTCATTGGGTCAACTTACAAACTTGCAAGAATTGTATGTGATGAACAACCGGTTGATTTCTCTTCCTATATCTTTGGGGAAACTGACACATCTCAAGGAGTTACATTTGTCTGATAACAGGGTGAAGGCTCTTCCCGAGTCACTTGGCAACCTGACACAT
>DMFQ01000370.1:7707-9733 GCA_003450555.1 Ktedonobacter sp.
ATCTGACGCATCTCGATTTGAGAGCAAACAAGCTGGTTTCTCTCCCGGCGAGTATCGGAGACCTCACGAATCTTGTAAAATTAGATGTGCGCTGGAACAAATTATCTTCTTTTCCTGAGTGGCTTCAACGACTTGAAGAGCGTGGATGTACTGTTTTCACATAGGATGCAACTAGTGTCAACAGGTCAATGGGCTGATCTTGGATATGCGCCATGCGCCGCAAGCGATCCAGGAGGAAGCGTTCCGCAAAGGGTTGATCCCGTCTATCCCTGACACGTGATCAAAGGAAGGATACACACTATTTATGCGCTGTACAAGTGTCATTTGCACCAATCGTTGGCATTCACAAGAGGTGCCACTTCAATTCACCTGTTTATTCTTGCTCTACCTACTCTTGCTCACGTCTTGCGCTACACCCACTACGAAGGTACCGACTCCAACGCCCGACATGGCGCCACGGCATTTCAACGCGCATACCTTTTTACATGGTGTGTGGAAGCCAGATGATCTGGCCTTCGACATGACGGGCACTATCTGGTTCAGCGATGGTGTTCATGGCACAATCGATAGAATTAATCCAGATGGAACGGTCAGTATCCTTCTGAAAGGATTGAAAAGACCCGAGGGCGTGGTCGTTCTACCAGACAACACGGTTGTTTTCGCCGAACAGATCACCAACCGTATCCTCTCCTTCATCCCTGGAGCAACGGCTCCAACATTACTCCGTCAAATGCCTGGAACAGCCAGTTCCGCTCCTTGCAAAGATGGTATTAACGGGATCGCTTTCGATCCGACGACAAATACACTTATCATACCCGATAGCCCCACTGGCAGCGTGTATCGTATGAGCCTGGATGGCAAAACGCAGACCTTGCTGGTCTCGGGTATGGCACGACCAGATAGCGCGGTGGTCGATAAGCAGGGAACGATCTACATTGATGCCCAGTGCGGCGGTTCCATCTGGCGTGTGCCCCGCTCCGGCTCCATAACGCATATGGACGGTTTCGGCATGCTGGATGATATTGTGATCGATCCGCATGGCAATTTGCTTGTCACAGACGTGAGTCCATCTATTCATGCCTTGATCCGCGTCAATCTTGCCACGGGCAAACGAGAGGTACTGGCATGTCAGGGGTATGAGAAGCCAGAAGGCTTGCTGGTTGACGCGAAAGACGATATTTATCTAGCGGATGATGACGTGGGGAAGATTGAGGAGTATGTACCGGCATGAGGAAGATAACGGTATCAGCCAAAGAGTTAAAAGGATCAGGTATATGCACGTAGTTATATTTGCAGGTGGCACACTACGTTCTGGGAAAGCGGTAGATGCGGCTATTGCATCGGCAGACCTGGTCATAGCCGCCGATAGCGGAGCTGCTACCGCGCTGGACTATGGCTGCACTCCAAAGATACTGGTGGGAGACTTCGACTCGCTTGATGCAGTGCCATTGCAGCAATTGCAAGCCCAGGGGAGCCAGGTCATACGGGCGGCTGTGGAGAAGAATGAGACCGATACCGAGCTGGCTATTCAGATTGCCATCGAGCAGGGAGCGAGCACAATCACGCTGCTCGGTGCATTGGGGGGCGCGCGCTTCGATCACACTATGGCCAATATACTACTGCTGGCTGGCATCGAGACAGTGCCAGTACGTATCGTTGATGGGCCAGCCGTGTGCTGGCTACTGCGGGGACCTGGCAGTACCACTATCAATGGGCAAGCTGATGACCTGCTCTCACTACTCCCCCTGACCAGCGAGGCTACAGGCGTTCACACCGCGGGGTTATATTATCCTTTGCAGGGAGAGACGCTGCGTTTCGGCAGACCGCGCGGCGTGAGTAATGTTTTGATACAGGAGCAGGCCATCGTCTCCCTGGATAGTGGTCTATTGCTTATAATACATACGAACGCGCGCGAACTAGAGAGATGATGCTCTGTCCAGCTTAAACATAGCAATGAATGCTTCAAACTATTGGATAGTATGGCACTCGCTCAGCAAGAATTCACAGGTGGTGTGGGTGTTGCTGC
>DMFQ01000370.1:9807-13936 GCA_003450555.1 Ktedonobacter sp.
TGTTGCTGCCGCGGCAGCAACACCCACACCACCTATTGAAAGCATCACGATAAAAACTGATTTGTGTATAAGCGGTTAAAATCTATGGAATGGACCGGGTGGCCTGCCGAATCATCTATACCGCCAGTAGCGATGATAAATTGCGGGTAGCCATGCCAGGCAGCAGCATCTTGCAAACCCCATTTTCGTCCAGCGTCAGCGTAGCGCGGGCTGAGAAACTGCTGGCTGGCCATAACCAGTCCTGGATCGGGGAATGTGCCTGGAGCAGTTCCATTCAGTAGCAACTGTGCTGATTCTTGTGGGTGCGCACGGGCGTATTCATAGCCTTTGGCGGTCGCAGCCATGAATTTCCGCAAGAGGTCCGGCTTCTGTTTGATTTCGTTTGGACTGGCGACAAGATTGGGCGTGTAGTAATCGGCGACGCCGTAGTTGGTGATAGGGAAGATATTCAATTTAACCCCTGCGCGCTGCGCCTGGATCACTTCCCAACCCTCGAACACCCAGGCAAAATCGATACGGTGCGACTCCAATGCTTGCATAGCATCGACATCCAGGGTTACATTCTTAAATTGTCCTGTTCCGCCATCGCGCTTGATGATCTCGCCTACTACCGCCGACTCATAAGGTGCCCCAAAGCCCCCGTAGACTTTGCCACTCAGCTCACTAGGTCGCGTTATGCCCGAGCTTGCCAGGGCAACCAGCGCCGAGGTGTTGTGTTGGATGATGGCTGCGATCGAGACCACGGGCTGGTTCACAGCAGCATCAGCTACGATTCCCTCGGTGGAACTGATACCCACATCGGCCTTGCCACTGCTCACCAGCACATCTGGGGAGACACTCGCCGAGTAGGGCAACAACTGGAGGTTAATGCCTTCGTCGCGATACCAGCCCTTTTTAAGAGCTACATAGATACCAGTGTGGTTCGTGTTCGGCGTCCAATCCAGGGCAAGCCTCATCGTTGTCAGCTTTTGTGTCCCCTGGGGATTCGCCACTGAACTGGCCGAACGCTGCTGCCAGAAGAAAGCGCCCACGACAAGTATTACCAGTAACACCGGTATACCTACACTGGCGAGAAGACGAGTACGAGCATTCATAATTGGTTCCTTTCGCTATTCGTTAGATAGCACTTATAATGCCTTTATACGCTTATGCATTCAAAGCCTGTGAGCTAAAGCATGCGAACTGCCGTCCTGTGATACCAGGGTAAAGCAATGCGCTCGATCAAAGATACAAGACCAAAAAGCAGGAGACTGAGCACTGCTGTGACAAGAATGGCAGCGAAAACCAGTACAATCGCATGCGAGTTTACCGAGAGCTGCATGTAGATACCCAGTCCCTGGTACGCGCCCACGTATTCCCCAAAGATAGCACCTGTCACGCTATAGGTCGCGGCAATGCGCAGGCCGGAGAAAAACGCCGGCATCGCTCCTGGCAAACGTACGAGCCAGAGCACCTGCCAGCGCGACGCACGCATACTTTTTAAGAGGTTGATCATTTCCGGTTCAGCACTAGCAAGGCCATCGGCACAAGCTACGGCTATAGGAAAGAAGCAGTAGAGTGCAACAACAAAGACCTTGGGGCCGAGGTCGATACCGAACCAGATGAGCAGCAACGGTGCCAGGGCAATGATCGGGATCGTCTGAGAAATCACCAGGAGAGGATAGACCGCGCGCCGCGACCACTGCGAGATTTCAAGGGTAATAGCGAGGGACAGGCCAAAGATGGTTGCCGCGGCCATGCCCAACACCGTCTCCAAGAGAGTCTGCAGCGTGTTAACGGAGATTACATCCCAGTGATCGATCAATGCCTGGACAATAGCAGTCGGAGTGGGCAGGACCTGCGAGCTGATCTGCCCCGAACGCACATAGAGCTCCCACAATGCCACAATCGTCACGCCCAATACAAACGCGGGTCCAAAACCGGCCAACCAGCGTAATTTCATAGTTGTTGTTCCTTCATCAAGAGGGTGGTAAGCTCCTGTTCCAACTGCACAGCTTGCGTTAATGCCAGTTGTTGCGGGCTGCGAGGCCGCGGTAACTCAACTTCGGCAATGCGCACTACCTTTGCCGGGCGCGAACTGAGTACGTAGATGCGATCCGACAGCAAAATTGCCTCACGCACATCATGAGTGATAAAGAGCACACTCGAATGGAAAGTCTGCCAGAGGTCAAGCAACCACATCTGGAGCGAGAGACGCGTAAGTGCATCCAACGCGCCAAACGGTTCATCCAGCAATAGAAATGAGGAGTTGAATAGCACGGTACGGAGCAGCGCCACACGCTGACGCATCCCCCCGGAGAGCGTCGCCGGGTAATGGTGAGTAAAATCAGCCAGCCCGAAGCGCTTGAGCAACTCATGTGCCTGGACTTCCGCCTTTTTCCGTGGCATACGGCGCACATCCAGCCCCAGCATGACATTTTCTGCCACGGTACGCCACGGCAATAGCAGCGGCTGCTGCGGCATGTAACCGGCTTTGCCGACACGCGCTCCTTGAGCATCACCATCGATGGCGACCGTTCCGCCAGTAGGTTGATCTACGCCAGCAACGATATTAAAAAGGGTACTCTTGCCGCAGCCACTCGGCCCGATGACCGTGACAAATTCACCCGCATTGACAGTCAGATCAATCGATGCCAACGTATCCAGGGTTTGCCGCCCGTCACGATAGATTTTTGTGACTCCGTGTATCAATAGTTTAGGTGGTTCCAAGCTACTCACCTCCCAATAACACCTATTTCCGTTTTGAGCAAATAAAAAGCCGCAATCCTGATACGGAGGATTGCGGTCTTGTTTGTACTGCTCATGGTAAACTATTGATCAGACCGTTTGCCGCTTCCCTCCGCTGGTATTATCCACACTAGGTTCCCGCAATATCGAGTATCTCTTCGAGTATAGCGAGGTCGGCGGCATTCATTATCAGTTGTCTGCTTAAAACAGAAAGGGGTGCCAGCATATGCCAGCACCCCTGAGATAAAGACTTCTTCATGTCCGTCCCTGCGCTGGTATTATCCAGGTTCAGGTTCAACCGGTCGGTGGTGAATCCACCCTCTCAGCTTAAGCTCCCGGCGAACAAGATAAACGCTATAATATGTTAATATACCACACAACATACCCCCTGTGCAAAACAGAGTCTATACGCTGCAGGGCAATCGCATCTAAATTTTGAGGGGGTGATACAATCAGGTCTAAAAAGCAGGAGAGGGTGAGATGGAAGAAAGAGAGCTGCAAGACCTGGAAACAATCTTTGCTCAGGTAGAAGATCCGCGTGTGGAACGAACCAAACTGCATCGATTACGCGATATCATCATCATCGCGATTTGTGGAGTGATCTGTGGGGCAGAAGGATGGGTAGACATTGAAGAATTCGGGAAGGCGAAGGAAGCTTGGTTCACCGAATTGCTCACCTTGCCCAACGGGATTCCTTCTCACGATACCTTTGGGCGTGTCTTTGCGCAGCTTGATCCCAAACAATTTGAAGCGAGTTTTTTTCAGTGGGTGCAGGGGATCAGCCAAACGATTCAGGGAGTGATCGCGATAGATGGCAAGACGCTTCGTCGCTCGCATGATCGTGCGACAGGCAAAAAGGCGCTCCACCTGGTGAGTGCTTGGGCGGTGGAAAATCGCTTGGTGTTAGCTCAGTTGGCGACGGAAGAGAAGTCGAACGAAATCACGGCGATTCCCGTCCTGTTGCGACAGTTAGCTCTGGCTGGCTGTATTGTCACCATTGATGCGATGGGGACCCAAACCAAGATCGCTGAGCAGATTATTGAACAACACGGTGATTATGCTCTGGCGCTCAAAGAGAATCAAGGGACCATGTACGAAGGAGTCTCAGAGACGTTTGCTCTCGCTCTCAAAGACCACTTTGCTCAGATCCAGCATGAGTCGCATCGCACAGTGGAGAAAGGACACGGGCGCATGGAGATCCGAGAGTATTGGACGATCAGCGAACCGGAGATCCTGGCGTTCTTGGATGAGGAGAACCGCTGGAAAGGGTTACAAGGCATTGGAATGGTGCGAGCCGAGCGGCGCATTGACCAAGAGGTCACCCAGGAAATTCGCTACTTCCTCCTCAGTTTCCCCTCGGCGAAAACGTTTGCCACCGCTGTTCGAGGCCACTGGGGGATTG
>DMFQ01000372.1:0-4014 GCA_003450555.1 Ktedonobacter sp.
AGCGCCATCGAGCGCAACAGCGAGCAGGCGATTATCACTTGCGTTGACCTGCACCTGGCTGTTCTGTAATGCCGCTATAGTAGCTGCGTTCGCCTGTGCTGTCTGACCATGTGGGGTTACCAGGTAGGTGGTTGTGACATTATCACTCTGATCCATATCGACGACACCAAAATCACGCACAGTGGGGCAGGTGGCTCCATCGCGAGCTTTTCCCAGGGGCGGTGGAACTAGCTTGCCTGCCTGGATAGCCTGGTTTGCTGCCTGAAAAAATGCGCGCGCATTGCAGTAGGCAAACTGCCCGAAGATGGAGCCTTTGATACCATTTACACAATTGCCCGCTTGCAAACTGCCATTGCTATCCTGCAAGGTAAGATTGTTTCCATTAAAACCAAACCATATCCCTACTATGCCACNNCCATTGATCCCATTCACGCAATTGCTTGCCTTCAAACTGCCATTGCTATCCTGTAAGGTCAGGTTGTTCCCGTTAAACCCAAACCATATGCCTACTATGCCACCTTGCGGAAGTGTTGGCACCACAGTCTGTGCTGCTGGCTGCGTTCCTTTATCAATTACAAGTGGGTTATAGATCGAAATGGCTCCCGTCGCGGGATCAATGACCGCTCCCTGGACAAAAGCCGCCTGGGCTTTGTTAGCTTCATTGCACGGACCGTTGTTTGGATTTGTTGCCACTAATTGATAGGGCGCGGCCAACCCTTGCGCTGTTAATGGATTGTTTGGCACGATGAGCGTGCAATCGCCATTAACGTTTGCAGCTGCATGGGAAGACAGGCGCGGTGCCATCAAAATTGTCATTGCGATAAGCCCAAGAACGATTGACCCGAGTGCTCCAACACATGCTATTGAAATAAGATGTTTGCGCCGTGTAAGGTGATTGTTGCCAGTCCGTCTCTGTAACCTACGCATAAGTATCACTGGACCTTTCTCTGAGTATCTAAGTGCGCGGAACAACCATCTCTCAGTAATTGAATAAAGTGCATAGCAATGCTCAGCTTCATATGATTGTTATGCTCTGGTTCTATGCCTTGCAGAAAGTTTTGTGGAGAGGTTTGATAAACGCACCCTATATTCGCGATACTACCAGGCAATCAAAATCATATGTGCATAAGGATGCCCTACTTTGGTAGGAAAGTACCAGTAAGTGGCTACAATTCATACCATCATATTGCTTGTGAATATTGTGTGACTACGCTCTATAGCCTGGCAAAACGTCTTGATTTTTGACTATATCTTGTGTAATGTTGGCTATATACACACATAGTAGGAAAAATCGGCACGTAGGAAGTCCAAAGAATTTGCGTCATCAGACTGCAAACCCGTTGTCATACATCCATGAAAGTGAAGAGAGACTTTAGAAAATTATATGTCTCAAGGAGCAAAAAACCTGGATGTATTCGTTCATTTTACTATAGAAAGGAGGCATGAAAAGGCACTACATCAGAGTTATTCAATACTCGGATAGTTGAATATGTGTCGCAAGGAAAACATCAGCAAAGTGTTCTCCATGTTTAGGAGCGTGCAATGTGTGTAATGCATAGACCATACTAAGCCATACAAGGAGTACCTTCATGCAAGAAACCACTCTGCGCCGAGTCAAACCTTCCACACGTCCTCTAAAGCAATCTCCGGAAGATATCGTCCACTTCACACTCAAAGGCCTTTTGCCACATGGCCACATGTTAGCCTTAAATATGGCATTGGGCACCCTATCTCTTATCTCTCATAGCATTGAGGGAGCAAAATTACTTGCCGAGCAGCAATTTACGAACAGCGAAATTTGCGTTCTTAAGCCGCTCCTGGATTCATACCCGCACTTCTGTCCCTACGAAGTCCTTTTGGCAAGTTTCAACAGTGGGCATGTTACTGAGCAAGCCATTGATCGCTGTCGACAGCGTTTGCAGGAAGCCCAGGAAGCTGGTGACTGGGATCAAGAAATGCGACCGGTAAGAAATGTGCTTTCACGCACGCGCCTCAAAATGCAAAATTTTGGCATAGATATTTTCTCAATCCTTGAAACCGGCTATGTCCTCATGCTCCAGTCCAGACGAAGACAACAACGAGAAGCGTGACTCTGCATTCTGTATCGCGTCCAATTTGCATAGGATGTCTACTTCAAAAAAATTGGTCAAAAAGCCCAAAGTTTTACCTGTGATCATATACACTTGTGGGTAGATAGGGCACGGCAAACTTCCGAAATCATTGGAGGTAGACAACAAAACACGATCCAACTTCGTGTGCATTCTATCGAACCGACCTCGTGCCCTGTTGGACTCTAGAGGAGGCCAAAGCATTGAGGCAAACGGAACAACCATCAAAGTACGATTATTCGTACCCTTTTAATGCTGCAACAACTACTACTACCAACCCTCTCGGTCCAAGTACGAGTCCACCCCCTCGCAGAGGGAGGCTTGTACCTATCCTTACCGTGGGCAGTGCAGTGCTTGTTTCAGCCATTATTGTCCTCGTCGTCGCGAGTCTGAGTCTTGGCTCATTTTCGCCATCCACGTTTTACAAGAACACGTCTTCGCCTCATGTTCCACTAATACCGCCCAGCCAGATCGTAGGACATGTCCTCTTCAGTAGTAGTGGACAGATTAATGAGAATACCAGCCAGGGTATAGCGGATCAAATAGAGCTTGATCTATCCAATATCCATGCTCCAGCAGCTGGCAAAAGTTACTATGCCTGGTTACTGAACGACGATCCTGTCGAGGGAAAAGTGCTCTTGCTAGGACAACTGCCGGTCATCCATGGGCAAGTCCATTTCCATTTTAACGGCGATCAACAGCATACGAACCTGCTCGAAGTTACCAATCGTCTACTTGTGACCGAAGAAGATGCTGGCACGGTACCGAGTACTCCTTCGCTTGACACGAGTACATGGCGTTTCATGGCTGAATTTCCTCAGAAGCCGAATCCCCAGGATACCGTTCATCATTTCAGCTTGCTCAGTCACCTTCGCCATCTTCTGGCCTCAGACCCCACTCTGAAATTGCTTGGAATGCCAGGTGGACTGGATATCTGGCTTTTCAGAAATGTGCAAAAGGTTTTAGAGTGGTCAGGAAGTGCCAGGGATGATTGGGCAAATCAGAGTACAGATCTGATGCATCGGCACATTATACGCATCCTCGACTATCTCGACGGTTTGTCTTACGTCCAGCAAGATGTTCCTGTGGATTCTCCCGTATTAGTGAATGAACGCATTGCCAGGGTAAGCCTGCTTGAATTTGACGTGCAACACCAGAATCCGCCCGGATTCCTCTATCATATAGCCCTGCACCTGCAAGGAATGGTTGATTCTCCAGGAGCAACAGCTGAACAGAAACACCTGGCTATACAAATTGATGCGGCTATCAGCAAGGTAGAGGCACTACTGGAGCAGGTGCACCAGGATGCTAAGAAGCTTGTAATGATGACTGATACACAACTTCAACAGCCTTCAACACTCTCTCTGCTCGATGATATGGTCAAACATGCCCAGGATGCTTTTATTGGTCAATTTGATCCCACAACGGGTGAGATTCAGAATGGAGTCACGCAGATCCACTATGCGATACAGCGGCTCGCTACCATAGAAGTAGCTATTGTACCTGCTACAACCGCCAGAGCAGCTAACTCATCATTGGAGCTATGTATCCCCTGCCTGCTGAATACTATTCATTTACAGATGTGAATAGAGCAAAAGCATCTAGATGCAGGATAGGAGCGCATGAATAATCTACCACGTTTCATAGGTCTGACAATGCTGGGAATACTCCTTGCTGGAGGTGTGCTTTCATCTTTTTATACCCATTCTATCGAAGCAGCACTATCGATACCGTCAAAGGTCAGGGGTGTATCTACCACCGTATCAACTCCCGATACGAAAGCCCCCGGTGTTGTTGTTACTCCAATAAAAGCAAACATCCTATCACAAGATACATTTCAACGAGTTGACCAACTCTTCTGGGGTACCTCTTCTGATGGTCATCCATGGGGCGCGGATGCAAAAAA
>DMFQ01000372.1:4163-6484 GCA_003450555.1 Ktedonobacter sp.
AGGGCACCTTTGACGCTACTATCGGCCCGATCATCACGGATGCCGAGGTTGAATTTAGCGGCTCGATGAGCCAGTTTGCACAATCCAACGTTGGAGCTGTGCTGCGTTGGAACGACGCAAACGATTGGTACAAGAGCTATATAGACGGAACGAGCCTCGTCGTGCTCAAGAGAGTTGGAGGAATGGCCACTCGACTAGGAGCAATACCTTTCACCGCAAGAGCTGGGGTGCTATACACCCTACGTTTTCGCGTTGTAGGCACCTCACTTTCGGCCAGAGTCTGGCAAACTGGTAACGCTGAGCCAACAAACTGGATGGTTACGATCACCGATAACACGTTTCAAAATGGCTACGGCGGTCTCCGTTTACTGCTAGAAAATGGCACTGTAGCCACAATCACTACATTTAAGGAGATAGCAGTTACGGAGTAAACGGCAAACGCTTAAAACAATTTGGGGAAGATATGCTGGAACAGTTTCAAACTACCTACACAACCCAAAAATGGGTTAAATATTCGACCTGGCTAGGAGTTCTCCTTGCGAGTGCGCTCCTCTTCTGGGTTTCAGGTGGCTTCCCTCCACAACCCTGGCATTTCTTGATCCAGACAATAGCTCTCATTCCCCGCCTGTGGATACTTAATGGCCCTGCTATCCTGCTGCCCCTCGCCGCCTTAATACTACTCTCTTTCACCCTACTCTTTTTCTGGCTATTACTGGTCACAGCGATTGTCTGGATGGTGAAAGAACAACGGAACTATCTGCTTGAACGGCAGCGTTTCGAAGCTTCACTACAAAAGGCGGAAAGCCTTGCATCACAAAATCCGGTCTACCAACAATTGTGGCAGGAGCAAACCGGGTCAATCCCTCGCGTGGTCCCGGTGAATTCTCAGCAAAGATCATCCCGGCAAGAACAAGTTTTTTCGCCTTCACCTTCACCTTCTCCCGTTGCGACATTGGACCCTCTACCGCCAAATTGGCATGAGGAACCAACCATGATACTTCCTTCATACAAGCATCCCGCGCTAGAGACGATCAAACCAGCGACAGAAAAGCATTTCAAATTGACTATTGGGACTGGGATTGGACACCGGCATTAAGCGCAAACATAAGCCTAACGAAGACCATCTTCTCGCCATCCAGGGGACTCTTGCCAGTAACACAAGCGCGCAGCCATTCGGTCTTTTTGTAATAGCGGATGGCATTGGTGGTCAGGCTAATGGTCAGGAAGCTAGCCGTCTCGCTACTCAGCATATTCGTGACGTTGTCATTCCTGCTTTAGTAAGTGATGAAAAGATCAGCGAAGCACAATCCGCCCAGCTTCTCCTGGAGGCAGTACAGGAGGCAAACCAATCCATTTGCCAGCACAATCAAATGTACAGCACAGATATCGGAACAACGGCCACTGCCGCGTTGATGGTAGGAAAAACCATTTCCATAGCGAATGTGGGAGATAGCCGCACCTATTCCTACAGTACGCACAATGGGCTATCAAAGGTGACGCGAGACCATTCCGTAGTAGCGCGTCTTGTTGAAAATGGGGTTATTATGGCGGATGACGTTTACAGCCATCCCAGGCGTAACGAAATCTACCGCAGCCTCGGTCACAAAACATCCCTGGATGTTGATATGTTCACGCTTCCCCTGGAAGCAGAAACAACATTGCTCCTTTGCTCAGATGGTCTCTGGGAAATGGTGCGCGACCCAGAAATACAGGAGATACTGGCAACAACCCTACCCGACGCTGCCACCGCCAGCAAAACCCTTGTTCAGGCAGCATTAGATGGCGGAGGACACGATAATATCAGCGTTATCGTTGTGCATATCGCTTGACCTTTACCGAAACAACTCCCCTCTCTTGAATGATAAGAGATCGATAAAAGTACTTTTAGGCTACCCTATCTAAAAAGCAAATTACCGCTAAATGCAGCTACAGAGCCTCATCACCGTGCACAACAAAGATAGGTTCTAAAAAAACTTGAGTAATATCATAATCAGAACAATCTCTCACCAGAACCCCACTCCACTCCACCCCAAGGATGATCGCAAGGGTCATCCCTACTATACTCGGCTTGATGCGCAGCATCACACGTGGGGTGGTGGGGGAGCAGATATAGCGGTCATCCATTTATCCATTCAATTGGGCAACCTTTGCGGTCGCCCCTCACACAAGCGCAGGAGACGATTTATGAATTCATCACCTCGTGTTGTCGTAAGATCGGTAGCCTGGATCGGCGCCCTTATGCTGCTCATCGTGGTTTTCCACATAGGAGACAGCACTTTTGTCTTGCACGTAGGGCAATTTTCTCCCCTGATTGGCGCCTT
>DMFQ01000372.1:6633-8040 GCA_003450555.1 Ktedonobacter sp.
GCTACCGAACCGTGGCTGAAGAATGAACGCTTAGCCTGGGCGCTTATTGGCTGCGGAGTCATTATGTGGGGATTTGGCGAGAGCTTCTGGCGTTACTACATGTCTGTCGGTCAGTCCCCGTTTCCCTCGATGGCAGATATTGGCTATTTCAGCTTTCCTCTGCTGGTTTTCGCAGGCCTCCTGTTACAGCCGCCCTCTGGTGCAGGGCGCAAACGGTTCTTACTGCTGATGGATAGCCTGATTTCCATGGGTTCCATTCTCGCCATTGCCTGGTATTTGCTTCTTGGCTCGCTAGCGCAAGCTCCCGGTGAAGCTAATATCGCCAAATTCCTCGGTCTCTACTACCCTATCAGTGATACAGCGCTGCTCAGTTGTGTCATGTTTCTGCTGTTGCGAGGGCAGGGATGGGCCTATCAGGCTACATCACGCCGCATCAGCCTCCTCGTTATTGGGCTGGGCTTAAGCTTCTTTGTCTTCTCTGACTTTCTCTTCAATGTTCAACAGAATGCGGGTACATATGTAGAGGCTACGTGGATTGATTTGGGCTGGCCACTGGGGATGATGACGATTGGCATAGCCGCCTGTTTGCGCCGCTATCTTCCGGTTACGCCGAAAGAAGTGATTGAACAGCGTATGAGGGATCAAGCGGAGCATGTCAGTTTTGGCCTTCCGCAATTTATTCCATATCTGCTGTTATCCTTCCTGTTTTTTGTCTTGTCGCTTAATGTGCTTTCTGCGGATAGTAATCAACTGGCAATCCGACCCGTGCTTCTGGTAGCAACCCTGGGCGTAGTAGGGCTCGTGGTCGTACGTCAGGTCTTAACTCTGCGCGATAACGTACAATTGACGAGGCAGCAAGCAGAGGCCCTCGAAGATTTGCAGGTAGCTAACCAGCGCATAGAAGAACAATCGCGTATGATGGCCATCCATAATGCCGAATTAGAGCATGGTATCGAGCATCTTAAAGATGTACAGGCGAATCTCGCCAATGGAAATGTGCGTGCGCGAGCTCGTTTGACAAGTGGGGCCTTACTACCTCTCGCTGCTAGTCTGAATCTCATGGCGGAACGTTTGATTCGACTGTGGCAAACCAGCATACATGCTCAGCGTTTAGTGACGGCACTCGGCGATTTGTCTACCGCATTGGATAACCATTGGAAGGGTGATCGACTCGTCATTCCCGATTCCTGTAAAGAGCTCATAGAGATTCATCGCCTCTTGCGCTCGATGCATATAGATGGCCTCAAGTATCAGCCTGTTGCCCAACCATTAACACATGCACCACCCAATCAGCCAGTCACACCGCGTCCAGCGACAAATCTTTTTGCATCACAGTGGGGAGGGTTGCAGCAGCCACCTTCAAATGTACCGCGGCGTCCTGCGTCGGGTCAGCTGCAAACGAACCAA
>DMFQ01000128.1 GCA_003450555.1 Ktedonobacter sp.
AAGGTTGGTGAAGCTTTGCTCTATGAGTTGGTGACTACCAATACGACGGAAGAAGAGATAGCGAAACGTAGAAAAGAATAGCATGTGCAAGCTGGCTTCTAGCCTTTTGTCAACATATGCACTGCTCTCCCCAATGCGCTTTCAACTCCCTCCAGCAGCATTTCGCTGAGGCCGGGGTGAGCATAGAGGATCTCCGCGAGGTCGGTAAGCGTCGCGCCCATCTCAATGGCGAGCGCTGCCTGCCCTATTAAGTCACCTGCGCGCAGGCCAACTATGGTTGCACCCAGCAATACACCATCATCCGCGTTTGCCACTACCTGCATAATCCCATTATCGCTACCCAGCGTTAACGCGCGCCCATTGGCCGCTAGCGGAAAACGTCCCGCAACAACGGTATAGCCAGCCTGCGTTGCCTCATCTGCCGAATAGCCGACCATGGCAATTTCCGGTGTCGTGTGGACTACCAGCGGCGTCACCAACGGAGCGAACTGCACGCGCTGACCCGAGAGAACTTCGGCGGCCACTTTCCCCTGTTTCATGGCAATACTCGCCAAAGCGCGTCCACCCGTGCAATCACCTACCGCGAGAATATGCGGTATGGTGCTTTGCTGCATGGCATTCACAGCGATGTCACCATTGCTCGAGGTGGTGAGGCCCGCTGCATCCAGGTGCAGTCCTGCCGTATGCGGAGAGACACCCTGTGAAATCACGACAGGTCGATCTATCACACTTTCGATAGTAGTCTTTGTCACTGCTACTATCCCCAATTTACGCAAACCCGCCTGAACCAACCGTAACGCGGTAGGATCACCCCCGGTCAGAATCTGCTCGCCGGGTGAAAAGAGTTTGACCTTGACGCCGAGTCGCCCGAAGAGCGTCGCCAGTTCCAGGGCGATGTAGTCATCCCCTATAATGCTGAGGGTTTCAGGCAACTCCGGCAGCAGCAAAGCTTGTTCAGGCGTCAGGACACGTTCGCCATCATATGGCAAATGAGGGTTGGAAGCAGCGTCCGCGCCGACTGCCAGGATGCAGTGATCAAATTTGAAGCGGTGCGACCCATGCTCACCTTCGACACGCACCTCCTGAGCGTTGATGAACCAACCTGTCCCGTAAACATAGTCGATATGGTTACCAGCAACCAACCGGCGTACACCATCAGCTAGACGATCAACAACACTCTGCTTCCATACCTGCATCTTCGGCCAGTCAAATCTGACCGCTTCTGTCATGATGCCCATCGCCGCCAGTTCTTCCTGACGGTTGTTATAATAGCGCTCGCTAGACGAAAGCAGCGCTTTGAGAGGGATACAGCCCCGATTGAGGCAGGTGCCACCTGGAGGTCCCTGGTCGACCAATGTGACATGGTGGCCGAGTTGAGCAGCACGAATAGCTGCCACGTAGCCTCCAGGACCCGCCCCAAGCACGAGAACATCAACGGCGGTGGTCACGTCTCCTACTACCATGATTATTCTCCTCCATGTTCCTACACCATATCCAACAGTAATTGCTGTGGATTCTCCACCAGTTCTTTGAAACGTCCCAGGAATTTGCCGGACATGGCGCCGTCGATCAGCCGGTGATCAAATGAAAGGGCCAGCGGCATCATCGGGCGCACAATAACTGCCCCCTGCCGCACAATGGCCTTCTCCTGTATTCTTCCGACAGCAAGAATTGCC
Organism: Ktedonobacter sp.; assembly: GCA_003450555.1. Classification (GTDB taxonomy): domain Bacteria; phylum Chloroflexota; class Ktedonobacteria; order Ktedonobacterales; family Ktedonobacteraceae; genus UBA11361. The sequence goes on from DMFQ01000128.1 coordinate 1,677, forward strand.
ACTTCTGGATGATTGATGATGGGAGTGCCGCTGCCGCCGCCAAAACTACCGACATTATTCAGCGTAAAGGTGCTGCCACTGACCTCGGGAAGGGCCAAGCGTGCGTTTATAAGCCCCATCAATCAGCTTTTCGAGCTTTGCAGCAACCTCCACGAGGGTGAGACGATCAGCGTTGCGCATGACGGGCACTAGCAAGCCCTCGGGCGAGTCAGCAGCTATACCGATATGGTAGGAGCGTTTGTAGATAATCTCGCGTTTCTCTTCGTCAAGACTGGCATTGAAGATGGGAAACTCTTTGAGGAGCGGTATGAGCAATTTGATCAAGAGCGGCATATAGGTCAGGCGCACTCCACGCTGCTCTGCTATAGGTTTCAGCGCGTGGCGCAGTGCTATCAATGCGCCGCTATCGACCTCGTCAAAGGCGGTTGCATGGGGAATAGTACGCCAGGAACGCTCCATATGTTCCGCGACACGCTTGCGCAAGCCTGTCAAAGGTTGACGCTCATCCTCACCAGTAGGTGATACCTGTGCCAGGCTCTTTTCAATCTTCTCACCTGGAACAGGAGCGGCCTGTTCCTCTTTTGCAAGAGTACCAACTGACGCGGCAGGCGCAGCGCCATTCTGCTTCCCTGATGTCGCAGTTTCGGCATACGCCCGTACATCTTCAAGCGAGACCCTTCCACTTGAACTTGAGGGTGTGACTTGCGCAAGGTCTATGCCTAATTCAAAGGCAAGTTTTCGTACCGCGGGTGCGGCCTGCACTCCGGGATCGCGTGACAACGGGTGAGGTGCTTTGTGAAGATGATTCTGCTGGGGAAGGCATGTGGGTTGGAGAAGAAGGGGGGGCAGCGGCAACAGTAGCATTTTCGCTATTTTTTGGCGCTGCTTCGCCATCACCTTTTGTAGCCGTCTCAAAGATGACCAATACTTCGCCCACCTTAGCGGTCTGTCCACCTTGCACGCGAATCTCACTCACTCGTCCAGCAACAGGAGAGGGAAGCTCAACAACAGCCTTGTCTGTTTCCACTTTTGCGATAGTCTGGTCGAGCTTCGTCGTATCACCAACATTGATGAGCCATTGGACTATTTCTGCTTCATGCATCCCTTCGCCCAGGTCTGCCAGCTTAAACTCGTACATCGTTCTCTATCTCCCAAAACCTTTATTCCGCCAGGGAAGCCTTAACAAGTATGCCCTCGATAAACGAGGTTTTAGCGTTAGTATAGCCCTCATAGTCCGCATCGTACGTATCTGCCAGCTCTTTCTTTAAAAGGTAATACTGCTGGGCGTCCTCTGGATAAAGCCGCAGGTAGTCTCGAAATACAAGCATCCGCCTCCATTCATCACTTCCCTTCTCAACGACGTGCAAATTGAAGAGTCGTCCTGTCCATGATGCACCGATAGGTTTGCGAAAAAAGTGCCTGTTGGGCAAACCATTTTCACCAAGGTATTCGTAACCCACAGTTTGCAGTGGCAGAACACACTTTCTCTACCAGTGAGAGTTCAGCCAGTTCTATGAGCATATCAATAGTTGGCTTCGCTCCTAAACCGGGCACAGCGGTACTTCCCACATGTTGTATATCATCGATGTATGCCCCAGCCACAGAGAGAATGCGCGCTTTCTCTTTTTCAAAAAGATCTGGCCACGCAGGATCATACTCAACGATCTCAATTGATGGCATATCT
>DMFQ01000421.1:0-185 GCA_003450555.1 Ktedonobacter sp.
ACCTCGTCTATTTGCATAGTCTGTGATGCTTCTTTATGCCCAAAGATATTCGCGGGAATAATCCCCGCCTTGCGCAGGCGTTTCGTCGCCTTGCCAGTAATCTCCCGCCGGGAAACTTCCAATTCTACTTTGTCTGCCATAATTGTTCCTCTCTAACGAATATATCTATTGATGCCCCGTAGGGG
>DMFQ01000421.1:388-3334 GCA_003450555.1 Ktedonobacter sp.
CTGTACCCGGGCGCCAATCAATGGCGCCCCTACTTTTTGAAAAAAGCCAGTAATGCCTCTGTCTCCATTGTATTCAATACATCACTGGCACTCAACCAACCTTTGCGAGCAATGCCTATACCATAGCGTATAACATCGAATCCGGCAAGTGCGTGAGCGTCAGAATTGATAGGTATCTTCATACCCCTGTCACGCGCTCGTTTGACAAGCCGCCAATCCATGTCCAGCCGCGATGGATGCGCGTTGATCTCAATACACACCCCATGCTCGATAGCTGCATCGATCACCGCCTCCATATCCAGCGTATATCCCGCCCTGCCAAGCAAAATGCGTCCCGTAGGATGCCCAATAATATCAACATAGGGATTTGAGATTGCGCGTATCATCCGCTGTGTCTGTTCTGCTGGCGACAAATTGAAATTACTATGAATCGAAGCCACCACAAAATCAAGTTCCGCCAGCACATCGTCCGCGTAATCAAGTACCCCATCTTTAAGGATATCACACTCCGTTCCTTTAAGGATATGGAGACGACCGGCAAACTCTTCATTTAGTCGATCGATCTCCTCGTGTTGTTGGCGCAACCTGTCTTCCGTCAACCCACCCGCGTATGCAGCCGCCTTGCTGTGATCCGCCATTCCCAGGTACTGGTACCCGCGTGCCATACACTCCTCGGCCATTTCGCGAATAGTATTCTGCCCATCGCTCCAGGTAGAATGTACATGCAGCATACCGCGCAGATCGCTCTGTTGCACCAGCTTCGGCAGCGTGCCATGGACCGCGGCCTCTATCTCCCCCATGTCCTCGCGTAGTTCAGGCTCAATATATGCCATGCCGAGCGCGGCATAAATATCGCTCTCATTCGTACACGGGACAGGCTCCAGGTTTGGTTCTTTCCCCTTAAAAAGTCCATAATCGTTAATGGTCATGTTCATGCTCAGCGCGCGCCGCCGCAGCGCAATATGGTGCTCCTTGGAACCGGTAAAGTGGTGCAGCGTGCTGGGGAACTGGCTATCTTTGACCACGCGCAGATCCATCGCCATACCGCTGCCCAGGATAACGCTTGACTTTGTCTCGCCTTTGCCCGTGATAGCCTGGATGGAAGGCTGCTTCGTGAAAAAATCCATGATCCTGCCCCGCGCATCGTCACCAGCCTCATCGGCAACGCTCGTCACCATATCGATGTCTTTGACCGTCTCCCTCCGCCTGCGCAGGCTCCCCGCCACTTGCAGGCGCACGATCTCCGGCAGTTCCACCAGCGCGCCGCGAATCCGCTCGGCCTCCTCCTCCGCCACCGGATACTGAAAACGCCCGGCATGGTGCGCGAGAAACGCGATACCCTGCAGGATGTTATTCCTGCGTCTTTTTCCCAAAACCAGGCAGGTGTGCCACCTTATCCTCGTGACAGGCCTGCTCCAATTCAGCAATACTCGTGACATGCAGTTGGTCGTAAATGGCGTTGATTTTTTTCGGACCTACCCCCTGGATGCGCAACATCTCAAGCTTGACAGGAGGAGTACTTGCTTGCAGCTCATCGTACAAAGCCAGGTGCCCCGTGTTCACCAATTCTTCGACGCGCTTGACGATAGTTGAACCCAGCCCGGGCGTCCCCTTAAGTTTGCCCGAGTGCGTGAGTTGCTCGATATCGCCATCGAGAGCATTGATAGCCCGCGCGGCATTTTCGTAAGCGCGCGCCTCGAACGGGTTGCTATCCTGCTTCAAAGCCAGCAGTACCGCAACCTCTTCAAAAATGGCGGCAATTTGATTTTTATCCATACAACGCAGCCAATCTATCCTTGTTCATCACGCGTGCCTGAAGCATGCCAGACACAAGCCCACACGTCCAATACACGCTCAACGCGTGACTAACCGATGTGCATATCAAAAAATTCAGGTTGGTGTGAAGTCACTTCAAAGGGATTGCGTCCCTTCAGATCGCGATTGAGATACCTCTTGCAATCGAAATGCACCAGCAGCCAGCAGTACAACTCCGTTGTCACGAATACTGCATCCCACGGCTTCTCCGTTCCCATATCCAGTAGCCTGTTACAAACGAAGCAGCGTCCCAGCCCGTTTGCGACTGCTCGCTCGAACCACTGGTAGACAAACTGGTGAAAATCATCCAGGTTCATCATATCCAGGCTGGACTCTGGATAGCCGAACAGCACCGGGTCGGGGCATTCTCGAAAGTCTTCATACGCGCGGCTCAGCGCAATGATGGGCGCCTTCACCGCCACCTTGATCTCATCGTATTCCGGCTCTTCCGCCGCCGTCACCACATCTTGTAACATCAAGCCTTCACGCGCAAACCAGCTTAACAGTTCATTTCTCATAGCTATCTTGTTTTGCTCATCACAAACGTAGTCACTACTGTATCATCTTGCGAGAGGGGCGTCAACGTGTGGCACAAAATAATTCTCCATCTTTGCCGGGGAAAATTCCCTTCCACTCATTTCCTATTGTTGGCCTGTCATGCTTTTCTCTTTAGAATACTGGCTGGATAGTTTCACAAAATCCTGAACGCCATGTAGCCGTAATACTTGTTTTATAAATGGAGGAAGTGCAGGCTGGGCTGTCTTCGCGTCAATGAATTCCGGCTTCTGGAAGACATATTCCTGCTTGTGCCAGAGCAGGCTTCCCTGGCCAGCAGCCTGGAAGATTGCGAAGCCAATCAACTTGTGGGCCATAGGTCAGCACGATCACAAAACCATCTTCCACCCGCCAAACCATGATCGGTATCTCATACGTTTTCCCGCTTCGCCGGCCAACATGGCGCAAAAGCGCGAACGGGCCACGGGAAGAGTGGGCAAAGTTGCGCAAGAGTGGATTGACGAAATGCTTGACAAAGGTTCGCAAGCGCTTATTGTCTTTGTTCATGTCTTTACTTCTTTCATAAAATCGTTCGTCTTCATTCTTTCACCTTCTCCCACAATTCCTCCCATTCTC
>DMFQ01000421.1:3493-5122 GCA_003450555.1 Ktedonobacter sp.
CGGAACTTGCGGTTAGCCTCGCGCAGCGCCTCTTCCGCGTCAATATTGAGCCAGCGCGCCACCTTCGCCACAATAAAAAGCACGTCCCCCATCTCTTCGCGTTTATGTTCTGGCGAAGTAGCCTCTTGTAATTCCTGAATTTCCTCCTGCACCTTATTCAGCAAATCTTTCACGCTGTCAAACTCGAAGCCAATACGAGCAGCACGCTTCTGATACTCCTGCGCGATAGTCAAAGCAGGCGCCGCCTGCGGCACCCCGACCAGCACGCTCTCGGCCTCCAGGTCTCTACCCGCGGCAATCCGCTCTTGTTTCTTGATCTCGTCCCAGTTCTGCACTACCTGCTCGGCGCCACTCACCTCGATCTCACCAAAAACATGTGGGTGGCGGCGAATTAACTTGGCATTCACGTGCTCAAAGACATCGCCAATCGCGAAATCACCCTCCTGGCGCGCAATCTCGGCATGGAGATACACCTGCAGTAACAGGTCGCCCAGCTCGTCCGCCAGCTTCTCCATATCGTTCTCCTCCAGCGCCTCCACCACCTCATACGTCTCCTCGATGACATGGCGCGTCAGCGATTGGTGCGTCTGTTTGCGGTCCCACGGACAGCCATCCGGCTCGCGCCGCAGGCGCATAATGATATAGCGCAGCGTCTCCGGCAGGCGCAGCGCCGTCATCACCGCGACAGGCGGAACATACAGCGTGCTGAGGTGATTGGCAAGGCTTGTGCCCCGGTCAAGTTCGTACAGCGGCAGCGTAATCACCGTTTCATCAGCGCTCACGCCCGCGGCCCTGACCAGCTTCACCGGCCACTCGTCGGGATAGAGCTCGCTCAACGTCAGCTTGACAGCGCTTGCCAGGCGGCGATTATACACCTGCCCCACCAGCAGCGGCAGCGTCGGAATGATCGTTCCCGCTACCTCATCATCGCGCAGAGCCGCCAGCGTCGTCGCGTCGATCAACTGCGTCCCCGCGTCCAGTGGATCAAGCTCCAAAGCCGTACAAACAGGCTCCAGGAAAGAAACGCCCGCCACGATACTCCTACTCAAACCCCGCTCTCGCGCCAGGGAAAGCACGCGCTGTACCGATGATTCGCCAATCAGTGGATGGCCTGGCACAGCATAAATCATTGGCTGCTCTGCCGCCACATTACAAACCTCTTCCGCGATCCGCTGGTACAGCGTCTCCCAATCCTGCGATTCATCATAGAAGTGATCAAACGACTCACAGCGCAGGCCAGGTATCTCCACATTGAGTCTTTCAATCGTTGGATGTATCAGCGTGCGAAAATACACCGCCTGCCCCTCCGCCGCCGCTCGTGATATTACCCCATGCGCCTGGAGCGTCAAATCGTTCCACTCTCCCGGCCCAAGCCCCACAATAGTTATAGCTGCCGTCATATATCGCTAGTCCTCTCAACTCGCATTACGTCTCCACCTAGTGTAGCGGTACAACCAAACCATGTCAAATTGCCTCTTTCCATCCAAGATATCGCCAGACCCTTGATCGACGGTTACATCGTACAACCAAACCATGACAATTTGCCTCTTTCCATCCTTCCATCCACTTTCGCCCTCTCTTTTTTCCATCCACTTCCACCCTCTCTTTTTTGAGATGAGTAGGCAGGTC
>DMFQ01000421.1:5323-5572 GCA_003450555.1 Ktedonobacter sp.
AAAAATACCATTGTCTTACCCGCAACTTCGTGCTATGCTTTTAGCAACATACTGTATTATTGCTCGTCCTCAACTCGCACAATAAAGGGAGGTCATCAATGGTAACGAGAGAAACACAATTACCCCTCTGCCCCGTATGTCATAAAGCAGATAAAGTAAAGAAACTAGAATCAGCATACAACGAAGGCATGGAACGTTTCGCGCCACCACCCATGCCCGGCAAAACAGTATCAATGATGCGCAACATGA
>DMFQ01000421.1:5799-5969 GCA_003450555.1 Ktedonobacter sp.
GGTCAGCATGTTTCTCGTCGGCCTCTTCATATTTTTTATCCTCGTCCTCGTCGGCTCAGAAAGTTTTGGCCAGGGATTTAGCATTTTCGAACTGATACTCGTTTTAGGCGCGCTCGCCAGTATCATCTCCGCCCTCGTCCTTTCCTACCTGGCTTTCACCAAGGTAGTGC